>JAOUQQ010000073.1 GCA_029879245.1 Chromatiales bacterium | reverse complement strand
ACAACGCGCGATGGGAAGTACGCTAATTACACTACTGATCTCCGTGTTAGGCGTTGGTGTGCTGATCTATTTTATTGCACGTTTTATAAGCATACGCATGACTCGTCCAATCAATGCACTTATTGATGGTGCCGATGCGGTAATGCAGCATAACTACACATATAGTGTACCAGGTGTAGGCTGCGGAGAGTTCAGGGCGCTGATCGAAGTATTTAATAAGATGATTCAGTGGGTCGGTGAGATGACTAATCTTAAAGAGTCGCTCTCCAAATTGCTCTCCGATGAACTTGCCGACAAAGCGGCAAGAGAGGGGCTTGTGCTGGGTGGGCAGAGTGTCGAGTGTACCATCATGTTTACCGATTTTGCTGCCTTTTCTACACTGTCGCAAAAAATGGACGCAGAGCAGGTGGTACACCTGTTAAATCGTTATTTTGGTGAACTTGTTCCGATCGTTAAGCACTGGAATGGTTTTCCAGATAAATATATCGGTGATGCGATTGTTGCGATGTTTGGCGCACCGGTCCACTTTGAAAATCATGCCGAACAGGCGGTGCGTGCAGCAATCGAGATGCAGCGACGGCTCAGAGTTCTTAATGAAGAGATTCGTCAGGAGCACGGCGTGGTATTTGAAATGCGTATTGGTATCAACTCTGGCACTGTGGTGGTAGGTGCCATCGGCTGTGACATGAAACTTGAATACACGTCTATTGGTGATACTACCAATCTTGCCAATCGTATGGAGAGCCAATGTCCTGTCGGACATCTGATGATTACCGAAAGAACATATGAACTTATCAAGGACTGTGACCTTGGCAATGTTGTGATACGCCGTCGAGAGGACGGTGTGGTGGTGAAGGGATATCGTGATCCGCTTACCACATATGAGATATATGTGGATGATCTTAGTGTCACCTTGTCATCTGATATTAGCAGTGATGTTCTTAGATTTTATCAATATGAGCGTATAAGCCACTAATTTAGACGGTATCGACGCTAAAATAGAATGAAGCGATAGCGCTAGAAACTTGCGCTGGTTGTCAGACTAAGGGTGTTGTTGTCATAACTCAGGGCTCGTGCGTAATCGAACCGCAGAGTGACATCGACAAAGGACTGTACCCGCCAGCGCATTCCTACTCCGACCCCGCTGTGCAGATCTCCAATATCAATGTTGCGTCCCTCATTCCAGGCATTTCCCATGTCAGCGAACAGCACCCCACGTAGTTGACGGTAGCCGGTGATGTGCTGGTGATACTCCATATTGAGAAGAAAGAGGGCGTTACCTTTGGCGTAATCGTTCTCATAGCCGCGGAGTAGAGAGGAGTTGCCGATGGAGTAAGTTGGGCTACTAAAAGCTTCGCCGTTGGCAACGCCTAGACGAAGCTGAGAGTTTATGTTGGCATCGATGGTTTCCAACGGTTGGTACCGCCGATAGTAGAGCCAATGGCGGGTGAAACTGTAGTCCGAGCCAAAGCGTGGTTGTGCAATAGACAGGGTGTAACCATAACGGGTGCCATCCCGGTGGTAGGGATGTTCTGCCACCTGGTTAAAACCTAGTCCCATGTTGAGGGTGACAGTCTGGCTGTCCTGATAAAGGAGGCCACTACCGACCTGATCGTGATAGCTCTTCTCGGTAACACCGGCGCCACCGCTTATCAACCAGCCCTGACTACTCCACTTAGGCTCAATCCAGCGGGCAAGGGAGAAACTTCTACTGTCGACCTGCTGATGATAACTGCCGGTAACAAAACTTAAAGAGTCGTCCAGCTCTATGACCTTCTCTGTCACGCGACCGGCCTGTAGGCCGAGGGCATAAGGGGTATTGATGAAG
The DNA here is from genome assembly GCA_029879245.1 of Chromatiales bacterium. Taxonomy (GTDB): domain Bacteria; phylum Pseudomonadota; class Gammaproteobacteria; order Thiohalomonadales; family Thiohalomonadaceae; genus JAPHSX01. Next base: position 10,556 of record JAOUQQ010000073.1, on the reverse strand, counting down.
CGTGGAATGGAGTAGTTAAATTTGGCTTCTCGCTTTAGCGGTAGGGTGTCATCAACCGTTTTCTCGTTCTCATAGACTACTTTTAATCGGTGATTGAGTCCCCACAGATTATCGTGGCGTAGCTCCAGCCCGTAGTTATAGTTCCCCTCCTCCTGGTTGCCACCGATGAGCGGTATTGGCAGGAGATAGTAGCGCTCCTCTACGGTGAAGATGAGTTGTTGCGATGGGCCATCCTGCTCCAATCGACTGGTGACCAGCTTGAAAAGCCCCAGGTTCATGATCGCCTGGCGCGACGCCTCTATGCGCTGGCTATCAGACTCCTCCCCTTCGTGAATATGTAACTCCTGGCGTAAAACGCTTTCGCGGGTGGAGGTGTTACCCTCAAAACGGATTTCGCTAATCGGTAACGCAATGCCCAGCGAGGGAAACAGAAGTGACAACAGAAACAGCGCATTTATCTTCATCGAGTCACACCACTATCATACGCAGCGCCAGCGCGAAGAGCAGTAGTGCAAAGAGCCGCTTGAGCAATACGGTGGGTAGCCGATGTGCAAGCGTTGCCCCCAGCGGCGCGAACAGGGTGCTGGCCATGACGATACCAAGCAGCGCCGGCCAGTAGAGATATCCGCTACTCCACTCCGGTAGTTTGTGGTGGCCCCAGCCGCTCAGTACGAAACCGGTGGCCCCGCCAACCGCGATTGGCAGACCCACAGCGGCAGAGGTGGCGATGGCACGCTGTATCGTCACATTGCACCAGAGCAGAAAGGGGACGGTAAGGGTGCCGCCGCCAATACCGACCAGCGCCGAGATGGCACCGATGACGATCCCGGCCCCACTCATCCCCACTCTTCCCGGCAGGCCGCGGTGGGCAGCGGGCTTGAGGCTCAGTGCCATCTGTACGGCGACAAAGAGTTCAAACAGACCGAACAGGGTGCGCAGCGAGAGGGTGGGGATAGCGCGTGCGATAAAGGCACCGGCCAGGGCGCCGATAATGATGCCGGGTGTAATCGCACGGAAGATCGGCCACTCGACCGCGCCGTGCTTATGGTGTGCGTAGACCGAGGAGAGGGAGGTGAAGATGATGGTGGCCAGTGAGGTGCCGATGGCCAGGTGCATCTGTATCTCCGGGTTGACCCCCTGTGCGGCAAAGGTGAGTGCCAGAATCGGTACGATAATCAGCCCCCCGCCGACACCCAGCAGCCCGGCGAGGGTGCCGGCAAAGGCGCCGGTGGCAAGGTAGATCAGCCACTCATTGATCATGGTTCATTGGCTCCAGTGCCATAACTGAAACAGGATAAAGAGGGTGGAGAAGAGAAAGCCGCAGAGCGGCATCCAGCGGGGGAAGAGGGGGGCATCGGCAACGTACGGCTCACGACCCTTTACACGCCACAATGAGAGGTTGACCACGGCAAAGACCAGCAGGGTGAAGAGGCTGGTGATCTCCGCCAGGGTGAGGAGTGGTAGCCACAGGGCGGCAACAAGGATCACCGAGCAGAGCATAAGCGTCGTTTTAAGCGGGGTGCGGGTGGTGGCGTGTAATTCACCAAAGACATCGGGCAACCACCCCTGGCGCGACATGCCGTAGAGTACCCGGCTGGCCATGATGATCTGGATCAGCGCGCCGTTAATCACCGCGGCAAGACCGATGGCGGTAATAAAGTATGGGGCCTGCCCGGTCGCCTGTTGATAGACCAGGGCCAGTGGTGCCTTGCTATTGGCCAGTTCTGCCGGGGGGACGGTTAATACCGCTACCGTCGAGACCAGCATGTAGAGGATGGTGGTGACAACCAGTGAGATGATGATCGCCCTTGGCAGGGTGCGAGATGGTTGTTTCACCCCTCGGCAACGTTGACGATATCCTCAAACCCCACATAGGCGTAGAAGGCGACAAATGCCCCGGCGACAATACCGAACAGGGCGATACCCGAGGCGCCGGGGATCATTTGCGGTAGTTGCTCTGGGAGCTGTTGTAGATTCTCTCCGGCAACCACCAGAATCAGCAGCAATCCTGCCATCTCAATCACGGTGGTGATGGCGGCCACCCAGGCCGATTCGCTGATCCCCTTCATCGCCAGTCCACCGAGCAGCAGCACCAGCAGGGAGATGATCTGCCACTCGGGCAGTGGCACGTAAAGCTGAAAGTAACCGACAAAGCCGCGCACCAGGGTGGCACTGGAGATCAGGCCAATCAGAGCGATAAGCAGGCCAACCAGGCGGGAGAGCGAACGGATGCCAAAGGCCTGCTGCACGTAGATCGCCTCACCGGCGCTCACCGGAAAGCGGGCGGAGAGTTCGGCGTAGGAGAGGGCGGAGAAGGTGGCAAGTATGGATGCAAGCAGAAAGGCAAACGGTGCCGCCATACCGGCCAGCCCTGCCACCTCACCGATCAGCACGTAGATGCCCGCACCCAGAATAGTGCCCAGTCCGTAAAAGGTGAGCAGCGGCAGGTTGAAGGCGCGTTTCAGGCTAACCGTCGGTTGTGCGTCCATCTGATAAGTCTAATTTGTAGTTCATGGTTGTCCAACGATAATGATTAGGATACTACAGTAAGCTGTTATAAATTACTGGTAGACGAAGAATACAGGTGATGTGATGAAAGCCGAATATATGAGGGATGGATACTATTTGGTTGAACGAGCCATAAATACTGATGTGGTGATTTCGCTTATAGAGGCTCTCTCAGAGTTTGATGGAAAGATAAACAACTATGGCGTCAGAGATTTGATGAGGTATGTTCCAGAAATTCATCAGATAGCAATTTCCGCCCCTATATTAACAATTGCTCGCGAAATTTTGGGGGACAATGCTCGACCAGTTCGTTCGGTATTTTTTGATAAGGTGCCCGAGTTTAACTGGAACGTGGCGTGGCATCAGGATACGTCTATCGCTGTGAAGAGAAGGTATGAGGTTGAGGGGTTCGGGCCATGGAGCGAAAAACAAGGGGTTATTCATACGGAACCTCCTGTGGAGTATTTGGCGAATATTTTGACTCTACGCATACACCTTGATGTTGCGAATCAGGAAACTGGGGTATTACGGGTTGTGCCGGGAACACACCGAAATGGTCGGGTTAAATCTCAAGATTTGTTAAATAAGGTTAGTGATGCAAATGTGGTGGAGTGTATTGCAGCTCCTGGCGATGTGTTGCTGATGTCTCCACTGCTGTTCCACTCATCTCGCAAAGCTGTTGTTCCGAGTCATCGCAGGGTCATTCACATTGAATATTCCGCGATGAAGTTGCCCGAACCTCTCGAGTGGTATGAAACAGCCTGAAATCTGAACAGGTTACTTCCAGAGATCGACCTCGACACCCTGCTCTCGCAGATGATCGGCTCGCTCCTGCACGTAACGTTGAAACTCGGGCATCGTTCTGTATTTGGCGGTGGCGACATACTCCAGTACCGACTGGGTGTGGAAGGGGCGCAGGTAGGCCTCGGCACGAAATACTTCCCGATTATTGTTATCGATAAAGAGCATGCTGGGGGCGTACTGGATACCGAGCTCTTTTGCCCACTCTGCTGTCGTTAGCTTGCGGCCATCGGGTGTGGTGATAGTTTCCTTACTCCACATGTCGAGCAGCACGATATCGAACTGCTTTAGTAGTTTGATGCTCTCGGGGCGTCGCAGAGCTTCGCCATGCAGCTCATCACAGGCAGCGCAGTCGTGTTGTTCAAACAGTACCAGTAAGGGTTTATCACCGTCTTTTCGCTGCAGGGTGTAGGGTGGTTTCAGATACTCTTTAGCAACATGCAGTTTGCCGCTCGATTTTTGTGGCGCTGTACGCTTCAGGTAGGCGGAAAAGGGTTCGCTGCCCTCATGTTTTCCGGCAACGTAGTCGAGCGCCGCCATAAATTTATGCGGCGGGTAGTAGCCGTTGGTACGCAATGCGACTGCGCCCTCTTCATTGAGAAAGAGCAGGGTGGGAGTGAACTGTACCTTGAGCCCGACAGAGAAGGCCTTCTCTGTCACTTCGTCACCACTAAGGTCGGTCACCATTGTGTCGCCCCACATATTGATCGCTATAACATCGAAGTGGTCGCGTGTTTTTTTTACGATATCGCGCTGCGCAAAGTTGGTATTGATCAGCTTCTCGCAATAGGGGCAACCATCCTGATAGAAGTAGAGGATCACCCGCTTGTTGTTTGACGCAGCTTCGGCCACATCCTCTCGCAGATCGAGAAAGGAGCTCTTGAACCAGTCGGGCTTATCGACATGGCCCGGATTGACGAACCCCGACTCCAGTGCACCCTCCTGGGCGGCGAAAGCGATAAGGGGGGCGAACAGCAGGGTGAGCAGTAGTTTTTTCATTAGCGGATCCAGATAGTCTTGGCGTTAACAAATTCGCGAATCCCCATCAGTGAGAGTTCGCGCCCGTAGCCGGAGTTCTTGATGCCGCCAAAGGGGAGGCGTGGGTCTGACTTCACCATGCCGTTGACAAAGACGCAGCCCGATTGCACCTGGCGTGCCAGCGCCTCGCCACGTGCGTTGTTCTGAGTCCAGATACTGCCACCAAGGCCGAAGTCGGAGTCGTTGGCGATGCGGATGGCGTCGGCCTCATCGCGGGCACGGATCACAATGGCGACCGGGCCGAACAGCTCTTCACCATAGGCGCGCTGACCGGGCTCCACCTTATCGAGAATGGTCGCAGCGTAATAGGCGCCATCACGTTTTAACGGATAGCCGCCGGTAACAATTACCGCTCCCTGTGCGGCGCTCTCCTCCACCTGCTTATGCAACTCGTCGCGCAGGTCTGCACGCGCCATCGGTGCCAGAGAGGTGGCCCCATCACTGGGGTCACCGGCCATCAGCCCCTCCACCGCCCCACTGAAGCGGGCGACAAACTCATCGGCGATCGCGTCGACAACGATAAAGCGCTTGGCGGCGATGCAGCTCTGGCCGCAGTTGAGGTAACGTGAGGTGATTGCCTGTCCGATAGCGAGATCGAGGTCGGCATCCTCCAGTACGATAAAGGGGTCAGAACCCCCCAGCTCCAGCACCGAGGGTTTGAGTACCTCACCGGCAGTGGCTGCCACCTTACGCCCGGCAGGCTCGGAGCCGGTGAGTGTGACGGCGTGGATGCGCCTGTCGCGGATCACCCCCTCCACCTGGGCGGCGCTGATCATCAGGGTGCGGAATACCCCCTCGGGGAAACCGGCATCGTGGAAGATCGCCTCGATGGCAAGGGCGCATTGTGGAACGTTGGAGGCGTGTTTGAGCAGGCCGGTGTTGCCCGCCATAAGGGTTGGGGCGGCAAAGCGGAAGACCTGCCAGAAGGGGAAGTTCCACGGCATCACCGCTAGTACCGTCCCCAGAGGTTGATAGGCGACAAGACTGCGACCGGCATCGGATTCGATCACCTCATCGGCGAGAAAGGCGGGGGCCTGATCGGCATAGTAGTCGCAGACCCAGGCGCACTTCTCCACCTCCGCCTTCGCCTCCTTGAGCAGTTTACCCATCTCCAGAGTGATAATGGCGGCCAGTTGGTCACTGCGTGAGCGCAGCAACTCAGCGGTCCGGTGCATCAGCCTGCCGCGATCAGTCATGGCGGTGGCCTGCCACCCCTCGGTGGCGGCGGCGGTTTGCGCCAGGGCCGACTCCAGTTCTTCCTCCTCCCAGGAGGGGTACTCCTCTACCAGTTCACCGCTGGCCGGGTTGAGTGTGGTGAATGCCATTATTCTTCTCCTGCGCTCGGTCGGGATATAACCAAGTATACAATTAGGATAATTCTCTGCACGGTTAGTTCGGCAACTTTCGGGAATTTCCCATGTTGGCGGGCACAGGCTATCCTAGGTAGCTCAGGATACTGCTTTGTGGAATCATGCCCTTTGGCCATACCTATGAACGATAACACTCTCTCCCTTGCCATCACCGGTGCTTCCGGGGTCCAGTATGGACTGCGTCTGTTGCAGTGCCTGCTCGAGGGGAAGCAGCGGGTTTATCTGATGGTGTCGAAGGCGGCGCAGGTGGTGCTGGCGACCGAGACCGACCTCAATGTGCCGGGCAGTCCGCAGGAGATGCAGGCCTTCTTCAGCGCCCATTTCAACGCCGCGCCGGGACAGTTGGAGGTGTTTGGACGCGAACAGTGGATGGCGCCAGTGGCCAGCGGCTCCAACGCGCCACGGGCGATGGTCGTCTGCCCCTGTTCCACCGGTACGCTCTCTGCCATTGCCACGGGGGCGAGCAATAATCTTATCGAACGCGCCGCCGATGTGATGCTAAAGGAGCGGCGCCAGCTGATTCTGCTGCCGCGTGAGATGCCGCTCTCGGCGATCCACCTGGAGCATATGCACAGGCTCGCACTAATGGGGGTAACCATCATGCCGGCCAGCCCAGGCTTCTATCACCGCCCGCAATCGGTGGAGCAGATGGTCGATTTTGTAGTCGCCCGTCTCCTCGACCACCTTGGCCTTGAACATCAACTACTTACCCGCTGGGGGGAGGAGAGGGGGTGAGCCGTCTCACTATTCCCATCTTTCCGCTCCACTCGGTGCTCTTCCCCGGCGGACCGCTGGTGCTACGCATCTTTGAGCCGCGCTATCTTGATATGGTGAGCCGCTGCCTGAGGGAGGAGAGTGGTTTTGGTGTCTGCCTGATCCGGGAGGGCTCCGAGGTGGGGGAGGCGGCCGAGGTCTATCCGGTTGGTACCCTGGGAAGAATCACCTACTGGCACCAGCGCCCCGATGGTCTGCTGGGGCTGACGGTCAGGGGGGAGCAGCGCTTTCGCATTATTGAGCAGCGGGTAGAGCCCAACCAGCTGATCGTCGCCGAGGTGGAGCTGTTGCCCATTGACCCTCCCAGGGCGCTTGCCAAAGAGCACATGGGGCTGGTGGCGATGTTGCGGCGTATCCTTGCTGAGCTCGACCACCCCTATATCAATCTGCCCAAAGACTTTGATGATGCCGGCTGGGTGAGTTCGCGTCTGGTGGAGCTGTTGCCACTGGAGTACAGCCAGAAACAGCGCCTGCTGCAGGAGGACGATCCTCTGCAGCGTCTGGATGTATTGATGCGCATAATGCTGCAGAATGAGGAGTAGTTACGCTATGGTTTTTCTATGTAGAATAGTATCGAACAACATCAATGACCCGGGAGAGATAACATGTCACTAATGAACAAAATGAAGCGTCTGATTTCCATGCTGCTGGTTGCGGCGATGATCGGTGGCCAGGCGATGCCGCTGCAGGCGGCGATGATCGGTACCGACAGTGTAATGCAGCAGCAACAGTTGCAGTATGACCGTGAGCAACTGGTGGAGCTTCTCGATCGTGCCGAGATGCAGCAGCAACTACAGGCGATGGGGGTTGACAGTGAGCAGGCCAAAGAGCGTGTCGCTCAGATGACCGATAGCGAGGTACAGCAGCTCAATGCTCAACTGAATGAACTACCTGCGGGTGGCAGCGCGGCAGGCGTAATCCTCTTCATCCTGCTAATCTTCATTATTACCGACATTATTGGCGCGACCGATATCTTCCCTTTCATTGACCCCGTTCGATAACAGCTTTAGATGAGTTGCGTAACTCAACACACCCGCCTTCTGGCGGGTGTGTTGTCTCTACTACTGCTGGGACTCGCGGGCTGCAGCTCTACCGTGCCGCGTGAGGTATTACCAGACGATATCGTCACACAGGCCGAACTGGTCGAAACCCCCTTCTATGCCCAGGAGCTTTACCAGTGCGGCCCCGCCTCACTGGCGATGGCACTGGGACAGCGCGGGGTGGGGGTCAGCCCCGATGAGCTGGTGGAGAAGGTCTACCTGCCAGAGCGTCAGGGAAGCGTCGTGCCGGAGATGGTTGCCACCGCCCGCAGCTACGGCATGGTGGTCTATGAACTCCCCCCTTCGCTCGATGCCCTGTTACGTGAGGTGGCCGCAGGGAACCCGGTACTGGTATTGCAGAATCTCGGCTTTTCCTGGTGGCCGACCTGGCACTATGCAGTGGTGATAGGGTATGACATCGAGGCGCAGCGGCTGACCCTGCGCTCGGGGGTGACGGAGCGCCATCAGGTCTCGCTGGGACTGTTTGACCGTACCTGGCGACGCGGCAAGCGCTGGGGCATGGTGCTGTTGCCGCCGGGGGCCCTACCGGCGAGTAACGACCACTTCCGTTATCAGAAGGGGGCCTATGCCCTTGAGCAGGTGGGGCAGCATGAGGCGGCACTGAGCGCCTATCGAGCCGCAACCGAACAGTGGCCGGAGGAGTCGCTGCCGTGGCTGTCACGCTCCAATCTGGAGTATCGACAAAAGCGCTACAGTGAGGCGGAGCAGAGTCTGCGTAGCGCGCTTCACGCCATCCCCGATGCGGCACAGCTGTGGAATAACTTCGGTTATGTATTGATGGCTTTGGGGTGTCAGACCGAGGCGTCGCAGGCGGTCGACTGTGCCATCGCCCTGCAGCCGGAGGAGGATGGTTATCGGCAGAGTCGTGAGGAGATCGCGGGGATGAGAGCGGTAAAGAGAAAAACGCCGCTGCGCTGTGAGCCGGTTAATTGTCCAGTCCCGGCACGACAGGAGTGAGGCGAACGGTTCCACTCGCCTCATCGACCTCAAGCCCCTCTAGCCCTTTTAACTGGCCAAGGGCGGCCTGTGCCGCTGCGGCAAAATCGGGCTGGGTGCGCGGTACGTTCAGGCCGCCAAGGTTCTCCACCTTCAGTTCACTGATACTGCCAAGCCAGAGCGGATCACCACTACTACCAGCCAGATAGTGGCTACGCCACAATCGGATAGCCAGCCACCTCCCATCCAGCTCCTGAGTCAGCAGCAGCTCATGGTAACGGCCGTCATGCACCTGTGGCAGTACCGGCATCTTCTGCAGCGGGTTGTCCGGGTTGAGCCACTGCAGCCAGCTGAGGGCATCGACCTCAGGCGGATGACCCCAGCCCGCACGGGTCAACATATCCTCCAGCACGGGGAGGGGGCCGAGATAGTGGAGATTGAGCGGGTGGCGGTGGCGGCCACGCAGATCGGCGCGGTAGGCAGGCAGCGAGAGCTCTCCAGCAAACCAGGCGCTTCGGCTGGTGGGCACCGTCTCTTCATGGTAGCGATAGCGATCAAGCTCCTCCTGGAGGCGGTACGGGCCGTGCCACGCCATGGTCAGGCCGATTACCACCAGAGAGATCAGTGCCAACGATAGCGGCGCTACCCGCTCTGCCGGGTGGTGACGATAGCCAATCCCCAGCAGCGCTACCCAGGCACTACCCAGGGTGAATGCCCCGAGCAGGGAGCTGAGCTGTTCAATACCCAGATAGAGGCGGGCAAAGGCGATGGTAAGGAGCAGCAGCAGGGGCAGGGCGTAGACCCACCAGCGGTGGCGAACCGGCAGCTCCCGGGCGATCAGAACCGCCACAAAACCGTAGGCGGCGATATCATCCAGCAGCAGGGTGTGGTCGAGGTCGAGCAGGGCGTGAAGGGCCCCCCCCAGTAGCCAGCCAAGAGCGAGGGCGGCGAGCCAGTGGAGGGCGGCGCGGCGCAGGCCACGCCACCAGAGCCAGCCAAAGATCACGACGAAGAGGGTGATGACCACCTCCAGATCCCCCAGACGGCTGGCGGTCAGCATCAAACGATCCATCGTCGGGGTGCGCATATGCTGCAGGGTGTGTTGCAGGCTGTTGTCGAGCCCCGCCAGCAGACCACCCGCCTCTCCCAGCGAGGCGACCAGGGTACTGAAGAGCAGGGTGGCAAGCAGTAACAGCAGCGCCATCCAGGTGAGGCCGCGCGCCTCGGGCTGCTCCGGGTCGAGCAGCGAGGCGGGGATGCGCCCCGCCACCGGGTGGAGACGCGACCAGATCAGGGTGCGCTGAAGCAGCGGGTAGGCGAAGCGGTGCAGCCGGTTAAATCCCAGTCGCGACAGCCACAGTACCAGCACCGCCATCGCCAGCAGTGAGCCGACCATCACCGCCAGGCGCGAGGCTACCTCGGCCGCCAGCCCCAGCGAGGTGGTGAAGATCATCCCCGGTAGCACATAGACCGGTGCCCACAAAATACCGGAGAGGATGTTGAACTGCAGGAAGCGGCGGGTCGGCATCTCCAGCATCCCCGCCACCGCGGGGATCACCGGGCGGATAGGGCCGATAAAACGCCCGAAGAGGATGCTCTTGCCACCATGGCGGTAGAAGAACTGGGTCGCGTTGGCGATGAGCTCCGGGTGTTTGCGCAACGGCCACATGGTCTTTAGTTGCATGTGGTAGTGGCGCCCCAGCCAGAAGCTCACCCCGTCGCCGGCGATCGCCCCCACCCCTGCCCACAGCAGGGTCGGCCCCAGCGGCAACACATCGGTGCCCACCAGGGCGCCAATACCGAACATCATTGCCGCGCCGGGGAGGATTAGCCCCACCATCGCCAATGATTCGAAGAAGGCGATGAGGAAGACGCCCAGCCCACCCCAGGCGGGGTTGGCGTTGATCCAGGCGAAGATGTCGTTAAGGTTTTCCATCAGCACATTCTACACCGTCAATCACGGCTAAATCCCAGTAGTAGCTGGTAGCGAACAGGGAACGTCTTGTTGTTGCGAGCGCCAGCGAATCAATCTCGGTCTTTGTTGAGAAAGCAGCAGCGAACGGAGAGC
>JAOUQQ010000011.1 GCA_029879245.1 Chromatiales bacterium | reverse complement strand
GCGTTAGGCCAGACGTTTACGTTCGTTGGATGGCGGGATTGCCATCGCCTCACGATATTTGGCGACGGTGCGCCGGGCTACGTTGATACCCTTGTCTGAAAGCAGTTGCGCCAGCTTGTTATCGCTGAGCGGTTTTTTCGGTGGCTCAGCGGCGATGAGCTCCTTGATCATGGCGCGGATCGCGGTGGAGGAGGCCTCGCCGCCACTGGCGGTGCCCACGTGGCTGGAGAAGAAGTATTTCAACTCAAAGATGCCACGGGGGGTATGCATATATTTGCGGGTGGTGGTGCGAGAGATGGTTGACTCATGCATCCCCAGCTCTTCAGCGATGTCATGCAGTACCATCGGCTTCATCCCAACCTCACCCAGCTCCAGAAACTCGTGCTGGTGCTCGATGATGCTGGTGGCGACCCTGAGGAGGGTATCGTTGCGGCTCTGCAGACTCTTGATAAACCAGCGCGCCTCCTGCAGGTGGTTCTTCATGGTGGTGGCGTCATTGCCGTTGGAGTGTTTGATAAGCCCGGCATAGTAGTTGTTGACACGCAATCTGGGGGTGGCATCGGAGTTGAGCTCTACACGCCAACCGCGGGATGTTTTGGAGACCAGCACATCGGGGGTGATGTACTCCGTTTTGCCGGTGGCGATCTGGCCGCCGGGGCGGGGGTTGAGGCCCTGAATCAGTTGTATCACCTCGGTGAGTTCCTGCTCGCTCAGTTTTAGCACTCTTTTAAGCTGAGTGTAGTCCCGTGCCGCCAACAGTTCAAAGTGTTCCTGCAAAATGGTCCGCGCCTCCTCCAGCCAGTAGGGGTCTTCGGGGTAGGCGCGAAGCTGTAATAACAGGCACTCGCGCAGGTCGCGAGCGGCCACACCCAGAGGGTCGCAATTCTGCACGATATGCAGTACGGCGACCAGCTCATCCATTTCAATCTCGGGGAGTTGCGCGCTCAGCCCCTCGAGCAGCTCCTCCAGTGGCAGGGAGAGAAAACCGTCATCGTCGATGGCATCGATAATGGCCTCGGCGATCACCATATCCTCCTCGGTGATGGGACTCATGCGGATCTGCCACAACAGGTGTTCGCGCAGATCCTCACTACTGGTGTCGCCGTACTCAAATTCACGATCATCGTCACTGCCAGTTGAGGAGGCAGAGGTGGCGGGGAGGGTGTCGTAGGTGTCGTCCCATACGCTGTCGACCACCAGATCATCGGGCAGGGTATCCTGCTTCAGCTCCTCGCTCAGCTCGGCCACCTCTTCACTCTCTTCGACCTCGCCCGGCGCATCAGAGGCCATCTCCTCACCCTGCTCTGTCTCGAACTCCTCTCCCTCTTCCAGCATCAGATTGGACTCCAGCGCCTGCTGGATCTCCATCTGCAGTTCGAGGGTGGAGAGCTGCAGCATGCGGATCGCCTGCTGCAGCTGCGGTGTCATGGTGAGCTGCTGGCCGAGTCGGAGCTGTAGTGACTGCTTCATCTAGCTGGGGGTAGCGACTTGAGTGGTGGCATCAGACTAATTCTAGCTCATTATCCTGGCGATGGCACAAATTTTGGATAGCTCTTAAAGGCGGAAATCATGGCCTAGATATATCTCCCTAACACGCTGATTACTAAGAAGATTATCGGGCTTCCCCTCGGCAATGACCGTCCCCTCGCCAATGATGTAACCCCGTTCGCAGATACCGAGTGTCTCGCGAACGTTGTGATCGGTGATCAGCACACCGATACCGCGCTCCTTGAGGTGGCGGATGATCCCCTGAATATCGATCACCGAGATCGGGTCGACCCCGGCGAAGGGCTCATCCAGCAGAATAAATTTTGGGTCGTTGGCCAGCGCACGGGCGATCTCCACACGCCGCCGCTCGCCGCCCGAGAGACTCATCCCCAGACTGTCGCGGATGTGGGTAATGTGAAACTCCTCCAGCAGTGACTCAAGGATCTCTTCGCGTCGCTGCTGAGTCAGTTCGCTGCGCAGCTCCAGGATCGCCATAATGTTCTGCGTCACAGTGAGCTTGCGAAACACCGAGGCCTCCTGCGGCAGGTAGCCGATCCCCTCACGGGCGCGCTGGTGCATCGGCTCACGGGTGAGGTCGTGCTGGCCGAGGTGGATGGTGCCGTGATCGCAGGGGATGAGGCCGACGATCATATAGAAGCAGGTGGTCTTGCCAGCGCCATTTGGCCCCAGCAAGCCAACCACCTCGCCGGGCTCCACCCGCAGGGAGACATCTTTGACAACACTACGTTTCTTGTAACTTTTGGCCAGCTGGGAGGCGATGAGACTCACGGTTTTGGCTCCTGTTGCTTGTCAGCCGTAGCGGGTTGCAGCAGCACACGCACCCGCTCCTCACCCTCAGTGCCGCCGCTGGCCTTCACCATGCGTTGTCTGAGGTTGTAGCGGATCGATTCGCCACTAAATTCATTGCCCTGACGCCACAGCTGTGCCGCCCCACGAAACTCTATCCACCCCTGTTGCGGGTGATAATCCATCTGCCGCGCCTCGGCCCTGATCGCCTGATCGGCGTTGTCGCTGTGTTGACGCAGGGTAGCAGGTGAGCCGCTGATCTCAACACGTTGTAGCTCTTTGCCCTTTGTATGGAGGGTGATGCTGTCGGCCTTAATAAGCAGTTCACCCTGCTTGAGGAGCACATTGCCACGGTAGTGGCTGGTGCCCTGGCGCTGATTCATCTCCATGCGATCCGCCTCAATGGCGATGGGACCCTGCAGAGTGGTCGTTCCCTCAGCCAGGGCGACACTGAACCACGGCAAAATCAGCAGTAGTTTAAGGGGTTGGTAATTCATAGTATCCCCTGACCTGTGAGTGGAGGTGCAGTTGTGGCCCCTGCTGTTCAATGGTCATGCCTACGGCGTCAATGCGATTGACCCCCTGCCGCACGGTGACCGCCTGATCGGTCTGTGCGACTCCTGCAGCGGGCTGTATCGTTAAGGCCACGGTGGTCAAACTGAGCGGCTCGATTTCACCCTGTTGTTTCAGGGTGACATCACCGCTAAGTGAAAACAGGTTTTCCTGCTGATCGACGGTGCCACTGATGGCGGTCGCCTGCCATCGCATCTGCCCCTGTTCGTAGAGTTCAATATGGGGCTGTTGCAGTGTGGTAACACCGTCGCCAGTGTAGTGGCCCATCTCCTCGGCTCTCATGCGGTGTTGCGGCTCACCACTCTGATCCAGTGAGGTGATGGTAAACCCCTTCAGATAGTAATCCTGTTGGGCTACCTCCGGGGTGGTGGAGAGGCGCTGATCCACCCGTTTAACCCCCTCTTCGGTTAGCTGATTGATCAGAATAACCGAGATGAGTAGCAGGGCGATGAGTAGCAGATTTTTTAAATTCATTGCAGGTAGTAGTTGAGTTGTGCTTCCAGGGTTCCCTGGGCCTGCATGATGAGCTCACAGACGTCGCGCGCGGCACGTCGTCCACCGGGATTGGGTGTGATCCAGTGGCAGTGCTGTTTTACCATCTGGTGGGCATCCTGCACCCCGATGGCGAGACCTGCACGGATCAGGACAGGCAAATCGACCACATCGTCACCCACATAGGCGACCTGCTCCGCTGTGAATTCGAGCTTGCCGAGCAGCTCCTCGAAGGCGGGGAGCTTGTCGAGCTGCCCCTGGTAGACGTGCTCGATCCCGAGACTCGCCATGCGGTGGCGCACCACATCAGAGGTACGCCCGGTGATAATGCCGATCATCACACCGCTGCGCTGCAACATCTTCATGCCATGGCCATCGCGCGAGTTGAAGGCCTTGTACTCCTCGCCGCCATCGCCGAGGAACAGGCTGCCGTCGGTGAGCACACCATCGACATCGAAGATCACCAGTCGGATCTTTTTAGCCTTGCTGAATATATCGTCCACGTTCAGTTGTACTCCCGCTTATTCTGCCATGAGGATCGCCTCGACCCGTCGCAGCTCCTCCTCGGTGTTGACCCCCGGCCCCGGGATCTCCTCGGCGGTGATCACACGGATCTTCTCCCCATGATAGAGCACTCGCAGCTGCTCCAGCGACTCGATGCGTTCGAGGTGGGAGCTCCCCCAGGCGATGTACTGCTTGACGAAGCCCGCGCTGTAACTGTAGAGACCGATGTGGCGGTGGAAGGGTTCAAAGTCACTGATGTGGGGCGGGGTGTCGCAGAAGACATCGCGGTCCCACGGGATCGGGGCGCGGCTGAAGTAGATGGCGTTATCGGCCTTGTCGGTGACCAGCTTGATCACATTCCAGTCGAACAGCTCCTCGACCCCCTCGACCGGGGTGCTGAGGGTCGCCATCTGTACCGAACTGTCGTTGACTAAAGCATAGCCTACCTGGTTGAGGCAGCTGGGGTTCATCAGCGGCTCGTCGCCCTGCATATTGACGATGATGGTCTCGTCCGGCAGCCGGTAGGTATCGATCACCTCGGCGATGCGCTCGGTGCCGGAGTTGTGCTCCGCCGAGGTGAGACAGACATCCACATCAAATTCCCCCGCCACCTCGGCGATGCGCTGATCATCGGTGGCGACGATAATACGCTCGGCATCGCTCTGCATCGCATGACCAATAACATGGGCGATCATCGGTTTGCCTGCGATATCACGCAGCGGCTTGCCAGGCAGGCGGCTGGAGGCGTAACGGGCGGGGATGACGATGTGAAAGCTCATACAATTGACCTAGAAGTGATACTCAAGGTGTTCGTCGATGAATTCGCGAATGCAACCGTAGCCGCCGTGTTTCTCCAGCACGATATTAACGATCTTTTTAATCGAGCCGACCGCATCGCCCGGACAGGCGGAGAGCCCCACCGCCTGGATCACCTCGCGGTCATTGATGTCATCGCCGATATAAGCGACCTCTTCAAGGGTGATTCCAGACTCATCACAAAAGCGCTTTAACACAGGTAACTTGGCGTCGGTACCGACGTAGAATTTTTTAATCCCCAGGGTGTTGCAACGCTCGCGGATGATGGTCTCCTTGAAGCCGGAGCTGATCACCACCACCTCGACCCCCTCGCGCTGTAGATGGATGATGCCGCGCCCATCCTTGGTGTCGAAGCGCTTTACCTCTTCGCCACCTTCGGTGTAGTACATGCCACCGTCGGTCATTACCCCGTCGACATCGAGCGCCAGCATCCTGATTTCGGTTCTTGGCATCGGACTAGATGATGGTACGACCGACCGCCTGGGCCACCGGGCGCAGGCTCTCGACCAGGGCACGGAAGGTGTCGTGGTCGATCTGTTGCGCCGCATCGGAGAGGGCGCTGGCCGGGGTGGGGTGCACCTCGATCAACAGGCCGTCGACCCCCATCGCCACGCAGGCGCGGGAGAGGTCCGGCACGCCGTAGCGGTAGCCCATGGCGTGGCTGGGGTCGAGGATCACCGGCAGGTTGGTGTACTCCTTGAGGTAGGCGACGCCGCAGAGGTCGAGGGTGAAGCGGGTCTTGGTCTCGAAGGTGCGGATGCCACGCTCGCAGAGAATGACGTTGTCGTTGCCGCCGGAGAGGATGAACTCGGCCGCCTGCACGAACTCCTGCAGGGTGGTGCCGAAGCCGCGCTTGAGCAGGATCGGTTTGTGGCTCTGGCCGCAGCGGCGCAGGATCCCCTGGTCGTACATCGCCTTGGCGCCGATCTGCACGATGTCGGTGGAGGCGATCACATCGTCCACGTGGGTAGAGTCGCGCACTTCGGTGATGATGTTAAGGCCGAACTGTTCGCGCATTTTCTCCAGCAGCCGCAAGCCCTCCAGGCCGAGACCCTGAAAGCTGTAGGGGGAGGTTCGCGGCTTGAAGCAGCCAGCGCGCAGGGTGGAGATGCCGAGCTCCTTCATCAGTTTGGCCGAGGAGGTGATCTGCTCTTCTGATTCTACAGAGCAGGGGCCGCCGATGATCATGGTGTTATGGGTATTACCGCCGATACTGATGTTGCCGATGTCGACCTGGCGAGTCTCTTTCATGTAGCTGGCGGCGGCGAGCTGCATGTCGTTGTCGAAGACGAAGCTCTCGAGGGTGACGTCTTTATACTGTGCCGGCACCTCTTTCAGGGCCGATGGGGTGACCAGAACGTGGTACTCCGGCTTGACGATATGGAAGGCATCCAGTTCGCGGGCGGCCTGTTCGATGGTGGCCTGCGGCGCGTCTTTGGCGAGGTGGAGGATCATAATTCACCCTTGATTAGATTCATGAAGGTTAGTGAGCCGGTGACCTTGCGCTGCTCATCGACTACCGGCAGGTAGTTTACGGCAAAGGTCTGGCGTTTGATAAGTTGCAGCATCTCGGTGACAGTGGCGCTTTGATCGATCACCAATGGCGTGGTGTTAGTGATGTCGTCGACCGTTACGGCGTTGAAGTCGTCACGGTGCTTGAGCAGGCCGCGGCGGATGTCGGCGTTGGTGATCATGCCAAGCAGCCTTTGCTGCTCATCCACCAGCAGGGTAAAGCCGAGATTGTGTTGCTCTATTGATGTTAGCACCGCATGGAAATCGGCATCGCCCTGTGACAGCAGCGGCGTCTCCTCCAGCTCGCGCATGAAGTCGCGCACCAGGAAGTGGGAGTCGACCTCGTGGGTCTTGAGGTTGAGCATTGCCGCGCCCACCGAGTTGCTGTTCATCAGGTAGGAGCCGGAGACCGAGGCGTCCACCCCCATGTTGCGCAGGATGAAGGAGACCTCGTGATTCACGCCGCCATCCACATGCACCCGGGTGCGGGGGAACTGTTTGCGGAACTGGCGGATCTTGCGAAAGTTCTCCTTATCGAAGGTGCCGCCGCTCACCCCGGGGGTGGTACACATGATGAGGACGAAGTCGAAGCGCTCGGCAAACGGGGCGAAGGCGCTGTTGTCGGTGGCGGAGGTGATCGCCAGCCCCAGCCGGGAGCGGATCTTCTCCGGCACATCGAGCGCCTCGGTGAGCCCCTCGTACTGGAACGAGACATACTCGATGGCGTGTTCGGCGATGAGGCCGTAGTAGCGGCTCGGGGTGGGGCTGATGATATGCAGGTCGATGGGGGTGGTGCTGACGCTGCGGATGGTGGCGATGTCGTCGAACACCGCCGGGTTGTCGTTGCAGTCGATATGGAACAGATCCGCGCCATGGGCGTCGAGATCACGGACGATGGCCGCAAGGTCGTCGCTGCTGCTCGAGTAGATCGAGGCGGATATCTTCATCGATTTGCGGGGGGCTAGTCGTTGGCTTCCGGGTAGCCCAGTTCGGCGAGTTTGGCGCCCAGGGTGGCGCGATCCAGCCCATCGCCGCTCACCTCGACCAGTCCACCCTCGATGGTCACCTTCACCTCACTCACCCCGGCCATCTCCTTCAGGCCGTTTTCCACTGCGGCGACACAGCCGCCACACTTGATGTTTTGTACGTTAAATTGCACGTTCTGCATTGCTTTAGTTTCCTGTTAGGCCACGCTGTCATGATACAGCATGCCCATATAGACGACATATCCGATCAACAGTACTGCACCTTCACCGCGGGTAACGCGACCCTCTCCACGAAAACCGTAACTCATGGCGAAGAGCAGGATGGTGAGGATGATCATTGCCGGAAAGTCACGCCCCAGTAGCTCTGCGGGGGTGGCGGTGGGATGGATCAGTCCGGGGAGTCCCAGCACCGCCAGCAGGTTGAACATGTTTGAGCCGATCACGTTGCCGACGGCAATATCGTGCTCCCCCTTCATCGCACTCATCACCGAGGCGGCCAGCTCTGGCAGGCTGGTGCCGATGGCGACAATGGTCAGGCCGATGACAAGGTCACTGATCTCGAACCACTGTGCGATATTGACCGCCCCCCACACCAGCATGCGTGAGCTGCCGAGTAGTATCGCCATTCCCAGTACCAGCCAGAAGATCGCCATCTTCATCGGCATGTGGGCGGGGATTTCGTCGATAAATTCGCTCTCCATCGGGTCGCCATTCTTGCGCTCACGCAGCCCCAGCGAGATCATCCAGTAGACCATAATCCCCATGCCGATAAGCAGGATGATGCCGTCCCAGAGTCCCAGATGGTTGTCTACCAGCAGCAGCAGTGCTACGACCATTATAAGAAAGAGGATCGGGAACTCCCGCTTAAGGGTCTCGGAGCGTACCGCCAGCGGGGTGACCAGTGCCGTGATCCCCAGTACAAGGCCGATGTTGGTGATGTTGGAGCCTACGGCGTTACCGATCCCCATATTGGGGTTGCCGGAACCGGCAGCGATAGCCGAGACCAGCATCTCCGGTGCCGAGGTACCGAAACCGACGATGGTCAGACCGATGATGAGGGGCGAGACCCCCAGGTTGCGGGCGGTGGCAGAGGCGCCGATGACGAAGCGGTCGGCACCCCACACCAGCAGGGCAAAGCCGCCGATGACGGCGAAAATGGAGCTCCAGAGCATAGTCGTCTCTTTACCTTCAGGTGGTGCTGTCGCAGAGAGTGGGCATTAAATCGGCTGATCACTGACAATGCAAGTGCACCATTCGGCTACTCGGCAGGTGGCGGCTCGTCGGCCAGGGGGTCGAAGCCATCATCGGCCAGCGGGTCAAATGGCTCCTCGGCGAAGGGGTCGAACTCCTCCATCTCACCCTGCGGCGGCTCGCCATCGTAGACCAGACTGTTGCGCCGCTGCAGATAGGCATCACGCAGGAATACGTAGGGGTCGAGTGCTGCGGTGTCGAGGATACGGCTGGCACGAAGCAGCCCGGCGCGGGTATCGACCGCCTTCAGGGCAATCACACCCCAGCGGGTCTCGGTATCCTCAATCTGGGCGATGGGGTCGAGCTGCCAGTCCACCACTAGCCCTGTGGTATCACGTACGGTACTGGGCCCCAGTAGGGGCAGCACCAGATAGGGACCGCTATCTACCCCCCAGTGACCGAGGGTCTGGCCAAAATCTTCGTTGTGTTTCGGCATCCCCATGTGGCTCGCCACATCGAACAGCCCCAGCAGGCCGAAGGTGGAGTTAAAGGCAAAGCGACCGATATCATGCAGCGCCTGGTCCCCCTTGAGCTGCAGAATATCGTTAACGATCACCACCAGGTCGTCGAGGTTACTGAAAAAATTACTAATGCTGTTGTTGATCTGGTTGGGCATCACCGCATCGTAGCCCTCGGCCACCGGCTTGAGCAGATAGCGGTCGAAGCCATCATTAAACTCATACATCGTCCGGTTGTAGCCCTCGAGGGGGTCGTGCGCGTCGCGCGTCTCAGGCGTGCCGGCGCAGCCGCTAAAGATAAGCGATGTGAGCACGAGTAGAAGGGTGCGTTGAAGTGCGGCCAAGGGGGGCGGTTCCGTCTGTTGTTGGTTTTGCTGATTATCCGTGAGTTGCGCCAGAGATTAAAGGTCAGCGTGACTCCACCCGGGTCGCCCCGCAGCGCGAACAGCGAAAACGACTCACCAATTTCCCACTCTTCACATCAAACGGGTTGGCCTTGACCACCTCCCACTTGTGGAAGCCGCTCTTACAGAGGGTCTTGCCCTTGTGCTTTTCGCCGGGTTTGGGACGCTTGAAGGTGACGATATCTCCCAAGGTGCTCTCCCGCTGGTTGCAGATGGCTCTATAATACCTCGCCTATGAGTGAACAAGAAATGCCGACATCAATGGAGATAGCCGCCTATGGCTGGCAGAGTCCGGCATGGAACGGCTTCTACCCGGATGATATCCCCGACGACTGGCGCCTCGACTACTACGCCAACGAGTTCTATGCGGTGGTGGTGCCGTGGGCGGCGTGGCGCCGTGCGGACGATGAGGTACTGCTGGGGTGGCAGGGGCAGGTGCCGGATGGTTTTCTCTTCTACTGGGAGCTGCCGCCAGGTGAGGAGGTTGCCGGTGAACGGCTGCAGCGCTTGAGGGGAGGTGACGAGTTCGCCGCCCACTGGGGTGGGACGCTGACGCTATCCGAGAGCCTGCAGATTGAGCGCGCGATGGAACTCCGGCCACTGCGGGCGGCCATAGAGGAGGGGCGGGGGCGCGGCCTCTCCCTGGTGGTGGTGATGGCGTCGGCCGCGGAGTCACTGCGCCCGGCACGCGATATCGCGCTATTGCTGGGGGGCGGTTGACCTTGTTGACACTTTCCCCGACACTTGCAGCAGCCGTCCCCGGAAGGGGCATTGGAAAATAACAAGCGGAATGGTTGATGAGCCAACAAGATGACTCCCCCCTGGTAGAGATCCGCGGCCTGCGCTTTGCGCGGGGTGATCGCATGATCTTTGATGGGATCGATATCGATATCCCGCGCGGCAAGGTGACCGCGATCATGGGCCCCAGCGGCACCGGCAAGACCACCCTGCTCAAGCTGATCGGCGGTCAGTTGCGGCCGCAGGAGGGGACTATCCGCGTCGATGGCGAAGAGGTGACCAGGCTCTCGCGCAGCAAACTTTATGCCCTGCGCAAGCGGATGGGGCTGCTGTTTCAGAGCGGGGCGCTGCTGACCGATCTCGACGTCTACGAAAATGTCGCCTTTCCGCTGCGTGAACACACCAAGCTGCCGGAGCCGATGATTCGTGACCTGGTGCTGATGAAGCTGCAGGCCGTTGGTCTGCGCGGTGCCCGCCGCCTGATGCCGAGCGAGCTCTCCGGCGGTATGGCGCGGCGCGTGGCGATGGCACGTGCCATTGCGCTGGACCCGATGATGATGATGTATGACGAACCCTTCACCGGCCAGGACCCGATCTCCATGGGGGTGCTGGTGAAGCTCATTCGCACCCTCAACGACGCGCTGGGTCTCTCCAGCATCGTGGTCTCACACGATGTACAGGAGACCGCAGCGATCTCCGACTACATCTACCTGCTCTCAGGTGGCAAGGTGGTGGGGCAGGGGAGCCCTGATGAGCTGGGTCGTTCCGATTCGGAGTGGGCGCAGCAGTTCCTGCAGGGGCTGCCGGACGGACCGGTGCCGTTCCACTACGCAGCCCCCGATTATGCCGAGGACCTGCTGCACGGCCACGAGGCGAGGAGACGCTGATGCTCGACAGATTGCAACAACTGGGCGCCACGACGCTGCAGGTCTTTGAGCGGCTGGGGCGTGCCCATATCCTCTTTTACTACATCCTTGTCGGTATCCCCAGTGTGATACTGCGCCCGCGCCTGCTGGCGGCGCAGCTCTTCTCGGTGGGGGTGTTGTCGCTGCTGATCATCGTCGTCTCCGGCTTTTTCGTCGGCATGGTGCTGGGGCTGCAGGGTTACAACCTGCTCAAGGACTACGGCACCGCCTCTTCCCTCGGGATTATGGTGGCCCTGACTCTGGTACGTGAGATGGGACCGGTGGTGACGGCACTACTCTTTGCCGGGCGTGCCGGTTCTGCACTGACCGCGGAGATTGGCTTAATGAAGGCAACCGAGCAGCTCTCCGGGATGGAGATGATGGCGGTCGACCCGATCAAGCGGGTGCTGACACCGCGCTTTCTCGCCGGCTTTATCTCGATGCCGCTGCTTGCTGCCATCTTTAGCGCGGTCGGTGTGATGGGTGGTTACTTTGTCGGGGTCGGCCTGCTGGGGGTCGATGAGGGTGCCTACTGGGCCAACATGCAGTACCGGGTCGACCTCTATGACGATGTCTTCAACGGGGTGATCAAGAGCGTGGTCTTTGGCATTGCGGTGACCTGGATCGCTATCTTTGAGGGGTATGATGCTACCCCGACCTCCGAGGGGGTTAGCCGCGCCACCACCCGTACCGTGGTCCACAGCTCACTGGCTGTGCTGGGACTCAACTTTATCCTTACCGCTTTGATGTTTGGAGATAACTAAGATGATGCATTCAAGGAGTGTCGAGATCTGGGTGGGGCTGTTCGCCGCCGCCGGTTTGGCTGCCCTCTTCATGCTGGCGCTGCAGGTGAGCAACCTCAGCCTGGTGAGCGACGATGTGGGCTACGATGTGACCGCCCGCTTTGAGAATATCGGTAGCCTCAAGGTGCGCTCGCCGGTCTCGATGGCAGGGGTTCGGGTAGGACGGGTTAGTGCCATCAACTTCGATTCGAGGAGCTTTGAGGCGGTAGTGACCATGCACATCAGTAGCAAATTCGACCAACTGCCCGCTGATACCAGTGCCAACATCTTCACCGCCGGTCTGCTCGGTGAGCAGTATGTGGGGCTGGAGCCGGGTGGCGATGAGGCGGTGCTTGAGCAGGGTAGTGAGATTATGCTGACCCAGAGTGCCCTGGTACTGGAGCAGCTGATCGGCCAGTTCCTCTTCAGCAAGGCATCGGAGGGAGAGGAGAAGTGATGAACGCTGTCAGGATGATGATTGCTGTATTGATGCTGCTGGGGAGCAGCGGTGTCGTTCTGGCGGAACACCCCGCCGAACAACTGGTACAGGAGACAACCGACAAGGTTCTGGAGCGTCTTAAAATCGATAGTGAAAAGCTTAAGGCCGATGCCTCGCTGATCTATCCGCTGGTCGAGGACCTGGTGTTGCCCCATTTTGACTTTGCCAAGATGTCACAGTGGGTGCTGGGGAAGAACTGGCGTCAGGCAAACCAGGCGCAGCGTGATGAGTTTACCGACGGTTTTCGCACCCTGCTGGTACGTACCTATGCCAAGGCACTGCTCGAGTACACCGACCAGAGTCTGCGCTATCTGCCGGTCCATGCGGAGGATGATGCACAGCGGGTAACGGTCAAGACCGAGATTGTGCAGCAGGGAGGGCCGTCCATTCCGCTCCACTACAGTATGTATCAGAACAAGGCGGGGGCTTGGAAGGTTTACGACATCAAGGTCGACGGGGTCAGCCTGGTGAGCAACTATCGCAGCTCCTTTACCACCGAGATCCGCAACAGCGGTATCCCCGGCCTGTTGAAGCGGTTGGCAGAGATGAACCAGAACGCCGCCGCCGGTGAGGAGAACTCCGGTGGCTAATGCTTCGATCAGTGGTGGCGAGGGGCGCTACGCGATCAGCGGGGAGATGAGCTTCGATACCGTGACCGCGCTGCTGAACGAGAGCCGTAGCACCCTGTTTGCCGCCCCGTCCGAGTCGCTCGAGGTGGATCTCGGCGCGGTCAGCCGTGCAGACAGTGCCGGGCTGGCCCTGCTGGTGCAGTGGGTGCGGATGGCCAGTGAACAGCACCGCTCGATCCGCTTTGCCCACCTGCCACCCCAGTTACTGGCGATCGCCCATGCCGGAGAACTGGATGGTGTGCTTCCGCTCACAGACCAGCCACAGCAAGGGTAGCGGCCTTACCCTCCAGACGGTAGAATGCCCGATTCCTTTCGCTTCACTGGGTAGACACCGATGCAACCTGAAGAGATCGAACAGCGGATTGGGGGCGAGATCCCCGAGAGCGAGGTACTGGTCAAGGTCGATGATAGCGGCCACTACTGGGTGACCGTGGTGAGTACGGCATTCGCCGGAAAGACCCCGCTGGCCAAGGAGCGTATGGTTCATGCAGCGCTAGGGGATGCGGTCACCTCCGGGGCCATTCACGCAATCCATATTAAACCGTACACCCCCGATGAGTGGAAAACGGCCAGCAAGATGCAGGTCTCCTGAAACATAACCGGTGACGGTTACCCGGACGGGTGGTGCTCACCAAATGAATAACGAAACCGAATGGATAAACTGATCATTACTGGTGGTGGCCCCCTGAGCGGTGAGATCCGCATCTCCGGGGCGAAGAACGCGGCGCTGCCCATTCTGGCCGCGGCGTTGCTGGCCGAAGAGCCGGTGACCATCTGCAATGTGCCCCACCTGCACGATATCACCACTACCATGGAGCTGCTGGGCAACATGGGGGTGGAGCTGGTGATCGACGAAAAACTCAATATTGAGGTACACGCCTCCACCCTGCAGTCCTGCTCTGCCCCCTATGAACTGGTGCGCACCATGCGTGCCTCGATTCTGGTGCTGGGGCCGCTGCTGGCGCGCCACGGCAAGGCTGAGGTCTCGCTGCCTGGTGGTTGTGCCATCGGCTCACGTCCGGTCAATATCCATATCGACGGGATGCGAGCGATGGGGGCCGATATCAAAGTAGAGAACGGTTACATCAGGGCGACCACCCACGGCAAGCGTCTGCAGGGGGCCGAGATCCACTGTAATGTGGTTACCGTGACTGGCACCGAGAATCTGATGATTGCCGCTACCCTGGCCGAGGGGACCACCACCATCCACAATGCAGCCCGCGAACCCGAGGTGGTCGATGTGGCCAATTTCCTCAATAGCATGGGGGCGAAGATTAGCGGAGCGGGCACCTCGACCATGACGATAGAGGGGGTTGAGCGGCTCGGTGGGGGGCGTTATCGAGTTCTGCCTGATCGCATCGAGACCGGTACCTATCTGATTGCCGCGGCGATCACCGGCGGGCGTATCAAGGTCAAGGATGCCGACCCGGCACAGCTCGATAACGTGCTGGATAAATTGCGTGAGGCGGGGGCTGATATCGCCTGTGGCGAGGACTGGATCACCCTCGATATGCACGGCAAACGTCCCAGGGCGGTGAGTCTGGAGACCGCCCCGTACCCTGAGTTCCCCACCGACATGCAGGCGCAGTTTACCGCCCTTAACTGTATCGCTGAGGGTGAGGGGACGATCATCGAGACAGTGTTTGAAAACCGCTTTATGCATGTGCAGGAGCTGCAGCGTATGGGAGCCGATATCGAGCTGGAGGGTAACACCGCGACCACCCGTGGGGTGGAGCGCCTGACCGCCGCACCGGTAATGGCGACCGATCTGCGCGCCTCGGCATCACTGGTGCTGGCGGCGCTGGTGGCCGATGGCGATACGGTGGTCGATCGCATCTACCACATCGACCGCGGCTATGAGTGTATTGAGGAGAAACTGCAGCAGCTCGGAGCGAAGATTCAGCGTGTGCCGGAGAACCACTTCCACGGCGATGTGATGCGAGATGTAATGCCATGAGTGAGACCCTCACGATTGCCCTCTCCAAGGGGCGTATCTTCAAGGAGACCCTGCCGCTGCTGGCTCACGCCGGGATTGTGCCGAAGGATGACCCGGAGACCAGCCGCAAGTTGATCCTCGACACCAGCCAGGATGATGTGAAGCTGGTGATCATCCGCGCCTCCGATGTACCTACCTATGTGGAGTACGGTGCTGCCGATATCGGTGTGGCTGGTAAGGATGTGCTGATGGAGCACGGCGGTGAGGGACTCTATGAGCCGGTCGACCTCGATATTGCCAGATGCCGTCTGATGACGGCGGGTCCCGTTGGCATGAAAGAGCCCGTTGGTCGCCTCAAGGTGGCGACCAAGTTCGTCAACTCCACCCGCCGCTACTACGCCGAGCAGGGCAGGCAGGTGGAGATCATCAAGCTCTACGGTTCGATGGAGCTCGCTCCGCTGGTAGGGCTGGCGGACCTCATCGTCGATCTGGTCGATACCGGCAACACCCTTAAGGCCAACGGCCTCGAGCCGCTGGAGCACATCGCCGACGTCAGTTCACGCCTGGTGGTCAACAAGGCGGCGATGAAGATGAAACACGCCCGTGTGAAGGCCTTTATCGCCCAGATCGCCGAGGCGGTTAAACAACGCCAGGGCTAAATTCCCCCAATATTTCATCATGAGATGAGTGCAATGGTAGATATCACCCGACTCGACAGTTCCACCGACGACTTCTGGCCCTCGCTGGAGGGGCTCCTCGCCTGGGAGGGGGTCTCAGACGATGCGGTCAACACCACGGTGCGTGAGATCCTTGCAAGGGTAAGGGCCGATGGCGATGCGGCGGTACTGGAGTACACCAACCGCTTTGACCGCATGAGCGCGAAGTCGATGGCCGAACTGATTATTCCAAAGGAGCGCCTGAGCAAGGCGTTGACGGCGATCCCGACCGAGCAGCGTGAGGCGTTGGAGCTCTCCGCTGCGCGGGTGCGCAGCTACCACGAGCACCAGAAGCAGGAGTCGTGGTCATATACCGAAGCCGATGGCACCCTGCTCGGTCAGCAGGTCACCGCGCTGGAGCGCGCCGGTCTCTACGTACCGGGCGGCAAGGCGGCCTACCCCTCGTCGGTACTGATGAATGCCATCCCTGCGAAGGTGGCCGGGGTGGCAGAGCTGATTATGGTGGTGCCGACCCCCGATGGGGAGCTGAACGAGCT
Organism: Chromatiales bacterium; assembly: GCA_029879245.1. Classification (GTDB taxonomy): domain Bacteria; phylum Pseudomonadota; class Gammaproteobacteria; order Thiohalomonadales; family Thiohalomonadaceae; genus JAPHSX01. The sequence goes on along the minus strand of JAOUQQ010000011.1, from coordinate 23,475 downwards.
GGTACTGGCAGCGGCTGCCGTCTCCGGGGTCGACAGGGTCTTTGCTATTGGTGGCGCCCAGGCCGTCGCTGCACTCGCTTACGGCACCGAGAGCGTGCCACAGGTCGACAAGATCGTCGGCCCCGGCAATATCTACGTCGCTACCGCCAAGGGGATGGTCTTCGGTACCGTCGGTATCGACATGATCGCCGGGCCTTCAGAGATATTGGTGATCTGCGATGGTAAGACCGACCCGGAGTGGATCGCCATGGACCTCTTTTCCCAGGCCGAGCACGATGAGGATGCCCAGTCGATCCTGGTCAGCCCCGATGGCGCCTTTCTCGATAAGGTCGCCGTCGCCATCGACAAACTGCTCCCCACAATGGAACGTAATGAGATCATCACCACCTCGCTACGTGATCGCGGCGCCCTGATTAAGGTCGACTCCATGGAGCAGGCGGTTGAGGTGGCCAACTTCATCGCCCCGGAGCATCTGGAGCTCTCGGTGGATGACCCCCTCGAGATGGCGCCACAGATCAAACACGCCGGCGCGATCTTCATGGGTCGCTACACCGCCGAGGCGCTGGGCGACTACTGCGCCGGGCCCAACCATGTCCTGCCCACTTCACGTACCGCCCGATTCTCCTCGCCGCTGGGGGTTTATGACTTCCAGAAGCGCTCAAGCCTCATCATGTGTTCCGCCGATGGGGCCTCTGAGCTGGGCAGAACCGCCTCCTGCCTTGCCCGTGGCGAGGGTCTCACCGCACACGCCCGCTCCGCCGAGTTCCGTATCAAGTAGCGACGCTTTGCACAGATTTATGCCCCCTTCTCTCCTGAAACGGGAGAGGGCTTTTACACGTGGCATTCAGGGAGATAAAGGGATATAGTAGGAAACTGAAATAACACCCTGATATATAAAAGAAAGATAGTGTTGACCAAGGATAGCATTCTACATCACCTCGCTCATCTGCAACGTGTAGAGTCGTGGCAGCGTGCCGTGCCGTGGGTCAATGCCCTGTTTGTGCTGATTCTGGCCTATATTCTGGCGGGGTTCGCCTGGCGTCTCTGGCCGCTGGAGGAACAGAGCGGTATAAGACCACTGGTGGCATCAATGTCAGATAGCACAGTGGGGGTCTCTCCGGATAATCTGGATGGTGTGGCTGCCCTGCACCTTTTCGGTGAGGCGGCGGTGAGGAATGAGGTAGTAGAGGAGGCACCGATTGACGCCCCGGAGACGAGGCTTAGCCTGACCCTTAAGGGGATCATTGCACTCTCCGAGGCCGGACTGGGGCTTGCACTTATTGCAGAGGGGCAGCAGGATGAGAAATTATATAAAGTTGGGGATACGCTATCGGGTGGAGCGGTTTTGCACGAGGTCCTGGCCGATAAGGTGATCCTCAAGCGAGGTGGGCGCTTTGAGACTCTGACCCTGCCGAAGGAGCGCCTCACTCTGTCAGACGATGATAGGGGGGGGCGTTCAATAGCGACCACCTCGGCGATGCACCAGACCCAGACGGGAGGTAGCCGTACGGCCCAAACCGGGCGGGGCCTGGTCTCTCCGGCGTCGAATGGCGCAGGGGGAGATGCAGCGGTGGGACAGAGTGGTAGCACCATTTCGCAGCAACTCAGCTCACTGCGCGAAGAGATTGTAAATGACCCGCAAAAGGCATTTAACCTGATTCAGGCGCAACCTGTGCTGGAGGGTGGCGGCCTGAAGGGCTACCGGGTGACTCCCGGTTCGGAGCGTCGCCTGTTCCACGGTACCGGCCTGCGCGCGGGGGATGTAGTGACGAGCGTCAATGGTGTTCCGCTGAGTGACCCGGCGCAGATGGCAGGGCTGTTTCAGCAGTTCAAGAGCGCCTCCAGCTTTAATCTGGTGGTAGAGCGTGGGGGTCGTGAGACTAACCTGACGATCAATTTGGGACGATAACGAGAATGAGTGTGATGCAAGGATCTGTGGCGTTGACAGCATCTCTTTCGATACGCAGAAGTGAGGCCCTTCCATTTGTACTAAGGAAGGCGATTGCGGTAATCCTGCTGGCGTTATGGAGTGGCCTCTCCTGGGCAGAGGCGATGACCCTTAATCTCAAGGATGCCGATATCAATACAGTTATCTCTACCGTATCAGAGATGACCGGCAAGAATTTCATTGTTGACCCGCGAGTCAAGGGCAAGGTAACGATCGTCTCTTCGCAGCCGATGGAGGCGGAGGATATCTATCAGGTATTCCTTACGGTGCTAAATGTCCACGGTTTTGCCGCAGTGCCAGGCAAGAATGTGGTGAAGATCGTCCCTGAGGTGAATGCCAAGCAGGATGCCATTCCCACGGTGACGTGGGGCAAGAAGAACGAAGATGGGCAGTTTGTGACCCGTGTTGTGACGGTGAAAAATGTCTCAGCGGCGCAACTGGTTCCTGTATTACGTCCCCTGCTGCCACAGGAGGCCCATCTGGCCGCCTACACCCCGACCAACGTGCTGATCGTCTCGGCGACCTCTGGAAATATCGATCGCATTGTGGGCCTGGTTCGTCGTATTGACCTATCCAGTGAGAGCGAGGTGGAGTTGATCCCGATGAAACATGCCTCGGCCAGTGAGGTGGAGCGTATTCTAAACTCGCTGGAGCAGGGGGGGGCAGCAAAGGCTGCTGGAGGAGGGGTGGATGAGGTAAAGGTGATCGCTGATGGGCGCAGTAATAGCCTGCTGCTTAGTGGTGACAAGACCAAGCGTCACCACCTGAAGAAGATCATCGAACAGCTCGACACCCCGTTGCAGACTTCAGGCAACACCCGGGTCTTCTATCTGCGTTATGCCAAGGCGACCGATCTGGCCGATGTGCTGAATGGGGTTGGTAAGAGTCTCATTGAAGAGAAGGGGGGGGCGGCCCCTGCTGCCCGTGCCCCGGCTGCGGGGACAGGTCTCAACATTCAGGCCGATGAGGCGACCAATGCCCTGGTGATTAATGCCAGCCCCGATGTGTTGCGTGACCTGGAGACGGTGATTCGCCAGCTCGATGTGCGCCGTGCTCAGGTACTGGTGCAGGCAGTAATTGCCGAGGTGGGGGCCGATCAGGCGATGGAGCTGGGGATTCAGTGGGGATTTGACGGTTCCGCTAACAATGCGCCGGTGGGACTGATTGACTTTAACGACACCATTACCGGTGTTGCCTCGACTGTTGTGGCAGCCCAGGCCGGTGTATTAACCGCGCCGCCCAGCCTGAATGGTCTGACCGTGGCAGCCGGTACCTTCAGCGGTAGCGCCTTCAACTTTGCCGGAATTCTGCGTGCCCTGGGTGGAGATTCCAACAACAATATTCTCTCCACCCCTTCACTGGTGACGATGGATAACGAAGAGGCTGAAATTGTCGTAGGCCAGACCGTGCCCTTCCTTACAGGTTCATATAGCTCGACGGGTGGTGGCACTACCCCTGACAATCCCTTCCAGACTATCCAGCGTGAGGATGTGGGTCTCTCGCTGAAGATCAAGCCGCAGATCAATGAGGGGGATGCGATCCGCATGGAGATCTCTCAGGAGGTCTCCAGCATCAGTGGCAGTACAGTGAATGCCACAGACCTGATCACCAACAAGCGCTCGGTGAAGACCACTGTGATGGTCGATGACGGTCAGGTTCTGGTGCTGGGTGGTCTGATTGAGGATCAGCTGGTTGAGACAGAGCAGAAGGTGCCGCTACTTGGGGATATTCCGCTGCTCGGCTGGTTCTTCCGCTATCAGAAGAATATCAAGTCGAAGAAGGATCTGATGGTCTTTATCCATCCGCGTATTATGCGTGACGGCAAGTTTAGTTCGGCCCTCTCTACTGAGAAATACAACTATATCCGCGCCGAGCAGTTGAAGATCCGTGAAGAGGGGCTGCGCCTGATGTCCGATGAGGCCTCACCCCTGCTGCCAGAGATGGAGGAGTTTCTGAAACTACCGCCCCCTTATATGGAGAGCACCAGGGCGATTGAGGCGAATGGTGCCACTGCGACCGCAGTGGAGAGCAGCATAACAGCCAAAGATAGTTTGGAAATACCACCCCCGCCTGAACCGGTAGCCGTGGAGGGTGACAATGTCCCTCTCCCCTGAGGTGGCGCAGGTTGAGATAGCCGCTGATGTGGGAGCTATTCGGCTCCCATTTGCCTTTGTGCGTCGCCATGGGGTTTTGTTGCTGTGGGATGAGGGGATGCGGCCGCGATTGATCTGTCGCCAGGGGCCTGCGCTCTCTGTGATCGTTGAGGTACGTCGTCTTCTGCAACGCGACTTCCCCCTCGAGCAGGTCGATGATGAACGCTTCGATGAGCTGCTGCAGCAGAGTTATGAGCAGGGCGGCAGCGGCTCGATGCAGGCGATGGATGAGCTGGGTGGTGACCTCGACCTGAACGACGTGGCGCTACAACTGGCTGAACCGGAAGACCTGATGGAGAGTCAGGACGACGCCCCCATCATCCGCCTGATCAATGCCCTGCTGACCGAGGCGGTGCGTGAGGAGGCATCCGATATCCACATCGAGTCGTTTGAGCAGAATATGGTGGTCCGTTTTCGTGTCGACGGGGTGCTGCGCGAGGTGTTGCGCCCCAAGCGTACCCTGGCCCCGCTGCTGGTCTCGCGCATCAAGGTAATGGCCAAGCTCGATATCGCTGAAAAGCGCCTGCCTCAGGATGGGCGTATCTCACTCAGGGTGGCGGGCCGTGCCGTTGACGTGCGGGTCTCAACCCTCCCCTCGGCCCACGGCGAACGGGTGGTATTGCGTCTGCTCGACAAACAGGCGGGACGACTTGACCTGGAGCACCTGGGGATGGCCGAACACGACAAGGATCTGCTGGATCGGCTGATCCATCAGCCCCACGGTATCATCCTGGTCACCGGTCCCACCGGCTCGGGCAAGACCACTACCCTCTATGCAGCGCTGAGCCGACTCAATGACTCCAGACGCAATATTCTCACCGTGGAGGACCCGGTGGAGTACAACCTTGAGGGTATCGGCCAGACTCAGGTTAATACCAAGGTCGATATGAGTTTTGCACGAGGTCTGCGTGCCATCCTGCGTCAGGACCCGGATGTGGTGATGGTCGGTGAGATCCGTGACCTGGAGACGGTGGAGATCGCGGTGCAGGCCTCGCTTACCGGCCACCTGGTGCTCTCCACCCTGCACACCAATACCGCAGTCGGTGCGGTGACCCGCCTGCGTGATATGGGGGTGGAGCCCTTCCTCCTCTCTTCCAGTCTGATCGGTGTGGTGGCACAGCGGCTGGTGAGGTTGCTGTGTCATGAATGCCGGGAGCCCTACCGGGCGACAGAGAAAGAGTGCGAGCTGCTGGGACTGGACGAAGGCACTGCCCATACCCTTTACCGTGCCGGCTACGGTTGCCCAGAGTGTAACAAGACCGGTTATCGTGGTCGTACCGGGATCTACGAACTGGTCAGTGTCGATGAAACAATGCGCGCCATGATCCACGATGGCAGCGGTGAACATGAACTCGGGCAGGAGGCACGTAAACACTCTACCGACATTCGTTGCGACGGCTTTCGTCGTGTCCTGGCCGGTGATACCTCCCTGGAGGAGGTGTTGCGCGTTACACGCATGGAATAGGCCGTTATGGGAGCCTTTGAATATACCGCACTGAATGAAAAGGGGCGTGAGAAGCGCGGCGTGTTGGAGGGGGATACTGCCCGCCAGATCCGTCAGCAGTTGCGGGACCAGGGGCTGACACCGCTCAAGGTAGAGGAGGTGGCGCAGCGAGAGACACGTCAGCGTAGCGGAATCAGTTTCAAACGCGGCATTAGCGCCACCGATCTGGCCCTGATCACCCGACAGCTTGCCACGCTCGTACGTGCCGCGCTGCCGCTGGAGGAGTCTCTGCAGACGGTGGCAAAACAGAGTGAGGTGTCGCGCCTGCAGAGCATGATGCTGGCGGTGAGGTCAAAGGTGATGGAGGGGCACACCCTGGCCGATGGCCTCAGTGATTTTCCCCATATCTTTCCCGAGCTCTATCGCAAGACGGTCGCCGCCGGTGAGCAATCGGGTCATCTCGATGTGGTGCTGGAGCGCCTCGCTGACTACACCGAGAAGCGCCAGCAGATGCGCCAGAAGGTGATGCTTGCCCTCTTCTATCCGGTGATACTGACGATGGTGGCGATTCTGGTAACCGTTGCCCTGCTTACCTATGTGGTGCCGCAGGTGGTGGATGTCTTTGACAATATGGGACAGGAGCTACCGTGGCTGACCGTTACACTGATCTCTATTAGTGATTTTTTGCGTGAGTACGGGGTGTGGTTGCTGCTGATGATCATCGCCGGGGTCATCGGCTTTAACGTGATTTTGCGTGGTGAGGCCGCGCGTTTTCGCTGGCACGCCCTGTTGTTGCGTCTGCCGTTGATCGGACGTCTGGGGCGCGGTCTAAATACCGCACGCTTCGCCCGTACCTTCAGCATCCTCACCGCCAGCGGCGTGCCGGTGCTCGATGCGATGCGCCTCTCGGCCGAGGTAATGTCCAATTTGCCGATGCGCGGAGCGGTGAACGACGCCTCGCACCGGGTGCGCGAGGGTAGTGGTATCGCCCGGGCAATGGAACAGAGTCGCTACTTTCCGCCGATGACACTGCACCTGATCGCCAGTGGGGAGTCGAGCGGCAAACTGGAGGAGATGCTGGAGCGGGCGGCCGATAATCAGGAGCGGGAGCTGGAGACGGTGATCGCGATGGTGATGGGGCTGTTCGAGCCGCTGTTGATCCTGGTGATGGGGGGCGTAGTGCTGATGATTGTGCTGGCGATCCTGCTGCCCATCTTCGATCTTAATACGCTGGTGAGTTAATTTGATAACAACTATATCGGGATGAAAATGATGCAACGGAAAATTGAGTACCGCCAGCAGGGCGGTTTTACCCTTATCGAAATTATGGTGGTGGTGGTGATCCTCGGGATCCTTGCCGCCGCCATCGTGCCAAGGTTGACCGAGGCACCTGCGGAGGCGCGCAAGAAGATGGCACGCACCAATATTAATACCATCATGACTCAGCTGGAGCTGTACAAGATGCACAACTTCAACTACCCCAGCACTGATCAGGGGCTGCAGTCGCTGGTAAGCAAGCCTGCCGGCTCCCCAGAGCCGCGCAACTGGCAGCAGGGGGGCTATCTGAACAAACTACCCAAAGACCCGTGGGGTAATGAGTACCAGTATCTCAACCCCGGCGTGAATGCAGAGATAGATGTATTCAGCCTTGGTGCCGATGGGCGCCCCGGCGGTGAGGGTGAGGCGGCCGATATCGGCAACTGGCAGGATTGATCACCCGATGGTTCGCACCGCCCATGGCTTTACCCTGCTGGAGCTGATGGTGGTGGTGGCGCTGATTGGCGTCATTCTTGTGCTGGTGATGCCCTCGGTGGGGGATGGTGGGCGGCAGGAGCGCCTGTTGCGAGAGGTGAAACGGATCACCGCACTGGTTGAACTGGTGGGAGAGGAGTCGGTCATCAAGTCGACGATGATTGGACTGAGATTCGGCGAGCTAGGCTATGGCTTTGTTAGCTACGACGGTGAGCGCTGGAACGAGGTAGAGGGAGACAAACTGCTCAAGCCCCACCAGTTCGACGAGTTGATGGAGTTAGCGCTTGTGGTAGATGGCTACCGCGTTGACCTGGCGCAGAAACTCACCGAGGAGGAGATAGAGGAGAAAGGTGTGACTCCCCATCTGCTCTTTCTCCCCAGCGGTGAACGTACACCGTTTGAGCTGACCCTGCGCTATCGGAATGAGGAGGCGGCTTATCTGCTCAGCGTACCGCCAATGGGGCTGGCCGAGCGGCGTCATCTGGAGGCGCAATAGGTGGTTCGGCGACACTGTGTGCGTGGCTTTACCCTGCTGGAGGTGATGGTGGCACTCGCCGTGCTGGCCATCGCCCTCGCCGCCCTGGTCAAGGGGGTAACCGAGAATGGGGCCAACGCCTCCCGCCTGCGCGATAACAGCTACGCCCATTGGGTGGGGATGAACGTGGTGGCAGAACAGCGTCTGCTCGGGAACTGGCAGGATAAAGGGGAGAAGCGGGGCGACGAGGAGATGGGCAACCACTCCTGGTACTGGAGTGCGAAGGTCTCCGAAACCTTCGATGAGGATGTCCGACGGCTCGACGTCGAGGTCTATATCGATGAGGAGCGCGACACCTCTCCGCTGGCACGGCTGGTAGCCTTTCTGCCGCGCCCACCAGGGGGGAGCAAGAAGTGAGTCTTCCTGGTCAAAAGGGCTTTACCCTGCTGGAGATGCTGGTTGCACTCACCGTCTTCGCCCTGGTCTCGGCGATGGTCTACGGTGGTCAGGTGGCCATACTGAAGATGAAGGCGGGGGCCGAGCAGCAGGCGCTACTGTTAAAGCAGCTGCAGGGGGCGATGGTGATGCTGGAGCGTGATATCTCGCAGCATGTGGCCCGCCCGGTAAGAGATGAGTTTGGCGATACCTCCCCGGCGATGGCCTCGGCCGACTATGGCGACTACCGCCTCAGCCTGACCCGTGCCGGCTGGCTCAACCCACTGGGGCAACCACGCAGTACCCTGCAGCGGGTAGCCTACGGAGTAGTGGATGAGAAGCTACTGCGCTACAGCTGGTTGACGCTGGACCGTGCCCAGGGGAGCGAACCGGATCGGGTGGCGGTACTGGAGGGGGTACGGTCACTGAAACTGCGCTTTCTTGATGGGGGGGGCGAGTGGCACGAGCAGTGGCCCCCGCTGGTGGCCGGGGTGGGTGATGAGAGTGCCCCTCAGGTGGTGATACCGGCGGCGGTGGAGTTGACGCTGGAGCTGGTAGAGCACGGCTCCTTTCGCCGTCTGATCCCGCTGGCGGGAGGGGTGTGAGATGGTCGGCATGGGTGAATACGTAGCCTGGGCCTCGCAGCGCGGCGTCGCCCTGATCAAGGCGATGCTGGTGGTGGCACTGGCCACCACAGTGGCGGTGGCGATGGTCTCGCGTCAGCAGTTCGATATCCGCCGCACCGGTAATCTGCTGCAGCTGGGGCAGGCGGGTCTCTATACCGATGGGGTCGAGGCGTGGGCGGCGCAGCTGTTGCGTCGTGACCGCGAGGATAACGCGGTTGATCATGCTGAGGAGGAGTGGGCCACCGTTCTGCCGCCGATCCCGGTCGATGGGGGGAGTGTCGCGGGGTCTATTACTGACCTGCAGGGGCGATTCAATCTCAATACATTGCTGAGCGGTGGCAAGATTGATAGCAAGGCGGTCGAACGTTTTCGTCGACTGCTCACTGCCCTGCGGGATGAGTATCCGCAGGAGGGGGAGGGGATCAATCCCGAGCTGGCGATGGTGATGGTCGACTGGCTCGACACCGATCTGGAGACAAGCTTTCCCGATGGTGCGGAGGATGATCACTATCTGGGGGGAGAGCGCCCCTACCGTAGTGCCAATGGGGTAGTGGTCAGCCCCTCAGAGCTGTTGCTGCTAAAGGGTATGGATCACAAGAGTTATCTGCTGTTGAAGCAGCACGTGACAGCGCTGCCCGAGGGGACAAAGATTAACGTTAATACCGCCACAGTGCCGGTACTGATGAGCCTCGCCGAGGGGGTGAGTGGTGCCGATGCCGAGGCGCTGACCGAGGCGAGGCCCTATGAAAAGGTGGATGATTTTCTCGCCCATGACTCCCTTGCGGGTCTCGGTGACAAGATTGATAAAGAGGTGTTAACGGTAGTGAGTGACTATTTTTTAATCGACTCGCAGGTGACATTTGGTGCACTGTCGCAACAGCGTTACAGTGTGCTAATACGTGATGAGAAGGGGGAGGGGCGTATCCTGATGCGGGCCCAGGGGAGCTATTAGGGAAGCCTTTGATAATGCAGAACAGTGTCTATATCCGCTTTGTCGATGAATCTGGCAGCACAGTGCGCTGGCTCACGCGTACTCCGCAGGATGGGGTACAGGTGCGGCAGGGGGAGTTGCGTGAGGTGGCACTACGCACCCAGGGTGATCGGGTCACGGTGCTGTTGCCTGCCCGGGCGCTGGTGCCGTTGCGGGCCACCCTGCCCCCCCTGCAGGGACAGAAGCTGCGTCGTGCCCTCCCCTATGCGGTGGAGGAGCAGCTGGCCGATGATGTGGAGCGATACCACCTTGCCACGGGAAAACGGGGTAGTGATGGCTCTCTACCACTGCTGGCGGTGGGGCGGGAGCAGATGGCCCGCTGGCAGTCCACATTTGCTGAGGCGGAGCTGAGACCGCACCTTTGCATCAGTGAGGCGCTCGCCCTGCCCTGGCAGCCGGGGGAGGTGACACTGCTGCTGGAGGAGAATGGTGCGCTAGTGCGCCTTGGCACACATAAGGCGTACAGCCTGCCGCTGGAGGGGCTGGAGCCGCTACTGGAGCTGGCGCTGGGCGAGGCGGATGGTGAGGTGACCGCACTGCGTATCTTAGACGCCCGTGGCGAACAGGCCACCCAGCCCCCCTGGCAGGGGGAGCTGGCACAGCTTGAAATGCGCTATGAGTGTATTGAAGAGCCGCTGAAGCTGTTGAGTGATAAGAGAAACGGGGAGGTGATCAACCTTCTACAGGGAGAGTTCAGCCGCCGTGAACAGTTGGGCAAACTGTGGCGTCCCTGGCGTGTAACGGCGGCACTGTTGGCGGCGTGGCTGCTGTTGATGGTGGGTGAGGCGCTCATCGACTATCGCCATCTGGCGACAGAGGAGGAGCGGCTCTATCAGGCGGTTGAGCAGCTCTATCGTGACACCTTCCCCGGGGCGAAGAATGTGGTCAATCCCAGGGCGCAGATGGAGCAGAAACTGCGCGAATTGCAGGGTGGCTCAGGCGGTGGTGACTTCGTTGCTCTGATGGCGGTAAGTGCGCCGGTACTGAGTGCCAGTAAGGGAACGGTATTGCAGAATCTGCGCTACCGCCAGGGGGAGCTGGAGCTGGAACTTCAACTTGCTGATCTCCCCGCACTCGATGCCCTGAAGGAGAACCTGCAGGGGCAGGGTCTGGCGGTGGAGATTCGAAACGCTACCAGCCGTGACAACATGGTTGAGGGGCGGCTATCGCTGCGGAGGGCGGGGGGATGATGCACTACTGGCACAACCTGCAGCAACGCGATCAGCGGGTGGTGATGATTGGTGCGGTGGTCGCCGTGCCGCTGCTGATCTTTGTCCTGATTATCGATCCCTTTAGCCGCGAGGTGGAGCGGCTGCAGCAGGCGGTTGATGCAAACAGTGAACTGCTCGCCTGGATGGAGGAGTCTGCCCGGCAGGTCAAGCGATTGCAGGGGAGTGGGGCTGCCCGGCGCAACGGTGGCGGCTCACTGCTTAGCCTGGTCGACAGTAGCGCCAAACAGAATGGTCTGGGCGGTGCCCTCAAGCAGGTGAAGCCGGAGGGTGACGGGGTGCGCCTGCGCTTTGAACAGGCCGCCTTTGATGACATGGTGCGCTGGTTAGGTCGCCTGGGGAGTGAGCAGGGGGTCGGTGTCAGCTCCCTGACCATGGAGCGGCTCCCCGCCAGCGGTCAGGTCAATGCCACCGTGGTACTGGAGAAGGGGGCATGATGAAACGCTGGTGGCACTATCTGGTGCTGGGTATCGTTGCGTGGCTGCTGTTCCTGCTCTGGCGTCTCCCCGCTGCGGTGGTCTATGAAATGGTCCTCCCTGACACCCCTATGCCGGTTCAGCTGACAGCAGTGCGCGGCACCCTGTGGGAGGGGCGCGCCCAGTTACAGCAGGGGCAAAATGCGCTGGCCAACCTCTCCTGGGATCTCTCCGCCGCCTGGCTGCTGGCAGGGCGTGTTGCCGCCACGCTTAAGGTCAACCCTGCAGAGGGCTATATCGATGCCGATGTGGTGGTGCCTGTGAGCGGTGGTGAGATAGCCATCACCGACCTGCGCGGCATGCTGCCGATGGCTGCGGTACAGCAGCATATCAAGGCCATCCCGCTCCCCCTGGAGGGTGAGTTAACACTAAAACTGGACGAGCTATTGATCAGTGCTGAGGGGAGGCCGATCGCCGCCGAGGGGCGTGTAGTCTGGCACAAGGCCGGTCTACAGATGGGGGAGTCGCTGGCCCTCGGCGATCTTCAGTTGACCCTCACCACCGTAGAGAAGGGGATCGAGGGGACGATTCGCGATAGCGGTGGGCCGCTGCAGATCAACGCCACATTGCATCTGGATGAAAATGCGAGTTATCAACTACAGGGCACGATAACGCCGAGCGGGAGTACCCCCGAATCACTGCGCAGCATGCTCTCCATGCTGGGTCAGCCCGATAGTCAGGGGGGCTACCCCCTCAACCTCAGCGGGCGGATCTAGGCTTTCAATCGCGGGACCAGCCGCTACAATGCACAGCTTTCCGATAGAGTACCGAGAGCAACCATGAGTGAACTCAGCCACAAGGTAGCGCAGTGGGTCCGCACCGAGATCCGAGACATCGCCGCCTACCACGTCCCCGACCCGGGCGACCTCATCAAGCTCGACGCGATGGAGAACCCCTACACCTGGCCCGAGGCAATGCTCACCGAGTGGCAGCAGCTGGTGCGCGATCTTCCTGTAAATCGTTACCCCGACCCGGCGGCAAAGGCCCTTACCGTCGAATTACGTAAGGCAATGGGTGTGCCTGACAACATGGGGGTGCTGCTGGGCAACGGCTCCGATGAGATCATTCAAATCCTCGCCCTGGCACTGGGTGGTAGCAAAAGAGTCGTGTTGGCCCCTGAGCCAAGTTTTGTTATGTACAAGATGATCGCCACCTTCAGTGGCCTGGAGTATGTCGGTGTCCCCCTCAACGCCGATTTCTCCCTCGACATGGCGGTGATGGAGCAGGCGATCCAGCAGCATGACCCGGCGGTGATCTATCTCGCCTACCCCAACAACCCCACCGGCAACCTCTTCGACGAGGAGGAGATCGAGGCGATCCTGAAGATGGCCAACGGTCTGGTGGTGGTGGATGAGGCCTACCACGCCTTCGCCGGAAAAAGTTTCATGAATCGCCTTGGTGAATTCGACAACCTGCTGGTGATGCGCACCGTCTCCAAGCTGGGCCTGGCAGGACTGCGCCTCGGCTTGCTGGCCGGCCCCAACGAGTGGCTCAATGAGTTCGACAAGGTGCGTCTGCCCTACAACATTAACGTGATGACCCAGGCCGCCGCCGAGTTTGCGCTAAAGCATATCGCCGTGTTCGATGAGCAGACTCGCTTGATCCGCGAAGAGCGTTCGCGCCTCTTCGCCGAGATGGAAAAACTCGACGGCATTACCCTCTACCCCTCCGCCGCCAACTTTATCCTCTTCCGCGTACCAGCCGGGCGTGCCAACGCCATCTTCGACGGCATCAAGCAGCGCGGCGTGTTGATTAAGAATATGAAGGTCAGCAGTGGGCCGCTGGCCGACTGTTTAAGGGTGACGGTGGGGACACAGCGGGAAAATGACTCTTTCCTTGCTGCGTTGAGGGAGGCACTCTAATCCCGCTCTATTGCACGGGCAGCAGCGGCATACACTTCTGTGGATACTGCTCCGCCTCAATATAGGGGATCTTCATCCCCTGATAGTCGACAAACCCCTGAACCGTCCCCGAGTGGATACCGATAAACTGGCAGTTGGAGACAGAGGTGGGCTGGGAGAAGGAGCTGACCATCCACTCAGGGACTGCCGCTGCGGGGCGTTGTAATACAAATAGCCCACTACTGAAACGGCCGGGGTTGGCGTAGAGCTTTTCACACGCGGCCAGGGTCGGTTCGCGCCCCTTCAGTGTAAGGCTGTCGTAGATAAATCTGATCTGTTTGTCGTCGCGTGAGGTTTCGCGCAGTATGCCGCACCAGTGCACTTCGCGGGACAGCTCCGCCTCGGTGACATCTCTGGGCATCAGTTCAGCTGATACTGTCGGTGCCAGTAGTAACAGCACGATGGGCACTATGCCTTTCATTCTTCTCTCCTGATAATGTTACTGCTGCTTGGGTCGTTCACCGACCTCAACTGCCATCTCAATGGCACTGCCGTTACGTACACCCTTGAGCGTGATCCTGTCACCGGGTTGGGTCTGGCCGATGGTGTTGAGGGCGTCGTGGCCGCTTTCGATCGGCTGATCGTTGATGTGGGTGACGATGTCACCCGGAAGCAGGCCGCCCTGGTCTGCCGGGCCGTTGCGTAGTACCCCGGCGATGATGATGCCACTCTCACTCTTCAGTCCAAATGACTCGGCCAGTTGTGGGGTAAGCTCCTGGATCTCCACCCCCAGCCAGCCGCGGCTGACGTAGCCCTTCTCCACGATCTGTGCCATTGAGTTCTTTGCCAGGCTCATCGGAATGGCAAAGCCGATCCCCTGTGAGCCGCCCGACTTGGAGAAGATGGCGGTGTTGATGCCGATAAGCTCGCCACGTGCGGTGATCAGGGCGCCACCGGAGTTGCCGGGGTTGATCGCCGCATCGGTCTGGATAAAGTTCTCGAAGGTGTTGATGCCGAGCGAGCTGCGCCCGGTGGCGCTGACGATGCCGAGGGTGACGGTCTGGCCGACACCGAAGGGGTTGCCGATGGCCAGCACCACATCACCCACGCGCAGGGCGTCGGCATCACCGAGGGTAATCACCGGTAGATTTTTCGACTCAATCTTGAGTACTGCCAGATCCGCCTCCGGATCGCTGCCCACCAGTTTGGCGTCGGCAGAGCGCCCATCGCGCAGGGTGACCTGAATGGAGTCGGCCCCCTCGATCACATGGTTGTTGGTGAGGATATAGCCGTTGGCGTTAACGATAACGCCGGAACCGAGTGAGTTCTCCTCCCGTTCACGAGGCCCGATACCGAGCGATTCACCAAAAAAGCGCTTGAAGAAAGGGTCATTGAACAGTGGGCTACTCTGTACCACTCGCTTGCTGGTATTGATATTGACTACCGCCGGGGCGGCCACCTCGACCGCCTCGGCATAGGAGACGGGACCACCCGCGGAGGTGAGGACGGGCTGTGTTGATGAGCCACTCTCGACAAACTCCACCACCTTCCGGCCGTTGTCGAGTAACTCCGGTTTTACCACGACAACCAGAAAGGCGAGGGCAAAGCCGACGGTGATCGCCTGGAACAGGAAGATTATCGGTTTGTGTGCTTTCATCTGGATGAATTCTCTGTACCATTTGGAAATAGCGCGAGTTTACCACCATGTAGTGAGGAACCCCATGGCGAGCCTGCAACAGATCATCGACTATTGTGACACCCTGCTCAGTGTAGGGGAATATCAGGATTATGCCCCCAACGGCCTGCAAGTGGAGGGTCGGTGTGAGGTGCAGCGTATCATCTGTGGGGTGACCGCCTCACAGGCGTTGATCGATGCGGCGATTGAGGCCAAAGCGGATCTGCTGCTGGTACACCACGGCTACTTCTGGAAGGGGGAGTCGCCCGCTATCACCGGGATGAAGCAGCGGCGCATTAAGGCGCTGCTGAATAACGACATCTCCCTGATCGCCTACCACCTGCCACTCGACGGTCACCCGGAGCTGGGCAACAATGCACGGCTTGGAGCGTTGTTCGATATTCCCGTGGCGGGGCGGTTTGGTGATGGCCCTGATGGTGGTATCGCCATGTACGGAGAACTGGGGAGTGAGGTGAGCGCCCAGTCATTGGCCAGTCTGATCGGGGAGAGGCTGGGGAGGAAACCGCTGTTGATAGAGGGTGGCACTCACCCGATTCGCCGTGTCGGCTGGTGCAGTGGTGGGGCTGAGGGCTATCTGGAGCAGGCCGCGGCACTTGGGCTTGATCTCTACATTAGCGGTGAGGTATCGGAACCCACCGCCCACATCGCCCGTGAGCTGGGGATCCACTACATCGCCGCTGGTCACCATGCCACTGAGCGCTATGGAGTGCAGGCCCTGGTGACTCATTTAACCGACTATTTTTCTCTGGAAAATCAGTTTATTGATATCCCCAATCCCGCCTGATTTGCCCGCGCCCCGCTTGACCTTGCAAGAATGGTTGTACGATAATGGTCGGCTATTATTTATGCGGATTAGTAAATCCTAATTTACTTAAGTAGTACCTCTTTTGGGGTAGTGTCAGTGATACACGCATAGAGTTTTTTATCCGAGTATTAAATGTTGGGAGAGGCTTAATGAGCACAGAAGGCGTAGATAAGGGCCGCCGTCGCTTCCTCACCGCAGCTACCGCCGTGGTAGGTGCAGTGGGTGGAGCGGCCGTCGCTGCCCCGTTCGTGTTGTCCATGCAGCCCAGTGAGCGTGCCAAGGCCGCCGGTGCGCCGGTGGAAGCGGACATTAGCAAGCTGGAGCCGGGACAGATGGCGACTTTCGAGTGGCGCGGTAAACCTGTTTGGGTCGTTCGTCGTACCGAGCAGAACCTCAAGGACCTGGCGTCCATCGAGGGCAAGCTGCTGGATCCGGCATCCGATAACACCGGGCAACAGCCCGCGTGGGCCAAGAACCCCACCCGCGCGCAAAAGGAGGAGTTTCTGGTACTGGTCGGTATCTGTACCCACCTTGGATGCTCGCCCACCTACCGTCCAGACATCGCCCCGGCAGACCTCGGCGCCGACTGGAAGGGTGGCTTCTTCTGCCCCTGCCACGGCTCACGCTTCGACCTGGCCGGTCGCGTCTATTCAGGTGTGCCGGCACCGAAAAACCTTGAGGTTCCGCCCTACAAGTTCCTGACCGACAGCCAGATCCTGATCGGTGATGACGAAGGAGTAACCGCCTGATGAATGACAAGCTAATGCAACTTCTTGGCTGGGTGGATGCTCGCTTCCCCCTGACCAAGATGTGGAAAGAGCACCTTTCCGAATACTACGCGCCGAAGAATTTCAACTTCTGGTATTTCTTCGGTTCCCTCGCCCTGCTGGTGCTGGTTATCCAGATCGTCTCAGGTATCCTGCTCACCATGAGCTATAAGCCCGATGGTGTCCTTGCCTTCGGTTCGGTCGAGTACATCATGCGTGATGTCGACTGGGGATGGCTGATCCGCTACATGCACTCCACCGGTGCTTCCGCGTTTTTCGCCGTGGTCTACCTGCACATGTTCCGTGGTCTGATGTACGGCTCCTACAAGGCGCCGCGCGAGCTGATCTGGATCTTCGGCTGCCTCATCTACCTGGCACTGATGGCCGAGGCTTTCTTCGGCTACCTGCTGCCGTGGGGCCAGATGTCCTACTGGGGCGCGCAGGTTATCGTTAACCTGTTTGCAACCGTGCCGTTTGTCGGTACTGAGCTTGCCGAGTGGATTCGTGGTGACTACGTCGTCTCCGACGCTACCCTCAACCGCTTCTTTGCCTTCCACGTTATCGCCCTGCCGCTGGTGCTGGTCGGTCTGGTGGCGGCACACATCATCGCCCTGCACGAGGTTGGTTCCAACAACCCAGACGGCGTTGAGATCAAGAAGAACAAGGGCCCGGATGGCAAGCCACTCGACGGCATCCCCTTCCACCCTTACTACACCGTAAAGGATATCGTTGGCGTTATCGGCTTCCTCATCATCTTCTGTGCGATCCTCTTCTTCGCGCCGGAGATGGGCGGCTTCTTTATCGAGCATCCCAACTTTGAGCCGGCCAACCCGCTGAAGACACCTGAGCACATCGCCCCGGTCTGGTACTTCACCCCGTTCTACGCCATGTTGCGTGCGGTACCGTCTATTGCCGGTTCCGCCTTCCCCGGTGTGGTAGTTATGGGTGCGGCGACCATCATTCTGTTCTTCCTGCCCTGGCTGGATCGCAGTCCGGTGAAGTCGATCCGCTACCGCGGCCTCTGCTACAAGGTCCTGCTGGCCCTGTTCGTGGTTGACTTCATCCTGCTGGGTTACCTCGGTGTTAAACCTGCGACCCCGATCCTCACCTTGATCGCGCAGATTGGCACCATCTACTACTTTGCATTCTTCTTCCTTCTGGCAATTATTCCGAAGTTTGAGAAGACCAAGCCGGTACCGGAGAGGGTAACAGGATGAAAAAACTAATCGTTGCATTTGTATTTGCCGCCCTGCCCGCACTGGGCATGGCTGCAGGTGGCGGTGTCCAGCTGCAGAAGGCCAACATCGATCTGGCCGACAACGCCTCACTGCAGCGTGGTGCCAGGATCTTCGTTAACTACTGCCTTAGCTGCCACTCTGCCGCCTACCAGCGCTATAATCGCGTTGGTATGGATATCGGTCTGACCACCGATGACGGCGAGCTCGACGTGGATCAGCTCAAGCAGCTGATGCTGGCCGCCGACAAGGTGGGTGAGACCATGACCATCGCCATGCCGCAGGGCGACGCGAAGAAGTGGTTTGGTAATCCACCGCCGGATCTCACCGTCATCGCCCGTGCCCGTGGTGTAGACTGGCTCTACACCTACTTCAAGACCTTCTATATCGACGAAAGTCGTCCCTTCGGTGTTAACAACCAGGTGTTCGCTGACGTTGGTATGCCCCACGTACTGTGGGAGCTGGAGGGTATGAAGAAGGCGGTGAAGAAGACCGAGACCGATGCCGACGGTAACGAGAAGACCGTTATCACCGGTTACGAAATGGTCACCCCCGGTAGCATGAGCGAGCAGGAGTATGACCAGGCCGCACGCGACCTGACCAACTTCCTCGCCTACAGCGGTGAGCCGATCCAGCTCAAGCGCAAAGAGATCGGCGTATACGTACTGATCTTCCTCTTCTTCTTCTTCATCGTGGCCTATCTGTTGAAGAAAGAGTACTGGAAAGACGTACATTAATCATGGAGCGCGCCGGTTGTGCTAGAATAGGCGACCGGTCCACCACAGCGGGATAATCCGCTGTAGCATGATTATGAAAGAGGGGGCCTGACCGGCCCCCTCTTTTGTTTTGAGACGCATTGTTAGGAGATTACATATGGGTGCCGTCGCCAACCGACGCTCAGTTATGACGCTGTTTTCCGGGGATACCGATGTCTATAGTCATCGAGCCCGCCTGGTACTGGCCGAAAAGGGGATTAACGTCGACATCGTCCCGGTCGAGGCAGGTAACCTGCCCGAGGACCTGATCGACCTCAACCCCTACGGCTCTGTCCCCACACTGGTGGATAGAGATCTGGTGCTCTACAGCTCCCAGGTGATCATGGAGTACCTCGATGAGCGATTCCCCCATCCGCCGCTGATGCCGGTCGACCCGGTCTCGCGCGCCAATAACCGTCTCTACCTCTATCGTATCGAACTCGATCTCTACAATAATCTCGATACCATCGTAAACGGCAGCGACAAGGACGCCACCAGAGCACGCAAGGAGATGCGTGATAATCTGACGGCGATCAGCCCGGTGTTCGAGGTCAAGCCCTTCTTCATGAGCGACGAATTCAGTCTGGTCGACTGCTTTCTCGCCCCGCTACTGTGGCGCCTACCGGTTCTTGGTATCCAACTGCCCAAGCAGGCCGCTCCACTGATTGAGTATGCCGAGCGCATCTTCGCCAGAGAGTCGTTCAAGGAGAGCCTCACCGAACTGGAGCGCGAGATGCGCGACTAGGCGCATACTCCTCTAGATACATGGTAGATAGCAGCATGAGCCCCAGTCGCCCCTATCTCATCAGGGCGCTCTACGACTGGATTCTCGACAACGGCTTCACCCCCTACATCCTCGTCGATGTAGCGGATGAACGTGTCGTGGTGCCCACCCAGTACGTCGAGAACGGGCGCATCGTCCTCAACGTCAATCCCAGTGCCGTACAGAACCTGCAACTGGGCAACGAGCTCATCGAACTCGATGCTCGCTTCAGCGGCAAACCGATGCACGTTGTCGTACCGGTGATGTCGGTGATGGCGATCTATGCACGTGAGAACGGCAAAGGGATGGTCTTTACCGAGGAGGATGGGGGCGGGGATGAGCCGCCGCCGGAGAAGGAAGACGCTAAGCGGCCTACGCTTAGGGTGGTGAAGTAGGTGTGATTGAAAGGGGCCCCGGTTGGGGCCCTTTTTTATTGTGGGAGCGGCGTCTCGCCGCGATGAATCTGGCAGTAGCCCGGATGTAACGTAGTGTAATCCGGGATTATGTTGGTGTTCCCGGATTACGTTTCACTTCATCCGGGCTACAGGCTAAATAAATGAGGGACGTTTATATAGTTTAGAACGCTCAACAGTACAAGTCAGACCATATCTAATCATTATTTTTTCAATTAAATCACCATACCAGTCTGGTGCCTTTGGGGAGACGTGAACAGCTTTTATTAATTCTTGTGGGTCTATTTCAAGTGAAACTGATTCAGAATTCGCTTCTATCAGTTTGCTATTTACTTCCTCCAACGACCAGATGACGGCCCTAAACTCATTTTCATGAGAAAAACTCAGCCTCTTATGTATGAATCGAGAAAATGTATTTGTATTTGGGAAAACTTCTCTATCGTAGTCAATATAATTAACCATTGATGTTCTAACGGTAATGGGTGAATGCTCTAGAACACCTGTAAGTGACTTGTAGTCAGTTCGAATCGCAATTCCCTCAGGGCTGTTGATGTATAGTTTCCACATGGCAGCTGACTCATGCTCACTGGCAAACCAGCAACTTATGAACATGGACCGTTTGAGCATCGCAGACAATTTTATCATTCCGTTTGCATGTCCAGATGGTTGAGTACCTTCGTCCTCATGCTGACGTAATATGTTCACTTCTGCCGTTGTTAGTTCTCCTTCGAATTGATCTTCAAATTTATCAGCACGAGGAAAGTAGAGATGTTTTGTTTCAAGCAAACTAAGTAGCTTAGTTAGGTCCATGTAACGCCATAGAGTACGATTTTCACTTGGTGGTTTAAAACTTGGGTGGTTATGGTCGATCATAATGAATGGCCCATAGATACGCCTAGCTAACGCTAACTAAAGTTATCTCAATTAATGGAGGCAGCACATTTTTCTCTTAGCTGCCTTCCAAAACTTTCCGATACAGCAGCAAATCTCCTTCACTATGAAGACAAGCCACCACCCTCTCAAACAACCCCTCAAACTCACGCATTACACCCATCGCAATCCGCGCCGCCTCATCCTTGGGATAGCCGTAAACACCCGTTGAAATAGCAGGAAAGGCAATCGACTTCACCCCATTCTCCAACGCCACCTCAAAGCTTCTTCTATAACAAGAAGCCAACAACGCCGCCTCGGCATCACCGCCATGATAGACAGGCCCAACGGTATGAATAACGTATTTGGCGGGGAGCTTGAAGCCGGGGGTGATCTTGGCATCACCGGTATTACAGCCGCCGAGCGGGCGGCAGGCTTCTAATAGCTCTGGCCCGGCGGCACGGTGGATGGCGCCGTCGACGCCACCGCCGCCAAGCAGGGAGTTGTTGGCGGCGTTGACGATGGCGTCGACCTCCAGGGTGGTGATGTCGGCCTGTATGAGTTCAATCATTTCTCCTCTACCACATCAGGTCGTCGGGTACCTGAAATTCGGCGTAGGGGTCATCTTCATCGGGGGTCTCTGTAGGCCTGTTGCTGAGGATGGTGGTGGTGCTGTCCCGTTGCTGGATCTTTTCGGCCACTAGGGTAGGGATGAGTTGATACTGCCCATCGAGTTTGACGATACAGAGGCGGCCGTTACTCAGCTGCTTTTGCTGCGTCTCGTTGACGTAGAGGGTTTTCACCTGAGTTTCGTCGGTAAAGCGGTAGGCGACATCGCCGTCAGTGGTTTGGCGATTCATCTCAATGAGCTGACGTACCTGTGCAGCGATCGCCCTCTGTTCGGCCTCGGCCTTGCGCTGGGCGTTGAGTTCACGGTCACGGGCAATCTTCTCAGCCTGCGCCTGCTGGGCGGCCAGTTTGGCCTCATCGACGGTTTCGACCTTGTTCTTCTGTTTTATCTTTGCCTGCTGGTGTTTTGACTTTTTGGCCTTGCTCGCCTTTTTCTGATCGACGAGACCGGCCTTTAACAGTTGATCCTGTAGTGACATGGCTGACTCCGCGTGAAGGGGGTTGTGTCGTTGTAGTGATGCTACCAGTGATATGACGGTGATTAAACTACTATACCGTGCAGACTTGTACACCGGACTGCGTTACGGCAGGCAGGAGGGGCTAAGTACGCCTCTGCCGTGGGTCACAGACTACTGATTTGCTGCGGTGTAAATTTCGCTGAGGGGGCGGGAATTGCCGAGATACCACCCCTGTGCGTAATCGATGCCCATTTTCTGCAGGGTATCAAAGGCGGTTTCTGTTTCGACAAACTCGGCAATGGTCTGCATGTGTAGCAGTTTACAGGTGCGATTGATGGAGTCGACCATAAGCTGATCCATCGGATTGTCATGTATGTCGCGAATAAAGCTACCGTCGATCTTGACGTAGTTAACCGGTAGATTTTTCAGATAGGAGAAGGAGCTGAATCCGGTGCCAAAATCGTCAAGGGCGAAGTTCGCACCATATTTACGTGCGGTCTGAATCAGTTTTCTTGCCGCCTCCAGGTTGGTGATTGCGGCGCTCTCACTTAGTTCAAAGCAGACGCGCGAGGTGTCGATGGTACTGCCTTTGAGCGTCTCTTCCAGAAACTTGACAAAGGTCGAGTCGTTGAGTGATTGCCCAGAAATGTTGATGGTAAAGAGCAGGTTATTCTTTTCGATACTTTGCTGTTCGCTGGCAAAGGAGCGGAAGGCCTCGCTTATCACCCAGCGGTCGATCTGTGGCATCAGGTTGTAGCGCTCTGCTGCCGGGATGAATGCCATTGGCGGAATACAGTTTTCACCATCTTCCTGCATGCGCAGAAGGAGCTCATGCTGGTGGCCAGAGCCACTGTTCTGTAACGATTGAATCGGCTCGGCATGTAGACAGAAGTGACCATTCTCCAGAGCCTGTTCGATGCGCTGGCTCCACTGTATCTCTTCGTTGGGAGGCACAAATCCCTCAGAGGAGAGTGAAAAGACCTTAATGCAGTTTCGTCCCAGATCTTTGGCCATGTAGCAGGCGGAGTCGGCATAGCGAAGGATGTCGTAGAGGGTTCCCGAGTCAGCACTAATCGGAACGATTCCGATACTGACTCCGATCTCAAAGGGTTTGCCATCCCAGGTAAAGCGGTGTTCCTTGACGGTCAGGCGCAGCGTGTCGGCGATGGTTTCGGCAACATCAAGGGGACAATTTTCCAGTAACACACCAAACTCATCACCGCCGAGACGAGCCAGAACATCGGCGGCACGCAGTTCATCGCGGAGATGGTTGGCGAGCTGTTTGAGTAGTTCGTCTCCGGCCAGGTGGCCGCAGGTGTCGTTGACGATCTTGAACTGATCGAGGTCGAGGTAACAGAGCGCATGGGTAGTGCCCTGCTTGCGGGCATTATCAACAGCCTGTTGCAACAGCCGTTCAAACTCCCGGCGGTTGATAAGACCGGTCAGTGCATCGTGACTGGCATGGAACTGAAGTTGATCGTTCAGAGAGTGAAGCTCGGTAACATCATGCAGTACGGTGATCGAGCCATATAGCTCACCCTGCTCAAGGATCGGGGCAACGGTGTACTGAATAATGTGCTCTCTGCCTGTGCGGTTGACCAACAACATAGGGCGGGCAGAGTGGACGGTTCGAGCACTGTGAAGCGTCTCATCGATAGGGTTTATATTGCTAACGCTACGATCCTCATTCTGTAGCGTGATGAGTGTCATGAG
>JAOUQQ010000158.1 GCA_029879245.1 Chromatiales bacterium | reverse complement strand
GATTACGGGCATGAAGGCGATATAGAGACCGTAGTAGGCGGGCAAACCAGCCAGCTGTGCGTAGGCCATCGACTGGGGGATCAACACCAGTGCCACGGTGATGCCGGCGATGAGGTCGGCGCGAATATTCTCACCAGTGAGTTGCCACTGAAGAAAGGGGATATACTGCTTTATTTTTTCCATCTCTGTTCCTGCTTCTACTGTGTGAATTGCCGGGTTGAACCCGCGCGGGAAAGCGGCTCAATCCTAGCAGAAAGCGCTCTGCAGGGCCATTGGGTGACGATCAACCCTGCATCGAGTCGAGCTCCTCCCAGCGCAGAAAGGCCTCTTCAAGCTCCCGGTTGAGTGTCTCCATCTGTGCCGTGGCACGGTTAATCGCCTCACTATCACCTGGCTGATAAAAGGCGGGGTCGGCCATCTGCAGCTGCAGCGCCTCCTGCTCCGCCTCAAGCTTTGCGATACGGTCTGGAAGCTGATCCAGCTCGCGCTGATCTTTAAAGCCGAGCTTCTTTTTGTTTGCCTTCGGCTGCCCTGCCTGAGGTTTAAGGGCCTCGCTCTTTTTCCCCTTTGGCGACTCCACCTCACAGCTGGGTCGCTGACGCAGCCAGTCATCATAGCCGCCAACATATTCATTCAACTTGCCGTGGCCCTCGAACACCAGAGAGCTGGTAACCACGTTGTTGATAAAGGCACGGTCATGGCTGACCAGCAGCAACGTCCCCTGGTAGTCGAGCAGCAGCTCCTCAAGCAGATCGAGTGTCTCCACGTCAAGGTCGTTGGTCGGCTCATCCATCACCAGCAGGTTGGAGGGTTTGGTAAAGAGCTTGGCCAGCAACAGGCGATTACGTTCACCGCCGGAGAGCGACTTGACCGGGCTGCGAGCCCGCTCCGGAGTGAAGAGGAAGTCCTGAAGATAGCCCATGATGTGTTTCGATTGCCCGTTTACCTCGACCCGGTCACTCCCCTCGGCCACGTTATCGAGCACCGAGGCCTCCTCGTCGAGGATTGCGCGATGCTGATCAAAGTAGGCGATCTCCAGTTTTGTCCCCAGTTTGATCCTCCCCTGTTGAGGTTCAAGCTGACCCAGCAACACCCTTAGCAGGGTGGTCTTGCCAACCCCGTTGGGACCAAGGATCGCCACCTTGTCGCCACGCATAATGGTGGTAGAGAAGTCGCTAAAGAGCGGTCCGTCATCGAAGCTGTAGGAGAGCTGCTCTGCCTCGATCACCACCTTGCCGGAACGCTCCCCCCCCTGCAGTTGCATCTTTGCCTTACCCTGCAGCTCTCGGCGCTCCTTACGCTCATCGCGCAGCGCCTTCAACGCACGCACCCTCCCCTCGTTGCGGGTGCGACGTGCCTTGATCCCCTGGCGTATCCAGGTCTCCTCCTGCGCCAGCTTCTTGTCAAACAGGGCGTTCTGCGTCGCCTCGGCCTCAAGCGCCTCCTGCTTGCGCTTGAGGTAGGTATCGTAGTCTCCAGGCCAGGAGGTGAGGTTACCGCGATCCAGTTCGATAATGCGGGTCGCGAGGCGCTGCAGGAACATGCGATCGTGGGTAATAAAGAGCAGACTCCCCTGCCAGCCCAGCAGAAACTCCTCAAGCCAGGCGATGGCATCGATATCAAGGTGGTTGGTCGGCTCATCAAGCAGCAACAGCTCAGGCTCACTGACCAGCTCACGGGCCAGCAGTACACGACGTTTGAGACCTCCGGAGAGGGCCGAAAAATCGCTCTCTGCGGGGAGTTTCAGACGGGTGATCACACTCTCTACCCGTTGAGTGAGGCTCCAGCCATCCTCCGCCTCCAGACGGTGCTGGCACTGCTCCAGTTTGCTGAGAACTCTATCATCACCGCCCTCGGCCAGCTGATGGCTCAGCGCATGGTACTCAGCCAGCAGCGCACCGACCTCTCCCAGCCCCCCAGCGACCACATCGAATACCGGCCCGGCCAACTCGTGCGGCACCTCCTGGGTGAGGCGTGCCACTCGCAGCCCCTGGCGGCGCACCACCTCGCCGCTATCGGCCTGCAACTCCTCATTGAGCAACTTCATCAGGGTCGATTTGCCAGTACCGTTACGGCCCACCAGACAGAGCCGCTCACCCGGCTCGATCTTCAGATCGATGCCGTCAAGCAGGGGAGCGCCACCAAAGGCGAGAGAGACGTTACGAAGGGTCAACAGGGCCATAGGTTACTCGGCAATATGAAAATTGGGGGCTATTGTACGCGCTTTATCACGTTATGCATTGAAGTGCTGACGCAGTACCTCCAGCGCCTCATTGAGGGCGTGCATCTTGGCCGCCTCACCACCACGATCCGGATGGTGGCGCATTACGAGGCGGCGATACTGAGCCTTTACCTCCATAAAACTCTCCGCCCGCTCCAGCTCCAGTACGGTGAGTGCGGCACTGACCCGCTCCGGCTCACCCAGCTGAAGCTTACGCCAGAAATCACTCAACATCTCACGCACATCGGACTCACCAGTCTCATCAAGATTTGAGAGGTCGAGGTAGTAGTCGCGCAGCGGGTCGGCCTCGATCAACGAGGCGATACCTTCATAATACTCATTCAGCTCAATAATCAGGGCAGAAATAGAGAGGTGACCCAGCCCCTCGGCATGGAGGCGGTCGCGCAGGCGATAGAGAGAGTGGAAGAGGAGAAAGTGGCTCTGGAACAACCCCAGCGTATCCCCCAGAGGCAGTTTGGGGAAGAGGAGGTACTCCTCGGTGCGAAGCCGTTTTAGTAGTGAGTACTCGCTTAAACCATCAGGGTGTTGTCTGAGCAGCTCGTGACACGCCTGCTCAATCGCATCAAGGTGTTTTGCTCGTGACATCAACCCACGTTGAGCATCACGCTACCCTTCCACAACAGATATGCCGGGATGGCAATAACAGCAACGAGAACAATGTAGAAGAGCCAGGGGCAGAAGGGACCGGGAATGTGCTTGCAGGCGGCTTGCAGTTTACAACGCGTACAGTTCGACATACTGGGGCTCCCGTAAAATAACTATCCCTGTTCACTCCCAGCCCTCCTGACCGGAAACAAAAAAGGGCTACGTTGTGGCGTAACCCTCTGAGTATATGGTGGGTCGTGCAGGATTCGAACCTGCGACCAACTGATTAAAAGTCAGCTGCTCTACCGACTGAGCTAACGACCCGAAAGAGCGGCATATCCTACCGGAAATGCCGCAAATGACAAGACCCTGCCATAATTTTTTTTATCTGTCGTCAAATTGCATCGAGTTTACGCAAAGATGATGGTAACAGCTTCAAATCAACCATACCTGTAATCAGCGCCTTAGCGAAGGTCGCATCCTCTTCGTAGACCATTTTGTAATACTGCACCTTCATCGTCAGGGCGCTGCCATAGACGATAGATATAAAGGTGATAAACGAGCCGATGGCCAGAGTGGAGACCCCGGTTATCCCCTGGCCGATGGTACAACCCATCGCCAGTACACCGCCAAAACCCATCAGGATGGCACCAATCAGGTGGGTGACAAAATCTCCTGTAGAGTTGAACCACTCGATGCGAAAACCCTTGCTAATAATCGCCCAGAGGAAGGAGCCGGCGATAACACCCAGAAGGGCCATAAT
>JAOUQQ010000157.1 GCA_029879245.1 Chromatiales bacterium | reverse complement strand
GGAGTATGTGAAGGTGGATCGTGGCACCGAGGATGAGGAGGATATGGAAGCGGCCAAACAGGCGGCCGACGACATGGAGTTTCTCAGCGTCACCCAGGGCAGGACCAGCGCCAGCCGCATCCGCTTCGACCTCGACCTCCCCTCCGCCGCCGACGACGACACCCCGCTTGGCGAGGGTTTTCTGTTACCGGAGTGGGACTATAAAAAGCGACAGCTGCGTGATGATTACTGCCGCCTGCAACCACTGCTCGCCACCGATGCCCCGCCCGCTGCGCTGCCAGAGCGTCTGCAAAAAAGTGCCCACCATCTGCGCAACCAGTTCCAGGCCCTCGCCCCTGCACGTCACTGGCAGCGCGCCCAGCAGGATGGGAGCGAGATCGACCTCGATGCCTATCAACACTTCATCTCCCAACGCCATCTTGGTGTGGTGGCCGAGGATCAACGAATCTACCGGGATCTACGCGTTGGTGATCGAGACCTTAGCTGCCTGTTACTGGCAGATCTCTCACTCTCCACCGATGCGGCGATCAATAACCACGCACGTATCATCGACGTGATCCGCGACTCACTACACCTCTTTGCCAATGCACTGGATGCCACCGGCGATCGCTTTGCCCTCTACGGATTCTCATCACGTCGCCGCGATCATATTCGTTTTCATTTACTGAAAAATTTCGATGAGAAATATGGCAGCAAGGTTCGCGGTCGCATCGCCCGGATCAAGCCCGGCTACTACACCCGTATGGGTGCGGCAATCAGACAATCGACACGCCTGCTGGCGCGCCAGGGCGGACAACAGAAACTGCTACTCATCCTCACCGATGGCAAACCCAACGATCTTGATCAATACGAGGGGCGCTATGGTATCGAGGATACCCGTATGGCAATCCAGGAGGCACGCAAGGAGGGGATACGACCGTTCTGTGTTACCGTCGACAGAGAGGGGCGTGACTACCTGCCACACATCTTCGGTAGCAGTGGTTACGTGGTGATCAGAGAGCCGGCGGAATTACCAAAACAGCTGACACTGCTCTACGCGCAGCTGACCCATTGAATTAGCTCAGGCGGAATGGCGACGCAGGCCGGCCACATCAAGTACTCGGATCTGCTGTCCATTGACCTCAATGACCCCTTGTGCGGCAAGACTATGGAGGGTTCGTGAAAAGGTCTCGGGCTGGATCGAGAGGCGCGATGCGATTACCTGTTTCGCCGCTGGCAGTATCAGTACCTCCTCACCATCTGGCAGCAACTGTAACAGATAGTTAGAGACACGAAGTCCAGCGTTCTGTAGCGTCAATGCGTCGATTTCGCCAAGTAGTCTACGCAGGCGAATGCTCAAACTGCCCATCACCTTAAAACAGCTCTCTACGGAGGATGAGAGTAATGTAACAAAGCCACTACTGGCGATGCACAATAACTCACTATCTGCCAGCACCTGTGCATGCACCGGATAACGGGGAACCTCCTGAAACATCAGCGCCTCGGCGAAGGTCTGGCCGGGATTAACCAGTTCGACCACCTTCTCCTGACCCGAAGGTGAGAGGCGATAGAGGCGCACCTGGCCATTGAGCAACAGATAAAATGCCCTGGCCTCATCCCCCTGCGCAAAGACGTGTTCACCCCGTGAAAATTTACGCCGAGTAATGTGGGTACTGAGTTGCTCTAACTGCCCTTCATCCAGAGCGGAGAAGAGTGGGATCTGACGTAACAGGATCAGGTGATTGTTGTTCTCTAACATGACGATTACTGTGGCAGGATGAGCGGCCTAGTATAGCTAGTCTGACGTCTCAGTTCAGTACGGCATCTCGCCCACATAGTTACCACCTGGTGCATAGTTACAGACAACGATGGTTCCACGACCAAAACCACCGCCCGACACACGGTTACAGGACTTCACGCCACAACCGATCTCAACCGAACTGCGCCACACCACCTGGGTGTAGTGACCACAAACCTCACCGGAGTCACAACGATTGGAACGGTAGTGGTAATTTGCCGCCTCGCTGGCCCAACTTGCAACGGCATCATAGGGAGAGGCGCCATTTGATGTAGTCATATAGAGATTCTCACCCACATACCTCTTCTCCCCACTCATGGTAGAGAACTCTGTCGAACGATTTTTATTGTGCTCAAAGGTACAGGTCTCGGCATAGGCCTGGGCGACAGCCGCCAGCTCTGCATTCCAGCTTACTGCTGGTAGTGGAGGATTTGCGGCAGGTGACACACGCTCACGAACGCTATTGTGGGCACAGACAAAATCGTTGCTAACCACAGTCCCAGGCACCACCCCTGCACATTTCAGTTGTTGCGCGGAAAGTGTGCTACCCCTCATCCGATCTGCGGTGCTGCTACAGGCAGTGAGCAGCAGTATTGAAATCGCCACAACTCTTTTCTTCATCGCCTCTCTCCCCCTTCTGAGTGAGCTACCAGACCACTCTACTCCGCCACCACAATGGTATCCACCACAAGCTGCAGAGTCTGGTTACCCCGCCACTCATTGATATCAAGACGGTAGGCGATCTGCAGCCGTTGCAGAGGCATCTGCAGCAGTGCCTCATCGACGCCAAAGGCAATCGCCTCCGCGGGCTCTCCCGAGTCAGACCAGCGCAGCGTCATTTTCAGGTGACGCCCGCCAACAATCCGAGATGAGATCACCTCGAACCAGCCATCAAACAACGGTTCAATAAAACCCTGCCCCCACGGGGTCTCGCTGCGCAGGCGCGCAGCCAGCTCCATCGTCGCCTCGGCGCAGCTTAATTCGCCATCACTGAAGAGGGTGCCACGTAGATCCTCCTCACTCAGGTGGCGGCGCACTTCGGTATCGAAGGCCATTTTAAACTCTTCCAGCGAATCAGCAGGGATAGAGAGACCAGCCGCCATGGCGTGTCCGCCGAATTTTTTCAGCAGTTCAGGGTGAGCCGCGGCCACTGCATCGAGGGCATCGCGAATATGCACACCCTTCACCGAGCGGGCCGAGCCCTTGATGTCGCCATTGGCCGCATCGGTAAAGACGATCACCGGGCGGTGCAGCTTATCCTTAATGCGTGAGGCAACAATACCGATCACCCCCTCGTGCCAGTCGGGTTGATAGAGGCAGAAGCCGAAGGGCAGCGAAGAATCCTCACCCAGATGCATCCGCTCCACCTCGGCGAGTGCCTCATCACGCATATCTCCCTCGATGATGCGCCGCTCGTGGTTAAGCTCCTCCAGGCGCACCGCCAGCCCCCTCGCCTCCTCAAGTGTCTCACTGAGCAGACAGTCGATGCCGATGGTCATATCCTCCATCCGCCCCGCTGCGTTGAGGCGCGGTCCCAGGCCAAAACCCAGGTCGCTGGAGACCAGCCGGGAGGTATCGCGTTTAGACGCCTCGCACAGTGCCTGGATACCGGGCGAGGCGTGACCGGCACGGATACGTGCCAGCCCCTGAGCAACCAGGATGCGGTTGTTGTGATCCAGTGCGACCACATCGGCCACGGTTCCCAGGGCAACCAGGTCGAGCAGGCTGGCAAGGTTTGGAGGCTCAATCCCCTGCTGTTCGAACCACCCCAGCTCCCGCAGACGCGAGCGTAGCGCCAGCATGACATAAAAGATCACCCCGACCCCTGCCAGGTTTTTGCAGGGGAAGGTGTCACCCGGCTGGTTGGGATTGACCATCGCC
>JAOUQQ010000072.1 GCA_029879245.1 Chromatiales bacterium | reverse complement strand
CCATGCCCGGCAAAAAGAATATCTGCATCTGCTTATCTCTACTCGCTGGCCGATCCCGCCTCACTCTTCTCAGAAATCCTGACACATATACGCGCTGATCAATACCGGGGGCTCTTTAAATCCCTCAACCACACCCCACAAAAAAGGCCCTCTTGTGGAGGGCCCTTTTTTGTATGGCGCGCCCGAGAGGATTCGAACCTCTGACCGTCGGCGTCGGAAGCCGATATTCTATCCAGCTGAACTACGGGCGCATGCAGGCGATGGATTCTAGCATAGGGCCGCTTGCTGTCTCCATGAAATCACCCCTCTGTGGCACGATTGGCCCCGAAACTATCGTTACAATCACCTTTTCGGTATATACTTATGCGCTTTCGCCTCCCCGACACCCGATCTCTATCGGTGCTGCAGGCCGGGACCACTCCCATCTGATACCCTGCGACGGTATCTCCCCAGGCGATAAACAGTTTATTTATTAATCAGTTAGGAGTTTGACGTGAGCAACAAGACAAATACCGAATTTGGCTTTTTTATCGCTGCCAGCATCGTTGGTCTGGTACTGATCCTTGCCATCGACTCAATGGTGGGCGGCCTGCTGAAGGGCCCCGCTGAGGATATGAGCGATGAGGCCATTGCCGCCCGCATCGCCCCCGTTGGCCAGCTCAACACCGGACCTGCGATTGAGCCTGTTGCCGCTGCCGCACCTGCCCCGGCCGCTGCCACCAGCTCTGCCGGCCGCTCAGGCGAAGAGGTCTACAACGCCCAGTGCGCCATGTGTCACGCCACTGGCGCTGCCGGTGCACCCAAACTGGGTAGTGCCGCTGACTGGGGTCCGCGTGCCGCAAATGGCATGAGTGCACTGATGAACAGCGCCATCAACGGCAAGGGTGGCATGCCTGCCCGCGGCCTGTGTGGCACCTGTTCTGATGGTGAGCTTGAGGCTGCCGTTAAGTACATGGTGAACAACAGCAAATAAGGCGGTTTTTCAGCCGGACAAAAAAAGGGCGCTCTTGGCGCCCTTTTTTATTACTCCAACACCCCTGCCTCAGGCGAGGTGTTTCTCCAGGTCGTCGGAGCCACCGATGTGGTCACCGTTGATGAAGACCTGCGGCACCATCTCGCTAGCGGTTATGGCACGCAGTGAGCGCAGGGTGGCATCCTGACCGAGTACGATCTCCTCATAGGCCATGTGGTGCTTCTCCAGCATCGCCTTTGCCTTAGCACAGTAAGGGCAACCGGGCTTGGTGATGAGGGTGATGGATGCCGGCGCCTTTGCCTCGGGGTTGATGTAGCGCAGCATGGTGTCGGCATCGGAGACCTCGAAGGGGTCGCCCTCAACCTCAGGCTCGATGAACTGCTTCTCGATCACCCCGTCCTTCACCAGCATCGAGTAGCGCCAGGAGCGCTTGCCAAAGCCGAGGTGCGACTTGTCGACCAGCATCCCCATCTGCTCGGTAAACTCTCCGTTGCCATCGGGGATCAGGGTGACGTTCTCCGCCTCCTGTCCTTTGCCCAGGCGTTCATTACAAAGGTGTCGTTAACTGACATGCAGACGATCTCATCGACACCGTTTGCCTTCAACACGCCTGCCAGTTCGTTGTAACGCGGCAGATGGGTGGAGGAACAGGTGGGGGTAAAGGCACCCGGCAGTGAGAAGAGGGCAACGGTTTTGCCGTTGAAGAGATCGTCGCTCTTTACGTCGACCCACGCATCGTTCTGGCGGGTCTTGAAGGTAACGCTCGGTACCTTTTGTCCTTCGCGGTTCTCTAACATGGTAGTGCTCCTTTCGGTTGTCTATTGGCCAGGGCCATTTGCTTAAGTTCCCGCACAGTATGGGCCCCGGCTTGCAATAGTAGAAATCGTTTGTTTCAATGTTATTGATAGTTATTGCCTATTAATGGTCTCTGATGAAATTACGCGATCTGGAGTATCTGGTAGCGGTGGCCGACGAGCATCACTTTGCCCGTGCGGCCGAGCGTTGCTTTGTCAGTCAGCCGACCCTCAGCGGGCAGTTGAAGAAGCTGGAGGAGGAGCTGGGGGTACTGCTGGTGGAGCGCAGCAGCCGCCATGTGGTGATCACAGAGGCGGGGCAGGCCGTGGTGGCACAGGCAAGGGAGGTGCTCGCCGCGGCACGGGAGATCAAGGGGATTGCGGAGAGCTTTCATGACCCGATGGCCGGTGAGCTGCAGGTCGGCCTCATCCCCACCGTCGCCCCCTACCTGTTGCCGCTGATCATGCCCCACCTGAGCAGGGCCTATCCCAACCTCAGACTGTGGCTACACGAGCAACAGACCCACGTGCTGATGGAGCGGCTACGCCGGGCCGAACTCGACCTGCTGATCCTCGCCCTGCCGGTACCCGAGCACGATTTCACTGAAATCGACCTGTTTCGTGAACCTTTTCAGCTAGCAGTACCCGCATCAGACCCGCTGGTAAAACAGGGGATCACCTCCCTCAGTGATTTAAATGAACGCGAAGTGATGTTGCTGGAGGAGGGACACTGCCTGCGCGAACACGCCCTCGATGTCTGTCTCAGTGGCGGTGCCAGAGAGTATGGCACCTTTCACGCCACCAGCCTGGAGACCCTGCGCCACATGGTCGGCGAAGGGATGGGGATCACCCTGATGCCGCAGCTGGCGGTACCGAAACGCACCACTAAGAGCGACTCCATTCGCTACCTCCCCTTCGCAGAGCCGCAACCGAGCCGCCGCATCGGTATGCTCTATCGACGCAATAGCTATCGGGCAGAGACCTTCCTGCGTATCGGTGAGGTGATCACCCGCCTTATCGATGAATCGGCTTGACCCCCTATGAGGCGATACTGGTGGGGAAGGTGATCCCCTCCATATAACGCAACAGGGTAGGCACATACTCACGATCATCGTGCAGGATATGGGTCGTCAGCCAGAGACGCAGCTCGGAGATGAGGGGGATAGCGATATCCTGGCCGTCGTTGTGGCGTTTGTAGTAGTGGTGAATGCGACGTTCAAAGTGGCTGTGCACCGCCCGGTGCGCCTCCAGCTCCACATAGCCGGCAGCCTCTAACAACTCCTCCTCAAAGCGCAAATGCGACTGGGTGTAGTCGAGCAGCTGAAAGATGGTATTGCTCACCAGCCGCTTGTCCCGCCCCTTTACCGCGCTGTAGAGCTCATTGATATATGCGACGATGCGCTGGTGCTGTGCGTCGATGATTTCGATGCCGGTATTCAAACGCGGCTCCCAGGTGATGTACTTCATGACTCTTCTCTCCTCTTGTCAGGAATGGGGAGAGTCTAGGGCGGCGATGTTTCAGTATTGTTTAGCAAATACTAATATTTGATGTCAGCCCCTTCCTGCGGATACTTCAGAGCCTCACTCAAAATTGTCACAAATGTGAATAGCATCGCGAACCGCTCGCTACAGATTCGTTATCGTCTTCTCCACATGGCACGGATCTGGCCACAACCACAACCTTGAAGGGGCTGAAACGATGTCACACAAATGCTCAACAATGATGGTGCTGCTCTATCTGGCCGCCGGACTGGCGCTGGGCCACGGTCTGGTACTGCTGCTGGTGATGGGGCTCTCTGCGGCACCGCTGGCGCTCGCCTCCTGGCTCGCCGCTGCTGTGATACTGTTTGGCAATTACCGCCGACTCAATTCGCCCATCTCCCCCAGGGGGTTGTCTCTCACCATGGAGTCGCCCGCTCAAAGCTGAACCGTTCGGCAGCAAGGTCACTCATGTCCCCGTCTCAGTCATTGAATGGCTGGGGCCCCTTGCCACTCGACTCACCCCGTATTAGCCTGTGCCGCACTCTCTTCATGGACTCAACGGAGGTCCGGCATGGCAACGGCGGCAAATCTGAATCAGCGCTTCGGTATTGAGGGGGTGGTCTCCTTTAGTGAGCGCCCCAACGGCTTTGTGGCGGTGGAGGTAAACAATGCCCACGCCAGTGCCACCATCGCCATGCAAGGGGCGCACCTGATGACCTTCCAGCCGACCGGGCAGCAGCCCCTGATCTGGCTGAGCCCCGAGGCGAAGCTCGCCGAGGGCAAGTCGATCCGCGGCGGGGTGCCGGTCTGCTGGCCCTGGTTTGGCCCGCACGCGAGCGACAAGAAGCTTCCGGCCCACGGCTTTGCCCGTACCGTGCCGTGGCGCCTCAACCAGGTGCAGGCCCTGCCGGGCGGCGAGACCCGCCTCGAGTTCGAACTCATCCCCACCCCCCTCACCCGCGGCCAGTGGCCGCAGCCCTGCACGGTGCGCAACATCATCACCGTCGGCCGTGCCCTGCGCCACGAACTCATCACCACCAATCACGATGGCAAGCCGATGGAGATCGGCCAGGCCCTGCACACCTACTTCCAGGTGGGCGACCTGCGCCAGGTGCGGGTGGATGGACTGCAGGGGTGCGACTACCTCGACAAGGTCAACGCCTTTGCCCGTACCACACAGGTCGGGCCGGTGCGCTTTGGCGGCGAGGTGGACCGCATCTACCTCGCCACCCCGTCACGCTGCGAGCTCATCGACCCGGCCCTGGCGCGGCGTATCGTGATCAAGAGCAGCGGCAGCCGCTCCACCGTGGTGTGGACCCCGTGGGCCGAGAAGGGGGCGCAGATGGGCGACCTGGGGCCCGACGGCTACCTGAAGATGCTCTGCGTCGAGACCGCCAACGCCGCCGAGGATACCGTCACCCTCGCCCCCGGGGCCCAGCATCGCCTGGTGGCGGAGTACGCCATCGCGGCACTGTAAGGGGCTAGCGGGGCTGGCAGTGGGGGCAGTAGAAGGTGCTGCGCTGCCCCTGTACTAACTGTTTTATTGCCGTGCCGCAGCTATGGCACGGCTCGCCCTCCCGGCCGTAGACGTTCAACTGCTGGGCGAAGTAACCCGGCTTGCCGTCGCTGCCGACAAAATCCCGCAAGGTAGTTCCGCCCTGTTCGATGGCGGCGGCGAGCACCTGTTTGATCGCTGCAGTAAGCCTCTCCACCCTTGCGCGACTTACCTTGCCGGCAACCGTTTTGGGATTAATGCCGGCGAGGAAGAGCGACTCGCTGGCGTAGATGTTGCCCACGCCGACCACTACCTTGCCGTCCATAATGAACTGCTTGATGCTGCCCTTGCGCTTGCGGGAGTGCTGATAGAGATAATCGCTACTAAATGCATCGCTCAAAGGTTCGGGGCCGAGGTGGGCGATCAATTCATGTTCTGCCGGATCATCTTTCGTCCACAGCACCGCGCCGAAGCGGCGCGGGTCGGTGAGGCGCAGCGCCTTGCCGGTATCTAAAACGATATCGAGGTGGTCATGTTTAGCTGCTGGGGTTTTGCTATCGATAATCCGCAGGCTCCCCGACATGCCAAGGTGGAGGATCAGTGTGCCATGGTCGAAGGCCAGCAACAGGTACTTGGCGCGGCGCGAGACCGAATGGATCGTGTGACCACACAGCTTGCCCTTCAGCCCGCGTGGCACCGGCCAGCGCAGCTGCTGGTGGCGCACGATCACATCACTAACCGCCTCTCCTTTGATGTGTGGCGCGATGCCACGGCGGGTAGTCTCGACCTCAGGCAGCTCAGGCATCAGCGCCGTTCTTCATCATCCTGCTCATCCACCTCTGAGGGAGGCTCAACTGCCGCCTCCTGCTCTTCAAGGGCAGGCAACTGCAACAGCTTTTCACTACTGGTTGAAGCAAAGTGGTACTGCACCCCGATATCGGGACGGGCGAGGATCAGATCCGGCTCCTGTGCGGTCAGCAGGAGTTCTACCGGCTCTTCACCGGTGCTGAGCGTTAACGACACCTTCTCCCCCCCCGCACCATCGTAGGGTTTGATCTCCATCGCCGCAGCGAGCTTCCAGTTATCGATGAGCCGGGTGATCTGATCGGCGGAGAAGCTCTCCGGCGCTGGTGTCAGCTGCCACTCTGTCTCCTGCCAGCTTACGCTCAGGCCGGGCAGGCTGAGCGCCTCGATGGTCGCCCCCTCATCCAGCAACCGCTTGCGCAGAAAGGTGGCAGCGCTGCCGATCAGATGGTAGTAGTAGCTGTCGGTGGTGAGGTGAACACGCCCGTCATACATTACGTAGCGACGGTGATCCAGCGGCGTGTTGCCACCAAAGTTGAGCGTCATCGTACCGTTGAGAATGAGGCTGGCACGTGGTTGTTCCAGTTGATACTCCGCCAGCTTTTTTTCTGTGGCCGCAAAGCTCGACTGCGACTTTAGCTCAGTGATACGCAGCAGCGAGTCGATACGAAAAGTATCGGCCGGGTGGCGCAGAGGTTTTACCATCCACCACTGCTCCCCCTCCTTCGCCAGCTCCACCGCATCCTGATTCTCACGCTGGATCGCGATGTGGTTTATCGCCTCAGGTGCCACGGCCAGTAGCGTTGGGGTGGTGGTCGGTTCCTCTATTCCCGGCTCGAACAGCACCAGCAGGACGAGCAGAGCGATTAGGGCCAGCAGACCGAGATTGAGCAGGTTTCTTTGATTCATGAGCTTAACGCTTGCGTCGTTTCCACCAGATGACGATACCACTACCGATCAACAACCCCGGAACAAACAGCAGGAAACCGCTGCCGATGACAAAGTAGAGCCAGGGTGTCACCTCCAGCTGGGTGTCGGGTGAGGTGCGCGGGGCGATGGTGATGTGGCTGTCATCGTGGCTCAGCCAGTTGAGTAGCCGATTACCCAGCTCCTGATTGGCGCCGTTACCCAGATAGGCGTTGGAGAGAAAGTCGCCATCACCCAGCACCGCGACACGCTGCTCCCTCTTATTCTCCTCCTCGCCCACCTCGCGGCTCATCAGCATACCGATGGTCAGTGGGCCGGGGCGCTCCTTGCCCTCATCAAAGCCGATGCTCCCCTCCAGTTTGTCACGCTCGGCCCAGCTACGCGGCAGGGTGTTGAGCAGTGGCGTAGTGCGCCACCCCTCCTTCTCCTCGATCACCTCGATCGCCTGCGCCCTGGGGAAGAGGGTCAGGGTGGTCAGCTCTTCGCTGATGGCGTGTGAGGGATACTCGGCGACGATGACAAAGGCGGGGTGCTCAATCCCCAGCATCTGCCCGGTCGGGTCGACGATAGTGCCGGGCAGAAATGCAAGGCCGAGCTGATCGGCGATGGCCGAGGAGTTATTCTCCTCGCCAGGGTCGGTCAGCCACAGCAGGTTGCCGCCTTCGTTCACAAATGCCTGCACCAGTTGCAACTCACCGGGCAGCAGCGCCACCTGCGGACTGGCGATCACCAGCGCGGCGATGTCTCCGGGGATCTCCGGCTCAACACTGAGGTTGATGTCATCGAAACGAAAGCCCTGCTCGGTGAGAGTTCTCACCCAGAGGCTAAGGTCGTGGTTCGCCTCACCGTCGAAGCGGCGCTCACCGTGACCGGCAAGAAAGAGTACCCGACGCTCACCGCTGCGCATCATCCGCTGCATCGCATTGGTAAGCGCCTGCTCACCGATGCTTTTCAGATTCTCGCGTCGCCCGCCATACTCCACCAGCAGCTCACCATCGAGAGAGATCCCCTCGGCACGCACCCGCTCCGGATCCAGATCGGGGTCGACAAAATTGAGGGTGATATCGGGCTTGATGCGCTGATAACGCTCCACCAGGCCCCGAGTGCGTTTGCGCAGGCCGGAGAGGTCATCCTCGCGACTGAAGGAGGTGATGGTCACCGGCCCCTCGAGCTGTTTGAGCAGCTCACTACTGGCTGCAGAGAGGGTATGGCGACCACTGGCGGTCCAGTCGGCCTCCATGTTGTAGCGGGTACTGAGCCAGCCGAGCAGGCCGACCACGGCGAGAAACAGCACTACAAAGATCCAGGTCTGCAGGCTTAACTGACGACGTGACTGATTACTGACTTCCATCGTTAACCGATTCCCTTAGTTCTGCAGACGGTCGGCATCCAGACGGCGGATGCTAAGGACCAGAAAGGTGAGGATAAAGAGCAGGTAGTAGACCACATCGGAGCTATTAAAGAGCCCCTTCAGCAACGCCTCGTAGTGACCCTGCAGTGAGAGGTAGGCGACCACGCTCTGGCCACTTCCCTCACCGGCCCAGTTGATGATCCAGAGCAGCAGCAGCAGACCGAAACTGGTGACCGCCGCCACCGTCGGCTGTGCGGTGAGGGTCGACATGAAGAGCCCGGCGGCGGCAAAGGCGGCGAGCATCAGCGCCAGCCCCAGCAGGTTGGAGGCGAGCAGACCGAAGTCGAGGGTGCCCACCAGTAGCAGCGAGAGCGGCATCAGCGTGATCAGCCCCAGCATGATACCGAGAAAACCGAGAATACCGAGGTACTTGCCGAGCACAATCTCACTCATCGACAGCGGCGCGGAGAAGAGCAGCGGCAGGGTTTTTGCGCGGCGCTCCTCGCTCACCAGGCGCATGGTGATAAGCGGAATTACCAGCAGCAGGATAATGGTAGCGCTGGAGAAGAGCGGCGCGACGATCACCTCGGTGACCCCTGGCGGATTCTCCATCATCGCGATCTGCGACTGGTAGGTCAGATAGGTATCGAGCTGGCCGAGAAAGAGGTAGGCGAGGATGAACTGCACCACCCCGAGGATCGACCAGGCGAGCGGCGAGAGAAACAGGCACTTAAGCTCGCGGGCAGCAATGGTGAGGATCATGCGGCGGCCTCCTCCTGTTCAGACTGGGTGGCGTGGTCGGTGGTTGTGATGTTGACGAAGACATCCTCCAGCGACAATCTCTCCGGCGTCAGCTCATAGAGCCCCCAGCCGGCGGCCACCGCCTGCTCAACGATCTGCTCCGCCGGGTTCTGCTCCGGGTCGTGGCTGATGCGCAGGCGCCCACCCTCCAGCGACTCAACCGCGGTTACACCACCAATGGCGCCCAGCGTTTCGAGCGCTGGGGGCTGACGCAGCGCCACCACCAGACTGGAGGATTGCATTCGCTGAGTCAGACCGTCGATGGTATCGCTGAGCACCAGCTCACC
Organism: Chromatiales bacterium; assembly: GCA_029879245.1. Classification (GTDB taxonomy): domain Bacteria; phylum Pseudomonadota; class Gammaproteobacteria; order Thiohalomonadales; family Thiohalomonadaceae; genus JAPHSX01. Next base: position 3,925 of record JAOUQQ010000072.1, on the reverse strand, counting down.
GCGGTTGATGATCTGCACCCGGTCACAGGTCGCCTGCACCTCGGGGAGGATGTGGGTGGAGAGGATCACACTGTGCTCGGTGCCGATGTCGCGAATCAGCTGGCGGATCTCGCGGATCTGGATCGGGTCGAGGCCGACGGTGGGCTCGTCGAGGATCACCACATCGGGGGAGTGGATGATCGCCTGGGCGATCCCGACCCGCTGCTGGTACCCCTTGGAGAGGTTGTTGATCAGCCGCTGGCTCATATGAGTGAGGCCGCAACGCTCCTTGGCATACTCCACGGCGGCGGCAACCTTGCCCTTCTCAATACGGTTGAGGCGGGCGCAGTAGTCGAGGTACTCATCCACCGTCAGCTCACGATAGAGCGGCGGCTGCTCGGGCAGAAAACCGAGCGCCAGTTTCGCCGCCTTGGGGTTCTCCAGCATATCGATGCCGTTAATGGTGATCGCCCCGGCGGTAGGGGCGAGGTTGCCGGTGAGCATCTGCATGGTGGTCGACTTGCCCGCCCCGTTGGGGCCAAGAAAACCGAGCACTTCACCGCGCTTCACCTCGAAACTGAGCTGGTTCACCGCCAGGGTATCGCCGTAACGGCGTGAGAGGTGTTCAACCTTAATCAGGGTATCGCTATCCATATCGCGTTATTCATTCACTGTTGATGTGGGTGGAAAGATTATCACCGTTGAATTGGGTATCATACCGCGCGCCATGTTGGAACGTGGCACATTTTAAAAAGTTCCAGAGAGATCGCAACCTGAGTCTGAGTGAAAAGATGCTGTTAGGCGTAGACACCGGAGGAACCTTTACCGACTTCGTCCTGTTCGATGGCGGTGAGCTGCGTGTGCACAAGGTGCTCTCCACCCCCCACGCCCCGGAGCTGGCGATCCTGCAGGGGGTGCGTGAGCTGGGCATCGGGGGAGAGGCGCTCACTCAGTTGCAGGTGGTGCACGGCTCCACCGTCGCTACCAATGCGGTGCTGGAGGGGAAGGGGGTGCGCACCCTCTTTATCACCAACCACGGCCTGAAAGACCTGCTCACCATCGGTCGCCAGGCACGGCGTGAGCTCTACAACCTGCAGCCGCAGCCGCTCGCCCCGCCGGTACCCGAGGCGCTGTGCCTGGAGACGGGCGGCCGTCTCGGCGCCGACGGCGGCGTAGTCGAACCACTCAGCGATGACGAGCTGGCAACCCTGGTCGAACAGGTAATCGCGCTCAAACCCGCGGCGGTGGCAATCAACCTCCTCTTCTCCTTCCTCGATGATCGCTTTGAGCGGCAGGTTGAAGCGGCGTTGCGCAAAGCACTGCCTGAGCTCTTCATCTCGCGCTCCTCCACCATCCTCCCCGAATACAAGGAGTACGAGCGCGGCATCACCACCTGGCTGAATAGCTGGGTGGGGCCGCTGGTGGAGGGGTATCTCGCCAGGCTGGAGGCGGGCCTTCAGATGGATCAGGGGGGGGCCACCGTCTCGGTGATGCAGAGCTCCGGCAACACCATCGAGGCCTCCCTCGCCGGACGGCAGGCGGTGCATATGCTCCTCTCCGGCCCGGCCGGGGGGCTCTGTGCGGCGAAGCACATGGGGGCGCTGGCCGGACGCGAACGGATGCTCACCTTCGATATGGGGGGCACCTCCACCGATGTCGCCCTGGTCGACGGCGAACTGCAGCTCACCAGCGAGGGACAGATCGGCCGCTGGCCGGTGGCGGTGCCGATGGTCGACATGCATACCATCGGTGCCGGTGGTGGCTCCATCGCCCGCGTCGATGCGGGCGGCCTGCTGCAGGTGGGGCCGGAGTCGGCCGGGGCCGCGCCGGGGCCTGCCTGTTACGGCAAGGGGGGAAGTGAGCCGACGGTCACCGACGCCAATCTCGTTTTAGGCCGCCTGCGCCCCGACGCCTTCCTCGGCGGTGAGATGAGACTTGACGTCAGCGCGGCGGAGCAGGCCGTCGGCACCATCGCCAGTCAACTCGGCATCGGCCTGCACCAGGCGGCCGAGGGGATCATCCAGATCGCCAACGAACACATGGCCCGCGCGCTGAGGGTGATCTCGGTGCAGCGCGGCATCGACCCACGACAGATGACCCTCGCCTGCTTTGGTGGTGCCGGTGGTCTGCACGTCTGCGCGCTGGCCGAGGCGCTGGGGATGCGCCAGGCGCTGGTACCGATCCACGCTGGGGTGCTCTCGGCGCTAGGCATGCTCACCGCACCGCGCGGTCGTCAGCTATCACGCACCCACCAGGGACCACTGGCTACGATCAGCGTAACGGAGATCGAAGCGGTGCTCGCCTCACTCCAGCAGGAGGGAGAGGCCTCGCTGGCGCAGGAGGGGGTCAGCGAGATCACCGCCAGCCCCAGCCTCGACCTGCGCTACCGGGGACAGTCCTACACCCTCAATGTGACGTGGCAGGGGGATATCGAATCGGCCGGCGAGGCCTTCCACCTCGCCCACCAGCAGCGCTACGGTCACCGCCTTGCGCTGCCGCTGGAGCTGGTCAACCTGAGACTGCAGCTGCGCGGGCCGACACCCCGACTCCCCATCAGTGCACAGCATGGGAGTGAAATGGCAGCCGAGCCCATCGATGCCGAACTCCATGGCATCGCACAACCGGTGCCCATCTACCGCCGCGAAAGTCTACAACCCGGCAACCGCATCAAGGGGCCTGCCCTCATCACCGAACAGGTCTCCACCACCCTCATCGCACCGCAGTGGCGCGGGATGGTAGACCCGTATGGGAATTTGGTGTTGGAGCATCGGGCGGAAGCCTGACAGGATGACGCCCCCCACGGAGGGGGGCATAAGTGAAGCGTGAAATAGCTAGCGCGGTGCCAGACAGGTAGCGTGTGTCACAATTTCCCCGCCGGTAAACGCGAACAGTGGGGCGATCGCCGCAGAGACAGCCCAACTATTGCCCGATGCATGACTGGAAGAGACACCAACCCAGGGACCCGCGGTATAACCACCACCGGAGACAGTGCTACCGGCAGGACAAGTGGCATAGATTGTTGCTGCCGGAACCGTCGAACAACCGCAGCTACTCAGACAGAAGCACGATTTCAGATAGTAGCTTCTATAGACAGATATCTGCTCAAGGCCATTCGCCCCCACATCCGTGCCACACACCACACTACCGTCTCCGTTAATCTGACGAACATATTCACCCTCTGGGCAGTTGCCTGAAACGATGTTCTGCTTCAGAGCAACAACCTTTTCGAGCTGCTGTAGCTCCAGTCGCAGCTTGTATATCATCATATTAGTGTAGGCTAGCTGCTTCTCAAGTAGGGCTATATCACCATCATTCGCCAGAATCTGTAGCTGAAGACTTTCAGCCTGTGCTTGAAGACTCTGTATATTCTGCTCGGCAATAGTCACCCGCTCCTCAAGTGATGTTACCGAAATAAATAGCTGATCAATCTGCGCCTGCAGCGCGTCAATCGGACTAACCCCACCCTGACCCGCTTGTGCCGCAGCAGGCAGATTAGGCGGCGCTGCCGCTTGAATCTCCGCCATGGCGAACAACCCAGACACTCCTGCGAACAGCAAAATAGTTTTTATAAGATTTTTCATTATAACTCCCTCTATCCCCCATTATTTTGGAGGGCGCATATTAACACACGCACAGCATGGACATTCAATCACCTTGTAACGCATTGATTTTTAACAGAATACCGTGATATGCCATGGCTTATTCTCTTATTAAACTCGTCAGTAGCATGAGCAAAACACCGAAGAAGGCGCATAGGGTCAGGTCTAGCATTTAGTCTATTAGGCTTATGGTGTTGGAGTCTGCGCAAGGCTAAAGGCTAGACCTGATAAACATAAGGCAGCCTCCGCCCCACCGCCGGGGCGAGGCTACAATGAAAGGCGACAAACACTTCATTGGAGGCTGCCATGACACTATATTGCGGAATCGACTTACATTCAAATAATCA
>JAOUQQ010000010.1 GCA_029879245.1 Chromatiales bacterium | reverse complement strand
CGGCAAGCCACTCGATACGCTGAGCATGGAGCGCATCTCCAGGGCGGGTCAATATCAACACTTCTCGATAGGCCTTCTCGGCAGCGGCGTAACGTCCCAATTCAAATTCACTGTATCCGAGTATCGTCCATGCCGTACGTAGCACTTCGGGTTCCGGCAGTGGGCTTCGCGTCAGAAGGAGCCGTACCGTATCTGCTGATCGCTGATAGCGGTGCATTGAATAAAGCTCCTGTGCCGCATTTGCCAACACCTTTGGGGTTCGCAGGTCGTCATGGAAGTAATTAACAAACTTTAGCGCACTGCTTACCGCCAGCCAGTGCCACTTCTCGCGAAACTCATTATCACTAATTTTTAACTCGTGGCGCTGATAAGCAATTAGTGCCGCAAAACCCGCATCTGCACTCTTTTCACTTCGTTGATACTGGTAAGCACTTCTCTCATAGGTTGGCGCAGCCTCTTCATATCGCTTAATGGAGAAGAGCAGGTCTGCCAACATGTAATTAAGATCAGCAGCCTCGACATCATCGGGAAAGGAGTCAAGATAGATTCGATACCAGTGTATCGCCCTGTCATAATCCTCACCCCTGCCGCTTCTCTGTGCCACAGTGTGGGCATTTGTTGCTAATGCGCGATTACTCTCTTTAAGGTGAGGCCTGAGCTCACTCTGTCTATTCTCAGCCAGAAATCGCCAGTGTTCTCCATTAATGCGATATCGTTCAACAAATTCCTCCTGCGCCCGTTGATATTGACGCTTAAACCCACCTGAGCGATAACTTTCAAGAACCTTCATCTGTAGCCTGGGTGCATAGTTATGATGAGGGGCTGTTTGTACAAATCTCTCCGCAACCCGTGCCGCATCGTTGTAACGTTCCTGAGAAATATATCGCTCAACGATTTCAGCATATAAGATATATGCATAGGGTTTCAGGGTGTCATCTTCGAATACCCTGAGCAGAAGGTCCTCACCACTTAATGCCGCTGCAAGCGTTATACCACGCAGAACATCACTAATGATCTCGCGATCGCCATCACTGAGTGGCAACGACTCGAGTGGCTCACTGTTTGACAGTAGTTCAGGACGGAGTTTACGTTTTATCATGGCAAAAAAATCATCATAGGAGTTCTGAAGATTCATTAACCGTAATTCTGCCCACCCCTTTTTGTATAGTGAACGCTCGTAATATGGATTAATGCCACGTATAGCCAGGATTGCCTGATAGTGCTGAATAGCATCACTATTTTTTCCTATGGTGAATAGATACTCTGCACTTCGAAATAACATCTCCAATCGATATCGACTATCAGGATAGTTCGCAAGCAACTGCGCCATCACACCGTACTGCTCCTCCAACTGCCCCTGCTGCGCATAGGCACGCGCCAGATTATAGAGCAGCTCTTCATTATCAGGATGTCCATCCTGTTCACTGAGAATCGCAAGATAACGTCTTATGCTGCCGCTGTAATCCCCTCTTGACGATTCCATGGCGCCTTCCACCTCAAGATCGGCAACCCGTTTTCTTGCTTCGCGCTGTATCGCCGGATCATGATGGTGCTGTAATACCTCTCTATAAGCCTGCAGTAGTTGCGGCGTACTGCTTTTTAACGGTCGACTATCTCCAATATAGACACTTCTATCAGAAAGCTCCCCAAGGTCCAGCTGCCTATCACTACTTTTGGATTCTGGCAGCGTCACGCACCCGCTGGCTGAAAGCATCGCTATCACCACTAGTAAACGGCGACAAACTGCCACTAGTCACTCTCCTGTTGACTTAGTGCAAGGTCATGATTACGCGCCACCCCCAGCCTCGCCCGCTCAAGGTACGAGACCAGTCTCACATCACGCTCCTGCAGATGCGTAAGACGTGTCCTACGATACCACTCCGCCACAACGGTGATCTCACCATCCAGGGTCTGTCTGTCCTCTTCGACTCGCTGTTCCACTACTGAATCAATATGCAGTGACCTGCCGCTAACACTCTGATTGAAATTGGTAATATATTGCTCTGTACCTTGCGCAATAAGGGATGAGATCCCAACACCACTCCACTCATCTGTGCGCGGATATAATGCGTGTAGCACTCCCCATAATTGCTCAAAGTAGGATTTATCATCGTCGGATTTAATCCTGTTTTGATGTCTACCACTGGAGAGTTCTCTCTTTAATACGAACAACCGCCTCAACGCCACGGCCGGTACCGACTTATATCCATCATCACCACCCATCTGTTCATCCAGATATGTCTCGACCCTCTCTTGTGGATAGGGCTGGCGATGACGATGTAGCTCCCTCTTTACCTGCTCCCGCTCTGCCTCATAACGCTTTATCAGTTGGTCATAGTGTTCAACCGCACGCTGAGTAGGCCCCTTTATTGAGATGGCACTGGCAATGGCGAGTGCCGCCTCCTCGGAGAGGTTGTCTCCCTCCCCGGCAGCGAGTAACTCCATCCATGGTGCCATGGCATACTCCGGCCCCCGTAGCGACAGTTCGGCCCACCCCTGTGCTAGCAGGGCGGCCCGTGAGTAAGGCCCGTGTAAACGTATCTTGCGTAAAAATGTGATTGCCTCTTCATTATGTCCGCGGCGCAAAAAAAAGTAGCCCAATAACAAATTGGCTCGATCCTTCAACGCACTGACGGCTGGCGCATTAGAGGTGTGTGCTGCCAACTCCTGTAGCAGGATAAGTCCGTGTTCCTGATTTGCCCCCTGCAACAACAGGGCTGCATAGTTAAAGCGAGCAAGCAGCATTGCGCGCTCCCCACCCTGTACCTCACCAAATCGCTTCAGCGCCTCATCACGATCTCCCTGTTCCAGCGCCGAGAGGGCTATCATCTGCAGACGCTCGTTCTCCAGCATGGTATCGAGTTTTCCACCAATCGCATCCAGTTGTGCCTGAGAGGACTCCACCTCTCCACGCATTCGATACTGACGGGCTAACATCAACCTCCCCATATCTCGCAACTGTTGTATTGAGGGCCCCCCCTGCAACTCATTGAGGGTATGTTCGGCGGCAAGCAACATCCCCATTTCCGTATAGAGCTGTGCTAATAGGAGCTTAAGTCCGGATAGACCCTCCTCGGAGATCTCCCCAGGCTGGGCAATCCGCTGTTGCAGGGCGTAGTAGAGATCGAGCTGACGCGAGAGCGAGGCAACATCCTCTGCAGATGAGGCTGCCGCTGCATTAAACGTTAGAGAAAACGTCAGGCAGAGTACAAATGGCAAACCGAGTCGCACCCTCTCCCCCTTGTCTGGCGTGCCCCGAAACTCCGGTTGCAGCGCCGATTTATGATGCGTGCTATATCTTCGACCTGTTCAATCACATCGATGGTGAATCCGGCCTGTTTTTTATTAATCTCAACGCCCTCTATACTCCTACAACTCATGGGTAATATGCAAATCTCTGTATGGATTCTCCCCGCCAGGCGACAAGCTCATCGAACACCCTAGGCAATCGGTGGGACATTCGTTAGAGTAACGCCTCACCTCACCATCATCAGCGAGCCATGAACCGAGAAAAACGCCAGCAGATTTTTGCCCGACTACGCTCTGACAATCCACACCCCACCACGGAGTTAAATTACTCTACCCCTTTTGAGTTGCTGGTAGCGGTGATCCTGTCGGCTCAGGCCACGGACAAGGGTGTCAACAAGGCGACCGATAGACTCTTTCCCGTCGCCAATACCCCGGAGAAGATCCTCGCCCTCGGAGAGGAGGGGCTGAAGGAGTACATCAAGACAATTGGCCTCTTCAATTCCAAGGGGGCTAACATCATCAAAACCTGCGGGATCCTTATCGCGCAGTATGGGAGCGAGGTACCAGAGGATCGCAAGGCACTGGAGGCGCTGCCGGGAGTGGGGCGTAAGACCGCCAACGTGGTACTCAACACCGCCTTCGGCCACCCAACCATGGCGGTCGACACCCACATTTTCCGTGTATCCAACCGTACAAAAATCGCCCCAGGCAAAACGGTTCTGGAGGTAGAGAAAAGGCTGCTCAAATTCATCCCCGATGAGTTTTTGCAGGATGCTCATCACTGGTTGATTCTGCACGGCCGCTACATCTGTGTGGCACGCAAGCCACGTTGCGGGGCCTGTATCATTGAGGATCTGTGTGAATACAAACAGAAGGTGATCGAGTAATGTTTTTTGGCCAAAGTCGTGACGAATTACGCCGTTTCTATCTGACCGCCTGGCGTAAGCATATTGAAAAACAGCCTGTGGAGCCTCTGGAGGCGATGATTATTGATGTCATCATCCTCCACCCTGAGTACCACTCTCTGCTAGACAGTGAGGAACAGGCGCTGGGCCACGAAACCAGTCCGGAACAGGGTGAGGTTAATCCCTTTCTACACATGGGGATGCATATTGCAATACGAGAACAGCTCTCAACCAGCCGTCCGGCTGGCATCGATAGCGCCTATGACGCCCTGCTGAGGCGATTTAGTGACCCACATGCAGCGGAACATCGAATGATGGAGTGCCTGGGTGAGGTGATGTGGCTGGCACAGCGCAATAATAGCCCCCCGGACGAGATCGCCTATCTGGAGTGCCTACGGTCACTGTAACCACAAGCAAACACAGTAAACCTCTTTTCCGGCTTGAAAGCCGGTTACCCAATCCCCAATTCAGAGCCATAGCCAGCCATTTAGTGCCACCCAAACAGGGCATCCCACCAACCAGGCCCTGGGACACGATGACTGCAATGGATGACCCCATCCAGATGAGTCCCTGATCAACTCCTGAGCTACGGAGACCGTACATGACGCGTGTAACAGGCTCGCTGATCCTGCTGCTGCTCTCCGCCTGCGCCAGCCTGGATCAGGCGATACCCCACGAATTTCGCTATGGGCAACTCTATGCGCTAAGTGATGCCCTGAGCAGTGCCAGCAATAACTGCGGTGACCGTGATGAGAGTTTCAGCGCCACCTACTGGGCCTCGGTAACGGTTGACACACTTGATCAATTTAGCCGACTGCTAAGGAGTGATAGCCCTGAGCAATTGACCAGTCGCAAACTGGTGACCCAGCTCTACGCCCTCTCCTATGAAGACACGGGTGATAACGGACGATGCGAGCAGTTTGCCGTGGCCGGTACAACCACCCGCGAACTACTGTCGTTGCTGCGTAGCAGCGACTCCTAACGTTTACCGATAAGCTCAATCGGATAGCCGTCAGGGTCCTCGACAAAGGCGATAATCGTGCTGCCAGCATTCATCGGCCCCGCCTCACGGATGATCTTGCCACCCTGCTCGTCAATCTTCTCTGCCGCACGATAGACATCCTCCACCTCAATGGCGAGGTGACCAAAACCACTCCCGACGTCATACTGCTCAACGCCCCAGTTATAAGTCAGCTCCAGTACCGTATTTTCTGATTCATCACCATATCCGAGAAAGGCAAGGGTAAACTTTCCCTCCGGATAGTCGCTCTGACGCAGTAGTCTCATGCCCAGGATACGGGTATAGAAATCAATGGAGCGCTGCAGGTCACCAACCCGTAGCATAGTGTGGAGTAGTCGCATATGTTATCTCCCGGTTACCGACAAAGGATAACGGTATCAGTTATTGTGACGGGCCAGAACCACATCAAGTGGCTCCGGGGGTGAGATAGCGTAGCCCTGAGCAAAATCGACCCCCATCTCCCGCAATCTGGTGGCAATTGCCTCGCTTTCGACAAACTCGGCGATTGTCTGCAGCTCCATCACATGCCCTACCTTATGGATCGCCTCGACCATTGTTTCATCAATAGGATCCTCAAGGATATCCTTGACGAAGGCACCATCTATCTTCAGGTAGTCCACCGGCAGGGTCTTGAGATAACCGTAGGAGGAGAGGCCGCTGCCAAAATCATCCAGTGAAAAGCTGCAACCTCGTTTGCGCAACTCACTAAACAGCATCATCGCACGGCTTAGATTGGTGATAGCCGCCGTCTCTGTGATCTCAAAACAGATCTGTGATGGGTCAATATCTGCGTTCTCAAGCTGAGCGACGACAAATTCGAGGAAATAGTCATCCGCCAGTGACTGACCGGAGAGGTTGATAGAGACCCCAATGGGTACCCTTCCACTCTCCTCCCTTGCATGACATAGCTGAGCAAAGGTAGTACGAATCACCCAGCGGTCAATGGTCGGCATCAAGTTGTAGCGTTCGGCAGCGGGGATAAAGGCCATCGGGGGCACTATATGGCCCTCTTCGCTGACCATGCGCAACAGCACCTCATAGTGAGGTAATCCACCGCTCTGCTGCAATGGGGCGATGTACTGTGCATCGAGGCGAAAACGTTCTGCCTCAAAGGCCTCTGTGATACGGTGTACCCAACTCATCTCACCGTGGCGCTCAAGTGTCGCATGATCACCATGATAGGTGTAGACGCGATTACGTCCCTGCTCCTTGGCAAAATAACAGGCGGCATCAGCGGCCGAGAGCAGCTCCCCCATACTCTGTTCAGAGCTGTAGATGGGTACCAACCCGATACTGATGCCAATCTCGAAGCTCTTCTCCTCCCAGACGAAGCGGAACTCCTTGACCATCTGGCGCAACGCGTCAGCCTGTTGCTGCGCCTTCTCCAGCGGACAGTGTTCGAGTAACACCGCAAACTCATCACCACCAAGACGCGCCAGGACATCGCTTTCGCGTAACCGTGACTCAAGCAAAAGTCCTACCTGCTTGAGTAGCTCATCACCGGCCCGATGACCGCAGGTATCATTAACCACCTTGAACTGATCCAGATCCAGATAGAGCAGTACATGCCCCTTACTCTGACCCTCAGCAGTATGAATCGCCTGGGCAAGCCGATGTTCGAATTCGCGCCTGTTGACCAGTCCGGTGAGTGGGTCATGGGCCGCCAAATAGTTGAGCTGGCGCGTCATCTTCATGCTCTCAGTAATATCGTGTAACACCAGTACCGCACCACTAAGTTTGCCATCGCTGCCTAGCATGGAGGAGGCAGAGACCTTGAGCACAAACTCTCGCCCATCCTCGCGTCTAAAGACGGCATTGTTGGCATTAACGAAGCTCCCCTGGTGCGAAAGACAGAGCTTAACCAGATCATCCAGCTCCTTCTCATTCACCTCATCATAGAGAGGCAATACTGATATGTAGTGGAAACCGGTTACCGATTCACCCCTGCTCAGCAGACGCTCCGCCACCGGATTGAGGTAGTCAATCACCCCCGAGGTGTCGGTGGTGATCACCGCGTCGGTGATCGACTCTAAAGTCGCTAACAGGCGTTGTTGTTCCTGCTGTAACGCCTGCTCGGCCAGTTTCAGTACTGTTATATCTCGAGAGTTACCCTCCACACCGGCCAACGCCCCCTCTTCATCCAGATAATAGTGGGCGTTGGTCGATGCCCAGACGGTAGAACCGTTACGGTGGCGTAGCGCTGAAGTATAGTTACGCACCGCCCCATGATTCGCCTCCAGATCGGCCAAAAAACGCTCACGTGCCGATGGTTCAAGATAGAGATCGGCCATGCGGGTTCCCACAAGTTCATCCGGGCGGTAGCCAAGCACCCGCTCTACCATGGGGGTGATATAGAGGATTCGCCCCTGCAGATCCGTACGGTAGAAGGTATCCTGCATATTCTCCAGAATATTGCTCAACCACTCCTCTGACTTACGTAACCTCGCGGTAAGCGCCATATGGTGCTGCAGCAGTTGCCGGTACTCATTGGCGAGAATCCCAAGCTCATCGGTGGAGACGCCTCGTAGTGAGGCAAGCTCCAGTTCATTCAATCGTGGTTGCTGACGGATCAGACTCTGCAATGGGCTAAGTGACTGGGTGATGCTGCGCACAAACAACAGGGTGCCGGCAATCGCCAGCCCCTCCAGCATGAGCCAGAAGAGGATGGTATCACCGGAAAAATATCCGGTTCGAGACCAGAAAAAGAGTACCAGGGCCGTGTCTATCAGTAGTGGAATCAGTGATCCGATGAGGAATATCTTCGCCTTCACACTCAGCTGCGGTCGCTCCAGCTTTATCCCCCCCAATAACTGGCCGAGCAGATCCGAGATCAGGATGTAAAAGGGGAGTCCAAAGAGGATGAATACCAGCAACAGTACCAGGTGCACCCGAAACCAGTCGGCCGCAACAGTTTCACTACCGAGAAGGTGCTCTGCGCTCAGCATCATATATGTAGGGCGTACCCCCATGGTCAGGGTAAACAGACCCCAGTAGTGATACGCAAACCGTCTTAACTGAATAAGTGCCCTCTCGGTATTGTTTTGATCCGGTAACCGCAAGTAGGCCAACCAGGGGAGGGCAAAGCGGTTGAAGTACCAGAGTGCAAAGAGCAGTGTTCCGACAGCAAGGAAGCCGAAGCCCGAGCCTCGCACCACCCGTGCAATCTCATCAAAGGTAAACGTCTCGAGAAAGACCAGAAAGGAGAGCCCAAACAGCGGGGGCAACATCCAGGTCAGTAAGATGAAGAGGAGAAATCTGCGTCTAAAAGTTTCAGCTGGCAACGAGTCGTCTCATTTAACGCAGGGTGAGGCCCTCCATGGCCAGCCTGCCATGTTATTGGTTATTGCGCTTGGCCGCGATGCGCAGGCGCAGGGCGTTGAGCTTGATAAAGCCCGCCGCGTCCTTCTGGTCGTAGGCACCGGCATCGTCCTCGAAGGTGGCGATAGAGGCGTCGAACAGCGAGTCCTTCTCAGACTTGCGTCCTGCCACATAGACGTTGCCCTTGTAGAGCTTCATCCGCACCGTGCCGTTGACGTGCTCCTGCGACTTGTCGATCGCCGCCTGCAGCATCTCGCGCTCCGGGCTCCACCAGTAGCCGTTGTAGATGAGCTTGGCGTAGCGCGGCATCAGCTCGTCCTTCAGGTGCATCGACTCGCGGTCGAGGGTGAGCGACTCGATCGCGCGGTGCGCCTTGAGCATTACGGTGCCGGCGGGGGTCTCGTAGCAGCCGCGTGACTTCATGCCGACGTAGCGGTTTTCGACGATATCGTCGCGGCCGATGCCGTTGGCCCCGGCCACCTTGTTGAGGTGCTCCATCACGGTGGCGGGGCTCATCGCCACGCCATCGATGGCGACGATGTCGCCGCGCTCGTAGGTGAGTTCGACGTAGGTCGGCTGGTCGGGGGCCTGCTCCGGGGAGACGCTCCAGCGCCACATGTCCTCTTCCGCCTCGTTCCACGGGTCCTCGAGGATGTCGCCCTCGTAGGAGATGTGCAACAGGTTGGCGTCCATTGAGTAGGGGGACTTCTTGCTCTGCCTGGCAAAATCGATCTGGATGCCGTGCTCCTTGGCGTACTGCATCAGCTTCTCGCGGGAGTTGAGGTCCCACTCGCGCCACGGGGCGATCACCTTCACCTCGGGCATCAGGGCGTAGGCGCCGAGCTCGAAGCGCACCTGGTCGTTGCCCTTGCCGGTGGCGCCGTGGGAGATGGCATCGGCGCCGGTCTCGCGGGCAATCTCAATCAATCGCTTGGCGATGAGGGGGCGGGCGATGGAGGTGCCGAGCAGGTACTCCCCCTCGTAGATGGCATTGGCGCGGAACATCGGGAAGACGAAGTCGCGGGCGAACTCCTCGCGCATGTCGTCGATGTAGATCTCCTTCACCCCGGCCGCCTTGGCCTTGGCACGGGCCGGCTCGACCTCCTCGCCCTGGCCGATATCGGCGGTAAAGGTGACCACCTCGCAGTTATACTCGTCCTGCAGCCACTTGAGGATGATGGAGGTATCGAGGCCGCCGGAGTAGGCCAGCACCACTTTCTTTACATCAGACATGGAAACTCCCGATTCAACTTGGCCCGAGGGGCCACCAGAGACAGAATCGGGGGATTATACCGATAGAACCCCAGAATGACTATTTGAGTAGATTGACCTCAACCACCCGGTTTAGCGCCCGTCCCTTCTCGGTTCGGTTGGTCGCAACCGGCCTGCGCTCACCATAGGAGCTCAGCTTTATCGTAAGCCGCTCCTCATTGATACCCCTGCTAACCAGATACAACTTAACCGCTTCAGCACGCCGCGAGCCAAGTCCATCATTATAGGGACGAACCCCCTTGCTGTCGGTGCGCCCGATCACCGCAACCACCCTCACCTTCTCATCGGCCAGCAGGTACTCCACCACCTCTTCCAGGCGCGCTGTCGACCTGTGATCCAGCTCACTGCTGTCAAACTCAAAATAGAGCTTGCTGCTACGGACGTGGTCAAAACCATAGGGGAGCTGTGCGGAGAGACAGTCGAGAAACTCCCCTAGCGCGGCGCGAATATTCACCGCCGAGAGGGAGACCTGCACCTCGTCCCGCCCATCCGACCAGTCCTGGTAGCTAAAGGTGGGGAACATCCCCTGCTCCAGCTCCGATAGCAGTCGCCTGGAGAGGATATGCTGGAGTTTGAAGGGGGTGCGCTCTACCGTATAGGCAATCTGACCCAGGTCACGCTCACGAGCCCCGTGCTTCCACTCCGGAGCGGTAGAGATGAGCCGTGCCAGCCCCACCTTATGGGGCTGTCGCTTCACCTCTATCCACATCCCCAACTGCTGTGTCGCGTAGCGCTCAAACACCGCACGCCCATAGACCGGGATCTCATGGCTCAACGAGCAGTAGAGTCGTGAGGAGGAGGTTACCCAGCGCGATTCGTGCTCAGTAGCCAGATATCGCTGTGTCGATGCCCAGGCGGTTGACACCGGGAGTAGCAGCAGCAGCGGTAGTAGACGATAGAACACCCGAAACTCCCAGCGATGAAAAGGATAGCTATTTCATCGGATGGGAGGGGAAAAACTTTAGCCTTTCAGCGTGAGCGGCTCTGTTCGTAGACCGGCCGCCACTTCTGTGCCAGTTTTCTCAGCCTTTGCTGTCGATTTGCCGGACTGGGGTGGGTACTGAGAAACTGCGGCGGCGTGGCCCCACCCGCCTCCCCCATCTTCTGCCACAGGGTCACTGCGGCCATCGGCTCGTAACCGGCCCGTGCCGCCAGCTCCATGCCGATCTCATCGGCCTCACTCTCACCATCACGACTGTTGGGCAGTTCTATCGCCAGAGTAGCGGCCAGAGCCGCACCACCCATCGTTGCCGCATCACTGTCTGTGGCCGCCCCTATCACTGCCACCCCCAAAGAGGTCGCCAGTGCCGTCGACATCCGCTCAGCGGTGTGGTTAGCCAGGGCGTGGGAGATCTCGTGCCCCATCACCTGCGCCAATTCATCATCGGTTGGCTGCAACTTCTCCAGCAATCCGGTGTAGATGGCCATCTTGCCCCCCGCCATACACCAGGCGTTGACCTGCTCAGAGTCGTCAATCACCTTTACATCCCACTGCCAGCGCGCCGTTTTCGGACGCATCTTTTGCGCCTCAGCGATCAGGCGACGGGTAATCTGCTCAACCCTGCGAGTGGCCGCGGTATCTTTCAGGATTTTCCCCTCCTTTCCAAGCTCCTGCACCGTAGTGGCGTAGGCCTTCTGCGAAGCCGAAATCGCCTGCTCCTCTGACACCAGCATTAACTGAGTACGCCCGGTGGGACTGGTGGCACAACCGCTCATCTGAATCGCGGCAGCGCTTAGTAGCATCAGTACTAACACTCTCATATCTCATCTCCTGCAAATTCAAAACGCCACCGCATAATCAATAACTATTGGCTAATATTACGATAATGTCATTCTCTTCGATTAGGCAGGGTCTTTATTTTGTCTATATCTTGTAGCATGATGTTCAGAAAATGAATATATAACAATAGTAACAATAAGAAACAGGGCGTCGGCGGAACACGCTTTACTGCGATGCCACCAAATCGATTCAGGGAGAAACAATGATCACCTTAAAACCGAACGTTGGACCGTTTGATCGCATACTCAGGGGGGGATTCGCAGCGTTCTTCTTCTACCTTGCCTTTGTCTACCCTGAAACCTCAAGCGACCCCTTCATAGCACTAATCCTGGGAGTAATCGCACTGGTAAATCTGATAGTAGCCATCATTGCTGTCTGCCCCATCTACTCACTTATCAACATGAGCACCTGCGACAACAAGTAACGAATTACTACCGTGAATATCAAGCGATTGATGATTATAGGCTTTTCGTCACTACTTCTGGTGACCATCGCCATCTTCGCCCTGATCGCCTATCAGACCTCTCTCGACTCCCTGCTCTCCCATGAGAGTGGACTTCTGGAACGTCTCGTGCGCGAAGAGGTTGAACATCATTACAAAGCCATCCCTTCACATGTGGATGTACATGACCCTGCTGTATGGACCGGGCTTATGGCCTCTCAGGAGGAAAACGATTTTATCGACCTCATAGGTCGGGATGGAAAAATTTTCGCAGCCTCCATCCCACTGGAACAGTTACAGAGCGGGGAATTTTCCCTATTACCCTGGGAGGAACTATTAACCAGCAGTCGCCGTAGCGGTTCTATTGCGATTGGTGACGAGTTCTACATCTGGGCAAAAGCCGATGTTGCCGATACTGACCTGACGCTCCTCAATCTACACTACAAGATTGATAAATTCTCCGTGATCCTGTCAAAAATGAATAAACGGCTAATCGCCTCTGCCGTTGTACTGATGTGGTTCTCTCTCTGGCTGATCATGATCTTCTCTACCATTATTCACCGACGTCTCCAATCTCAGAATGAAGAGCTGGAGTACCGATCATCCCACGATGAGCTGACCAACCTTTCCAACAGTTTTGCGCTACGAGCCAATTTAAAAAAGGCTATCTATAATGCACGCGCCCAGAAAAAACTGGTCGCTATGCTGGTTATCGATCTGGACCGTTTTAAAGAGATCAACAACACACTTGGACATACGGATGGCGATCATGTTTTGATCGAAGTATCACGACGCCTTGTTAATTCATTGCGTAGCTCCGACACGATAGCGCGATTCGGTGCAGACGAATTTGGTGTGGTGATCAGTGTTGAATCGATAGAGCACTGCAATCTGGTCGTCGAAAAGATTATTGCGGCCCTCTCCCAACCATACAATCTCGATGACCATGAGTTCGGCGTCGAGTCCAGTATTGGTATCGCCTTTTATCCTGACCATGGCGAAGATGTCAGCACCCTGATTCGACACGCCGAAATTGCCATGTATCAGGCCAAGGAGAGGTGTTATGGCTATAGCTACTACGATACCAGCCAGGACTCACACAGCCACCACCGCCTCACCCTGATCAACTCCCTGCGGAATGCCATCGACAATGGTGAACTGCTACTCCACTTTCAGCCTCAAATAGACCCCAGCAATCCAGACAAGGCCTCCGCCGAGGCGTTGATACGCTGGCAGCATCCAACCATCGGAATGATCCCGCCCAACGATTTTATCCCGTTAGCAGAGCAGAGCGGCATTATTCACCCTCTTACCCAGTGGGTGCTGGAGGAGGCGATCAAGTTCAGCAGCGAGAGCTACCATAGAGGTTTCCCACTGAATGTAGCGGTCAACCTCTCGGCGCGGAATATCCAGAATAGTGACCTGCCGGACATGGTTTATGAGCTGTTGCGGCGGTACAAGCTCGACCCTGCATACCTCACACTCGAGATAACGGAGACTGCCATCGTACTCGACCCGCAAAGGGCACTGGAGATCCTGTCACTACTTCATGAAATGGGGGTCACCCTCTCCATTGATGACTTTGGCACAGGATATACCTCCCTCTCATACCTCAACATCCTCCCGGTACACGAGATCAAGATTGATCAATCCTTTGTCAGAAATATGGATGTCAATCGCAGCAACGCCACTATCGTACGATCCATTATCGAACTGGCCCACAATATGTCCTACAGGGTCATCGGTGAGGGGGTTGAAAACAGGGAGATCGTCGAACAGCTGATACAGCTTGGCTGCGATATTGTCCAGGGGTATTACATTGCCAGACCGATGCCGGGTGAGGCGTTCATCACATGGCTTGAATCACCCGGCTCATGGGAAATCCCTGCAATGGCTAATGTTACATCAGTCGGGCAATAAAAAAGGGGGGAATAACCTCCACGTTTGTTGCGAAGTACCG
Organism: Chromatiales bacterium; assembly: GCA_029879245.1. Taxonomy (GTDB): domain Bacteria; phylum Pseudomonadota; class Gammaproteobacteria; order Thiohalomonadales; family Thiohalomonadaceae; genus JAPHSX01. Next base: position 27,807 of record JAOUQQ010000010.1, on the reverse strand, counting down.
GAGTTATTTTACCTATTCCACCCTGTCACCACGCGTTTGCAGATCTGCGTGATAGGAGGAGCGCACCATCGGGCCACTGGCAACATTGCTAAAACCCATTTTCTCTCCCTCACTACGAAACATCTCGAACTCATCCGGGGTCACGTATCGCTGCACCGCCAGGTGATACTCACTCGGCTGCAGATACTGACCGATGGTCAGCATATTCACATCGTGAGTGCGCATATCTCGCATCACCTCAAGGATCTCCTCATTACTCTCACCCAGCCCCACCATCAGCCCCGACTTGGTAAGCACCTCGGGATGTGCCACCTTGAACTCTTTTAGCAGCCGCAGCGACCAGGTGTAATCGGCACCGGGACGGGCCGCCTTGTAGAGGCGCGGCACTGTCTCCAGATTGTGGTTAAAGACATCGGGTAGCGACTCGGCCAACAGTTGCAGTGCCACCTCCATACGGCCACGAAAGTCGGGGGTCAGGATCTCGATCTGAATATCGGGTGAGAGCGCGCGTATTTGGGTAATACACTCGGCAAAGTGTGCCGCCCCTCCATCACGCAGGTCGTCTCGATCCACCGAGGTGATGACCACATATTTCAGCCCCATGTCACGGATGGTTGTAGCCAGTTTGCCGGGCTCATCCTGATCCAGCGGTTCGGGCAGGCCGTGCGCCACATCGCAAAAGGGGCAGCGACGGGTGCAGACCTCGCCCATGATCATAAAGGTGGCGGTACCGTGGGAGAAACACTCTCCCAGATTGGGGCAGGCGGCCTCTTCACAGACGGTATAGAGGTTGTGCTCACGCAGCACCTGCTTGATTCTGTTGACTCCGGAACCCCGGGGCACCTTGGCACGTATCCACTTCGGTTTGGGTAGCCTCACCTCATTCTGCACCACCTTGATCGGGATGCGCGCCGTCTTCGACTCACCCTTTAGCGGATTACGTTTACCCTTGTCGTTCATCGTCTCTCGGCTCCGGGGATGGCTATGCCGCCCTCAATTTCGCTATACGGGATATCGCCAAGCTGCTGTACCAGATGCGTGATCAGCGCCTGCTCCACCTGCTCCCACTCCCAGCTGTCACTGTGGTCGGCCAGCTGAGTCACCGCCATCCCCTCGTAACCACATGGATTGATCTGGTCAAACGGGGTAAGAGCCATCTGCAGATTGAAACTGAGGCCATGGTAACACCTCCCTTTACGAATCCTCAGCCCAAGAGCGGCGATCTTGGCACCCTCCACATAGACCCCGGGGGCATCCGCACGGGCAACCGCCTGAACACCGTATTCGGCCAGAACGGCAATGATAGAACGCTCCATCACACTGACCATCTCACGCACCCCCAGTTTCAGACGCTTGAGATCTATTAACAGGTACACCACTAGCTGACCCGGTCCGTGATAGGTCACCTGACCACCTCGGTCAATCTGCACCACCGGAATCGAGCCGGGATTGAGGATGTGCTCGGGCCTGCCGTTACGCCCCTGAGTGTAGACCGGCTCGTGCTGCAGCAACCAGACCTCGTCGGCGCTCTCTTCATCACGCTGTGCGGTGTACGCCTGCATCGCCTGCCATACTGGCTGATAGGGGAGCAGACCCGACAGGTGCCGTATACGTAAGTGAGGAGCGGACATGGGCCTTCCCTTGTGGACACCGTTGACCGGACGATGGCTCTTCCAGTCTGGCGTCGTTAGTCGGGAATATCTCCACGACATACGAAAATAAAACAGGTGTCATAACATGTTGAAAACACGACAAACAATATACCCGCATGCAAAATCTGGCAAGACTTAACGGATAAATTCGGCAAATTTCAACTACCACAGGCGGAATTGAGGGGGAATTTTCCCCATCAAGCCAGAGAATCGCCTATTTTGTACCCTGTTCGGTTAACACCCGAGAAACAGGGGAAATTATTTGCGTCATGCATCTTATTGTTTTATATGTTAATTATTTTTACATTACAGAAATATAGGCGATTTTTTATTGCTTTTTATCGTCAAAGACCGGATCATTGCCCAACATTCAAAAAGCCCCATAATATGAGGGCACAAAACCAAAAGAGGGTGGAATCATGTCACAGCAACCCGGGATCATGGATATCGATAGTGTCGAGACTCAGGAGTGGCTCGATGCACTGGCCGCAGTTCTTGATGCAGAGGGGGCAGAGCGCGCCCACTTCCTGATGGAGCAGATGATTGACCAGGCACGCCGTTCCGGCGTCAACCTGCCCTACTCCGCCAATACCGCCTATGTGAACACCATCCCCCCCCACATGGAGCCTCAGATGCCGGGCGACCCGGCCATTGAGGATCGCATTCGCGCCTTAATCCGCTGGAATGCCGTAGCGATGGTGGTGAAGGCCAACCGCAAATCCACCGAGCTGGGTGGCCACATCGCCTCCTTTGCCTCCGCAGCCACCCTATATGATGTAGGAATGAACCACTTCTGGCGCGCCCCCACCCACGAACATGGTGGAGACCTGATCTACTCCCAGGGCCACGCCGCCCCCGGTATGTACTCCCGCGCCTTCCTTGAGGGGCGCCTCAGCGAGGAACAACTGGATAACTTCCGCCAGGAGGTCGATGGTAATGGCCTCTCCTCCTACCCCCACCCATGGCTGATGCCCGACTTCTGGCAGTTCCCCACCGTCTCGATGGGGCTGGGACCGATCATGTCGATCTACCAGGCCCGCTTTATGAAGTACCTGCAGGACCGTGGTCTGGCCGATACCAGAAACCGCAAGGTCTGGGCCTTCCTTGGTGATGGTGAGACCGACGAGCCGGAATCACTGGGCGCCATCGGTCTCGCCTCGCGCGAGAAGCTCGATAACCTCACCTGGGTCATCAACTGCAATCTGCAGCGTCTGGACGGCCCGGTACGCGGCAATGGCAAGATCGTACAGGAGCTGGAAGCCAGCTTCCGTGGCGCCGGCTGGAATGTGATCAAGGTACTGTGGGGCTCCTACTGGGATCCGCTGCTGGCCAAGGACAAAGATGGCCTGCTGCACAAGCGCATGCTTGAGGTGGTCGATGGTGACCTGCAGAACTACAAGTCGAAGGACGGTGCCTATGTGCGTGAGCACTTCTTCGGCAAGTATCCCGAGCTGAAGGCGATGGTCTCGAAGATGACCGATGATGACATCTGGCGCCTCAACCGTGGTGGCCATGACCCGCACAAGGTCTATGCCGCCTACAAGGCCGCCGCTGAGCATAAGGGTCAGCCCACCGTCATCCTGGCCCAGACCGTTAAGGGTTACGGCATGGGTGCCGCCGGTGAAGGTCAGAACCGCACCCACTCGCAGAAGAAGCTGGGCGATGATGAGATGATCTATGTACGTGACCGCTTCAACATCCCGTTGAGTGATGAAGAGGCGGCCGCCTGTACCTACATCCAGCCTGACCCCGAGAGCGAAGAGATGAAGTACATGCACGCGCGTCGCAAGGAGCTGGGGGGCTATCTGCCTTCGCGCAGCAACCTTGCCACACCGCTGGAGGTGCCTGCACTGGAGACCTTCAGGAGCCTGCTGGAAGGTAGTGGTGACAAGGAGATGTCGACCACCATGGCCTATGTGCGTCTGCTCACCCTGCTCTGCCGTGACAAGAAGATCGGCAAGAACATCGTCCCCATCGTCCCCGACGAGGCGCGCACCTTCGGTATGGAGGGAATGTTCCGCCAGTTGGGTATCTACTCTTCCGTAGGGCAGCTCTATACCCCGCAGGATAAGGACGAGATTATGTTCTACAAAGAGGACAAGTCCGGCCAGATCCTCGAAGAGGGGATCAACGAGGCCGGTGCCATGTCCTCCTGGATCGCTGCCGCCACCTCCTACAGCTCCCACGGCGTAAACACCATTCCGTTCTATATCTACTACTCCATGTTCGGTTTCCAGCGTATCGGTGACCTGGCCTGGGCTGCTGGTGACATGCAGGCCCGAGGTTTCCTCATCGGTGCCACCGCAGGCCGTACCACCCTCGCCGGTGAGGGTCTGCAGCACCAGGATGGTCATGGTCTGATCATGGCCGGCACCATCCCCAACTGCGTCAGCTACGACCCCACCTTCAGCTACGAGCTGGCGGTGATCGTGCAGGATGGCCTGCGTCGCATGTATGCGGAGCAGGAGAACGTCTTCTACTACGTCACCACGATGAACGAGAACTACACCCATCCGGCCATGCCCAAGGGCTCTGAGGAGGGGATCATCAAGGGGATGTACCTCTTCAAGTCCGGTGGCAAGAAGCGCAAGAAGGTGCAGCTGATGGGTTCCGGCACCATCTTCCGCGAGGTAATTGCCGCGGCCGAGATGCTCGACGAGGAGTGGGGCGTGGATGCCGACATCTGGTCCGCGACCAGCTTTAACGAACTGGCCCGTGAGGCACGTGATGTAGAGCGCTGGAACCGCCTCCACCCGCTGGCCGACAAAAAGGTCGCCTATGTGGAGCAGTGCCTTACCGGCCGTCGTGGCCCCGTGATTGCCGCCACCGACTACATCCGCAGCTATGCCGATCAGGTCCGCAAGTGGGTACCCGCTGACTACACCGTGCTGGGCACCGACGGCTTTGGCCGCTCCGATACCCGCGCCCAGCTACGCAAACACTTCGAGGTGAATCGCTACCATGTGGTCATCGCCGCGCTGAGTGCCCTCGCCGATGCCGGCGACCTGCCGGCCGGGAAGGTAGCCGAGGCGATCAAGAAGTACGGCATCGACCCGGAAAAACGCAATCCGTTGTTTTCATAAGGGGGAGTAACGACCATGGCAAAAGAGATTTTTGTTCCCGATATTGGCGACTTCTCCGACGTAGAAGTTATCGAGGTTTTGGTTAGCGTCGGCGACACCATCAATGCCGAAGACTCACTGATCACCGTTGAATCGGAAAAGGCGGCGATGGAGATCCCCGCTCCCGAGGGCGGTGTCATTAAAGAGCTGAAGATCAAGGTCGGTGATACCGTCTCCGAGGGGAGCCTGCTGCTGATCCTCGAGCCTGCCGAAGGCGCTACCGCCGAGGCGGTCCCTGCTGCGGCGGCTGAACCGGAGCCTGTAGCTGCAAAAGAGGAGCCCACAGCGGCACCGGCACCCGTAACAGCGCCACCCAGAGCTGCCCCGACACCCGTTCGCCAGTCGCCCACCGCCCACATCGATGAGGTGAGCTTCTCCAAGGCCTACGCCTCACCGGCGATCCGCAAGTTCGCCCGTGAGCTGGGGGTAGATCTGGGAAAGGTGGACGGTTCAGGCCGCAAGGGACGCATCACCAAAGAGGACGTGCAGAACTTCGTCAAGCGTGTCCTGGCCCAGCCTGCCGGTGGTGGCCTTGGTGTGGCACCGATGCCCGAGATCGATTTCAGCCAGTGGGGAGCCGTTGAGAGCAAAGCCCTGACCAAGATTAACAAGCTTACCGGTGAGTTCCTGCACCGTAACTGGGTAACCATTCCGCACGTGACCCAGTTCGACGAGGCCGACATTACCGATATGGATGCCTTCCGCAAGGAGCTGGCAGCCGAATACCGCGATCAGGGGATCCGTATCACCCCGCTGGTCTTCATGATGAAGGCGGTGGTCTCCGCACTGAAGCAGTATCCGCGCTTCAACTCCTCGCTGGATGTCACCGGCGAGAATCTGATCATGAAGGGCTACTACAACATCGGCATCGCGGTAGATACCCCCGATGGTCTGGTGGTGCCGGTGGTACGCGATGTGGACCGTAAATCGCTGGTCGATCTGGCCGTTGAACTTGGCGAGATCAGCATCAAGGCACGCGACAAGAAACTCAAACCCTCCGACATGCAGGGCGGCTGTTTCACCATCTCCAGTCTGGGTGGTATCGGTGGCACCAAATTCACCCCCATCGTGAATGCCCCCGAGGTCGCCATCCTCGGCGTCTCACGCTCCAAGATGCAACCGGTGTGGAACGGCAAGGAGTTCGAGCCACGCATGATGCTGCCGCTGTCGCTCTCCTATGACCATCGCGTGATCGATGGTGCCGATGGAGCCCGCTTTACCACCTTCCTGAGCCGCGTGTTATCCGATACACGCCGCCTGATGCTATAGGGGGCAGACGATGAGCAATGTAATCGAAATCAAGGTACCCGATATTGGCGATTTTGCCGATGTGGAGGTGATTGAGATCCTGGTCAGTATCGGTGACACCATCGCCGCAGAGGACTCCCTCATCTCCGTCGAATCCGACAAGGCGGCGATGGAGATCCCCGCACCGCAGGGTGGTGTGGTCAAAGAGATACTGCTCTCTCTCGGCGACAAGGTCTCCGAGGGTTCTGCCATTCTGATGCTGGAGGCAGGCGCGGAAGCTGCGGCGGCATCTCCGGCTGAAGAAAAGAAGGAAGAGGCTGCTGCGCCTGTTGCAGAAGAGAAGCCAGCGACTCCCGCTCCACAGGCCGCCAGCTACAGCGGCGCTGTCGACAAGTCGGCCCAGACCGTGGTGCTGGGCTCCGGCCCCGGTGGTTACACCGCCGCCTTCCGCGCCGCCGATCTGGGTCAGAATGTGATCCTTATCGAACGCTACCAGAACATCGGTGGGGTCTGTCTTAACGTCGGCTGTATCCCCTCCAAGGCACTACTCCATACGGCCCAGGTGATCAACGAAGCGGAGGAGTTTGAACACATTGGTGTGACCTTCGGTAAACCGAAGATCGACATCAATCAGCTGCGAGAGCACAAAAACAGCGTCATCAACAAACTGACCGGTGGTCTCAAGGGGCTAGCGAAACAGCGTAAGGTCGAGATCGTACACGGCTACGGCAAGTTTACCTCAGCCAACACCATTGAGGTTGAGGCCGAGGATGGCAGCAAGAGTGTCATCGGTTTTGAAAACTGCATCATCGCCGCCGGTTCACGCGTCACCAAACTCCCCTTCATCCCGTGGGACGACCCGCGTGTGATGGACTCCACCGATGCGCTGGAGATCGAAGAGGTACCGAAACGCCTTCTGGTGGTCGGCGGCGGCATCATTGGACTGGAGATGGCCACTGTTTACGATGCACTGGGTTCAAAGGTAACGGTCGTCGAGCTATCACCGGGTCTCATCCCCGGTGCCGACCGCGATGTGGTGCGCTCGCTGGAGCGTCGCATCAAGAAGAAGTACGAAAATATCTTCCTCAACACCAAAGTCACCGCTATCGAACCCTCAAAGAAGGGTTTGGTCTGTAAATTCGAGGGCAAGGGTGCACCAGAGGAAGATACTTTCGACCGCGTACTGGTCGCCATCGGCCGTTCACCCAACGGTAAACTGATTGATGCGGAGAAGGCGGGCGTTACCGTCAACGACTGGGGCTTCATAGAGGTCGACAAACAGATGCACACCAATGTGCCACACATCTACGCCATCGGTGACATCGTCGGCCAGCCGATGCTGGCCCATAAGGCGACCCATGAGGGCAAGGTGGCCGCTGAAAATATCTCCGGCCACAAATCGTTCTTCGATGCCAAGACCATCCCATCCGTTGCCTACACCGATCCGGAGGTGGCGTGGATGGGCAAGACCGAGGAGCAGTGCAAGAGTGAGGGCATCGCCTATGAGAAGGGTGTCTTCCCCTGGGCTGCATCAGGCCGCTCTCTCTCGCTGGGGCGTGATGAGGGGATGACTAAGGTGATCTTCGACGAGAATCACCGCCTTATCGGTGCCGCCATGTGTGGCCCCAATGCCGGCGAGTTGGTTGCCGAGGCGGTACTGGCGCTGGAGATGGGTGCCGACATCGAGGATATTGCGCTAACTATTCATCCGCACCCTACCCTGTCAGAGACCTTCAACTTTGCCGCAGAGGTAGCAGAAGGAACCTGTACTGACATTTACGCGCCAAAGAAGAAGTAAGTTTTTACACCGCCATAATAAAAAAACCGGCTATCTAGCCGGTTTTTTTATGTTCAGGTACACAAAAGAGTCAGTCCTCTTTCTTAATCAACTGATTCTTCTCCAGCACCCGATAGATCATTCTGCCACTCTTTGAGAATTTCTGAATGTCACCGAAATTGGGGATCTCCCCCTGCTGCATACGTTGCTCCCAGTCACTGATCTCGGCATGCATATATTCCAGCAGGTTTCTCGGGCAGCCATAACTGCAGCTGTCGCCACACATCTCCTCCTCGCTCATATCGAACGGAAATCTCTCCCTGATCTGGCGGATCATATCACCCATGACGACTTCAGTTTTTGGTTTCATCGCAAATCCATCTAATGCTAATGATGACCACTATTCTATCGCGTTTGAAGGATACAACAAAGGAATCAATCGCGTGACCGATACCTGTATTATTTATTGAAATAGCGGTCGTATCGATCACTTTACACTAAATCGACTGTGTACTAATCTCTATCTAACCACTTGCAGGGAACGTTCCCCATATGGATATCAGAGAATCACGACAATATCCCCATTCGAACGGCCCACGTAGCACAACCACATTCGGTGGTACTTAAGTCGGTCATAACAACTGATTTCCACACGCGTAATACAATTCTAACAATCGGTGAGGAGTGATATGCAGGGAAAAGTATCTGTCGCCAAACTCAATGTACGCGCAGGGCCTGGCATTGATGCCAGTCCGATCGGCATCCTTCTGCAGGATGCAGTAGTCGGGATAGTTGGCGAAAATGATGAGTGGTATGAGATCGATTACATAGGCAAACGCGCCTTTGCCTCGCGCCGCTACATCGACCCGATAGCCGAACCTGGACCTCTCACCGCTCGGGTCAAACCGCAAATACTCAATGTGCGTGACGAACCCGGAATGAGTGGCAGTGTTATCGGACAGTTACGCCGGGGCTCACGAGTAACTGTCGCCGCACAACACGGTGGTTGGCTAGAGATTAACTTCAACCAGAAAAGCGGCTATATCAGCGGTAGCCATGTTGAGATCACCGCATCGTCCACTGTGACCCAGGGCACCGTTAACGCAATGGCTTTGAATGTCCGCTCGGCAGCCACCCATCGAGCAAAAGTTATTGGCAGCTTAAGCCTGGGTGAGAAAATCACGGTGCGCAGTACACACGGTAACTGGTATGAAATTATCTTTAATGACCTCTCAGCCTTTGTCGCGGCAAAATATATTAGACTTGATGAGAATGACGATAGCAGGCTAATCCCCCATTCAGATCTGTCGTCTGAAGAAGAGGATAGCCTCATCAATATCGATTCAACGCCTCTCGCCCCAGCAGAGCTGTTAGATACTGATCGCTCTGGCAGATCGCTCAGCGTCGCCCTGACCTGGAACAGGTATGGTGGTCTCCTGCAGCAACTGGCAGGAGTACATAATATTGAAACGGCATGCATCATTGCCGTACTCTGTGTCGAAAGTTCCGGGAATGGTTTTCTGCGTGAGAATCAGGGGCGGCAGATCATCCGTTTTGAAAATCACAAATTCTGGAAATACTGGGGCAAAGATCATTCAGAAAAATTCAAACAACACTTTTCCCTCAACCTCTCCGGTAAACCGTGGCTGGGACACCAGTGGCGCAATGCCGGTGACATGGAGTGGATAAAGTTTCATGGTAACCAGCAGCGTGAGTGGCAGGTACTGGAGTTTGCCCGAACGTTAGATGACACCTCAGCCCTGCTATCCATCAGTATGGGAGCACCACAAATCATGGGATTTCACCACAAGAAACTGGGATATGAAACGGTGCAGGATATGTTTGAAAGATTTAATCAGGATATTCGCTACCATATTCTTGGGCTGTTCGAGTTCCTTAACCCAGCCATGCTAAATGCATTACGCAACAAAGACTTTACAAAATTCGCCAGTTACTACAACGGCCCAGGTCAGAAGGAGAAATATGGAAAATGGATAAAAGAGCACTACGACGCATTCAACAAAATACGCAGCTAGCAATTAGAGAGGATCAATAATGGGTATACTCGACTTTGTCAGTGGAATATTCAGGCCGGCGACAGATCTCATTGACGATCTACACACCAGTGATGAAGAAAAGATGACACTGGAGAATAAAAGGCTGGAACTAAAAAAAGAGCTTCATGAGATTCAGTCCCAAGTCACCATGAAGATGATTGACTACCAGTCACAACTTGACAGACTACAGTCAGATATCATCAAGGCAGAGGCCGCCAGCTCATCATGGCTTGCACGAAACTGGCGTCCAATCACCATGCTGGTTTTCGTCTCTCTTATCGTGGGAAGATTTCTTGGCTGGATTCAACCCAGTGATGAAGCTGCATTCAAAGATGTCGAGAAGCAGCTATTTAATCTCATCCAGATTGGCCTTGGGGGGTATGTGGTAGGTCGTTCAGTCGAAAAGGTCGCAACCACTGTCAGCCAGTCAAAAAGAGCTGGCAGCGACGATGCCGTGGGCTGAATAACAAAAAAAGAGGTCGACTAAGTCGACCTCTTTTCCTGAAAATCATCCCCTCAGAACAGGTGTGCATTAATCCAGAAATGGACCGCGATGCTCGCCACATACCCGGCGGCGATCGCTGGCGACCACTTGAGGTGTCCAAAGAAGGTGTACTTGCCTCTAGCCTGTCCCATCAGAGCGACACCTGCCGCAGAACCGATGGAGAGCAGTGATCCACCAACGCCAGCAGTTAGGGTAACCAGTAACCACTGCCCCTGAGACATCTCGGGGTTCATGGTAAGGACGGCAAACATTACAGGAATGTTGTCGACGATGGCGGAGAGGATGCCGACCGTAATGTTGGCGTTGGTAGCACCCCAGGAGTTGTACATCACATCTGAGACCAGGGCGAGGTAACCGAGAAAACCGAGGCCACCGACGCAGAGCACCACCCCGTAGAAGAAGAAAAGGGTATCCCACTCGGCACGCGCTATCTTGTTGAAGATATCGAAGGGCACCACGTCACCCATCTGTCCCTCGTGCTCTACATCCTCTGCGCTCTCATCACGTCTTGCGGTCTTCTTGAGGAAGAAGCCGAACAGCTTGAGATAGCCGAGGCCTGTCAGCATACCAATCACCGGCGGCAGGCCGAGGAAGTTGTGGTAGGAGACGGCGGTAGCGATGGTCAGCAGGAACAGTGCGATGATGCGCTTAGCACCACGCTTCATGCTCACCGCGTCACCACCAGCGGTGGGCTGCTCGTTGGGGATTGCAAAATGCATGATTGCCGCCGGTACCACGAAGTTGACCAGCGAGGGGATAAACAGGGCGAAGAAACCCCAGAAGTCGACGATACCCTTCTGCCATACCATCAGTGTGGTGATGTCGCCGAAGGGACTGAAAGCGCCACCGGCGTTGGCACCGACCACGATGTTGATACAGGCCAGGGTAACAAATCGGCTGTTGTCACCACCTACCGCCAGCACAACAGCGCACATCAGCAGAGCGGTAGTCAGGTTATCGGCCACCGGCGAGATAAAGAAGGCGAGGAAACCGGTCATCCAGAACAGTTTGCGAAAACCGAAGCCCTTCTGGATCAACCAGGAGCGCAGCGCATCGAATACCGAGCGCTCCTCCATGGCGTTGATGTAGGTCATCGCCACCAGCAGGAACAACATCAGCTCTGCATACTCGAGCAGATTGTGGCGTACCGCCACCTCCGCCTCATGAGACATACCGTGGCTCATATAGACCGCGCCGATCATCGCCCAGATGATACCGGCAGCGATGATCACCGGCTTCGACTTGCGCAAGTGGGTGAACTCTTCCGCCATCACCAGAATATAGGCCAGGACAAATATGGCGATAGCAGCGTATCCGACACTACTGGTCGTCATATCCAGAGTTTCGTGCCCTGCACCGCTACTTGCTATCGCGACAGTAGGGAGCAGCATCGGTATAAGCAGCGCTACAAGAGTTGCTACGATATTTTTCATCAATTGTTTCTCTCGTTAATAGAGTGTATGAACGTTTCATCAGGCAACAGCTCCCCAGCCCACCGATGTATTCACATAAGTAGAGCGGGAGCGTTGACTAACGAGGTATTAAAGTTAAAAGAAGGTATTCATAGCCAGCAGCATCACCGTGAGGAATAGTACGGTCATGATACCGCCCGCCTTCATAAAGTCGGGTACACGGTATCCCCCCGGTCCCATGATCAGGGCATTAACCTGATGGGTAGGAATGAGGAAGGAGTTGGAGGTGGCGATGGCCACAGTCAGCGCGAACACCGCCGGGTCGGCACCCACCTGAATAGCGATGTTAACCGCCAACGGTACCAGTAGCACGGTGGCACCGACGTTGGACATCACCAGGGTAAAGAATGTCGCCAGAACCGCGATGGAGCCCTGGATCACCCACGGTGCGGCATCTCCCACCAGGGCGACCACCTCACCGGCGATCCACTTGGCAGTACCACTGGTCTCTACCGCCAGACCAAGCGGGATCAGCGAGGCGAGCAGGAATACCGTCTTCCAGCTCACCGCCTGATAGGCCTCTTCAATGGTTAATACCTTCGTCAGAACCATCCCCATTGCACCCGTCAGCAGCGCCACGGAGAGGCGTACATCCATAAAGATCAATACCAGCGCCGTGACAAAGAAAATCAGCGCAGGAAGGAGTTTGTGGGGACGCAACTCCTCGTGCGGGTACTCGGTGGTCACCACCACAAAGTTGCGGTCCTTCTCCAGACGGGCCAGGTCGGACCAGGCGGTATGCACCACCAGCGCATCACCGGCCTGGAAGGCGGTATCACGCACTCCACCACCCTCGCGGGTGATGGTCGCACCGGCGCGGTGGATCGCCATTAACGACAGACCGTAGCTCTTGCGCATCCAGACATCACGCGCGGTTTTGCCGACGAGAGTGGAACCAGGCGGGATAACCACCTCGGCAATACCCGACTTGGTGGGTACCAGCGCATCGGAGAAGACATCCAGCTCCGGCTTCACATCAACCCTGGACTTCTCGACAAAATGGTCGAAGTTCTCCTGATCGGCCAGTACCCCCAGCACCGTTCCCGCCTCGATGCCGGTGGCGCGATCGACACTGTTGGCACCAAAGCGCATCCCGTCGCCCTTTTCGATGGCGACGATACGTACCTTGCAGCTCCCCTCGATCTCATCCAGGCTCAGGCCGATGATCTTGCTATCCTGCGGTACACGTACCTCATAGACGTCATACTCAACCCCATACAGCTCATCGAAGTAGTCCACGGTACGCTGACCGGAGGTGGTCTCCTCTGCCCCCCTGCTCACGGGAAGCACAAAACGACCTGCCAGCACAAAGTAGATTATACCGGTGGCGACCAGACAGATCCCGATGGGGGTGACGGAGAAGAGCCCCCAGGTATCCATCTGCTGTGTCTCGGAGAGTGTCTTGTTGGAGGTGAGGATCAGATCATTGAGCAGTATCAGCGGCGAGGAGCCGATCATCGTCATGGTCCCGCCGAGGATTGCAGTAAAGCCCATCGGCATCAGCAGGCGCGACATCGGCAGGCCGGAGCGTGCCGAGATACGCGAGACCACCGGCAGAAAGAGTGCCGCCGCCCCCACGTTCTGCATGAACGACGAGATGAAACCTACCGTACCTGAGATGATGGGGATGATGCGCCCCTCGGTAGTACCGCCGATCTTCAAGATGAAATTAGCCACCTTACCCATCAGTCCGGTCTTGTCGAGACCGGCACCGATGATCATCACCGCGATGATCGAGATCACCGCATTGGAGGAGAAGCCGTCGAACAGGTATTTGGTATCGATCAGCCCCTGCTCCAGCCCCATCAGTGGTGCCAGTATCGAGGTAAGCCCCAGCAACACCATCACCGTGGTGGCGGCCACATCGACCCCCACCACCTCGAAGGCGAAAAGATAGATGGTAAGCATCAACAGCGCCATTACCCAGGCGATCTCAATGCTGGGAACGACCGATGCCAGGTAGGCGGTGAGCAGGGCAAAGATGCCTGCAGCTACCCACTTTTTCACTGAGGGGGACATGCAATTCTCCTGATAGTTGTATCGCAAGACGAAGAAAATGGACCGAAAACGCAGTCCCTGTGAACATTCCTGGTGGGAATTTCACTGTACTCTTCATGGGAATTGGGATGTACACGGGGTAAATCCGTCAAACAGGGGCGCAAGTCTGCCTGTACTGGCAATACTATTCAAATGAATTACGATATTGTAATATTCCTACATGGAATATAACAGCCTCCCCGATCTGAAAGGCCTCGCCACCCTGAAACTGGTCGTTGAACTGGGAGGCGTGGAGGAGGCGGCACACGCCCTTCACATCGGTCAGCCTGCCGTTACCAAGAGATTACGGGCGTTGGACGCCTGCTATAACACCACCCTGATGCAGCGCGAGGGGCGCAGGCTGGAGCTAACCCCTGCCGGTCAGCAGGTCTATGCCTACGCCCAACTGGTACTGGATCACCAGAACCTGTTGACCGACAAACTGGCGTCCATGCTAAGTGGTCAGAAGAACTTGCGCCTTGAAGTCACCTTTGCCATCGGCGAGCACCTGCTACCGCAACTGCTGCTCGACTTCTCTGATAACCACCCCGACTATCGCATAGAGAGCCGCATGCGCTATTCGCGTCGGATCCAGACCAACCTCGCCACAGGGCTGGCCGATCTGGCGCTGATGGAGCTGGCGCCGGATCACCCGGACATCCTGGTGCAGAAGTGGCTGGACGATGAGCTGGTGCTGGTGTGTGGCCCCAGCCACCCGCTGTGGGGGAGTGATCTGATACCAGTAGAACAGCTGCCACAACTCAAGTACGTGTTGCGTGAGCCTCAATCTTCCATGCGCCTCACCCTGGATGCGGCGCTACGCAAAATTGCTGTCCCCGAAATACCTGTAGCAATGGAGGTCGGCTCTACAGACACCATCATTGAGATGCTGGGCCGGGGCAAGCACGTCAGTTTCCTCCCCTGGTTCGCGGTACGTGACGAGATCGATCGCGGCCGTCTCTATCACATCAAGGTGACCGGTTTTCGTATCCTGCGAACCCTCTGGATCGCTCGCCATCGCAGTAACATTAACCATCAGGTGGCTGAGGCATTTATCGGACAGCTTCGCTGTCGTAGCGCCATTTAGGGGTAACTCTATCCTATTGATTAGATATTATTTTCTTTCCTGCGTGAGCTTTTGTTGAAATTATAAGACGAGTGTATTAGTTTATAAATTAAGACTGGCGTCTTATTTTATAAATGTGTAGGAGATACACCGCATATGACAACAGTATTGATTACCGGGGCCAACGGCTTCGTCGGCAGCCATGCGCTGGAGGCCATGGGCAATGAGCCTTCGCTCAAACTTATCGCCGCCTGCCGCGACCGGACAAAGTTGCTCTGCGGCTTTAATGGTGAGGTACGCGAGGGGGATATTCGTGACCCTGCCTATCTCGATACCCTGTTCCAGGGTGTCGATGTATTGGTCAATTGTGCGGCATGGACCGCCGCCTGGGGACATGAACGTGAGTCAGAAAAGTATTTCTACCGCCCCTCACTGAAACTCATCGATATGGCCATCGCTGCCGGGGTTCGACGTATTGTCAACATTAGTACTACTTCGGCGGCAGCCCCTGATAACTCCGCCGACCCGATGAGCCATGGCATCATCCGCAGCCGCTGGCCTCACCTCAACAATGTAATTCGTATCGAAAACCACCTGCGACAGCGGGCAGATGAGGCACTCACGGTGGTCAACCTGCGTTTTGGCACTTTTGCCGGTGCGCGCTACGGCCTGGGCATGTTGCCCCTGCTGTTACCTCGCCTGAAGACACACCTGGTGCCCTGGGTAGCGGGTGGCAAGACCTCGGCACCGCTCATCGACGGGAAGGATATCGGCCAGGCCATTACCCTTGCCTCAAAGGCAGAGCTAACAGGCTATCAGGGCTTTAACATTGTCGGCCCGGAGGTACCCACGGTTCGCGAAGTACTCACCTTACTGCACGACGAGCTCGGCTACCCCAAACCCCACTTTGGCGTCCCCTTCTTCATCGCCTACCCCTTTGCCCGCCTGATGGAACTGCTCGACCCCATCGTACCGTGGGAGCCATTGGTTACCCGCAGCATCATCCACCTGCTGGAAGAGGTGGATGCCGATAATGGGCGCGCCGAGAAGATACTCGGCTACCGCCCACAGGTTCACTGGAAGGACTCCGTAAGGGCCACCGTGAATGAGATGAAACAACGGCAGCACAAGGCGATGTCGATGACTAAACCAATTGTGGAGTGAGGAGGGGAGAATGCGACTCAAACCAGGAGAAAGTGCCCCACCGTTTACGCTCAACGATATCTACGGCAGGCACGTCAGCCTGCCAGCAGAGGGGCGACGGCCTACCACGCCCAAGGACTGGAGATGATCGCGGTGTTCCAGTCCCCTGCCGACAAGATCCGGCAATATGCGGGGCGGCAACACACCCCCCTTGCCATCATTGCGGACCCGGATCGAAGACTCTACCGTCGCTACGGGGTGGAGAGTCGCGGCATGTGATCAATAACCGCTGCCCACCGCACGAGGTGATATACTTTGCCGACCTTCAGGAGCTACCGAGAGTGCTGTGAAAAAGGGCGAAGCCAATCGCAAACGCATCGTCGATGCCGCTAACCAGCTTTTCTACCATAAGGGGTATAACCAAACCGCCTTCTCCGAGGTCGCTGATGCCTCGGGCATCCCCAAGGGCAACTTCTATTACTACTTCAGGAGCAAGGAAGAGCTGCTGGAGGCCGTGATTGATGATCGCCTGGCGGGAATCAAACAGATGCTGGCCGAATGGCAACGCGATATCCCAACCCCCAGGGCTCGTCTGCACCGCTATGCACAAATTCCGCTGAATGAACTGGACGATGTGCTGCGCTACGGCTGCCCCATGGGTTCCCTCAATGTAGAGCTGGGCAAAAACCAGCTGCACCTGCAATCCCAGGCCACGGAGATGTTCTCCCTATTCCGGGGTTGGCTGGAGCAGCAGTTCGATGAGCTCGGACTGGGGGAGAAAAAAGTGGAGTACGCCCTGCACCTGCTCTCTGTCGCCCAGGGCGCCGCACTCATCGGCAATGTTTACCGTGATCGCACCTTTATCGCCGCCGAGGTAGCGCGTATGGATAAATGGATAGCGACACTGTAACCGGGCTTATCTATTTCTCTTTTGCGTACGCCTCAAGGTTAGTGACCGCTGCCACTCTACCCTGTAGTGCAACGGTGTGGGTCACCGAGGTACAACGACGAGCATCGGCGTTACTGAGACCATTCTCGATCTCAACCCCGGCTGCCTCTAGTTTGAGCGGTTCCAGCACCGGGCGCCCGCCATCGCAGCAGTGAGAAGCAGGCCTCTTCCCACTCGTCGACATCATCAAAAAACCCGTTATCTATTCAAGAAAGATATCCAGCACATCCTGATATTGCGCCTTACTCTGCGTGATAATAAGGGTAAGGTCCTCCTCCGATAACCCCAGACTCTCCCATGCGTGTGCCTCAAAAACGGGAATGACAGGCTCACCACTACTACCCATGGCCAGGGCATTGGCGAAGATATCTGCCAGATGAACCGTAGCGGCATCCTCCGGGTAGCGTCCGGCTCGACCAGGGGTGTGGTGACTCCCCACCCCCTCCTGCAGAGAGAGCGGCAGCCTCCATGAGGACAACAGAACACGCCCCACATCGGTGTGGTCAAAATCGAGTAGACGACGCTCTGCCTGATAGAGCGATAGCCTCAGCTCCTTTGACAGCCTGATCGACTCATCGGCCTGCTGCGGAAGCTGCATATAGATCACCAGCCTGCCGATGTCATGCAACAGGCCAAGCACATAGAAGCGCTCTACATTCGCCTCCAGACGACAGGCGGCAATCGCCCGGGCACAGATCCCCACGGCTATCGAATGGCGCCAGAACGACTCCATATCGATCCCCTCTGCCGATACCCCCCTGAACATGGAGACCACTGTAGTGGCCAGTACCAGGTCCTGTAACTGCCTGGTACCGATAATCGTGATCGCCCGATTAATGGTCTCGACCCTGGAGGGAAAACTGTACATGGCGCTATTGGCGAGTCGCAGCAAACGTGCCGAGAGAGAGGAGTCCTCAAGAATAATATCGGCGATACGGGAGAGATTGCTGTGAGGGTCGTTTATCGCCTCATCAAGCCGTTGATAGATGAGTGGTAGTGCCGCAACCTGTGGACTCTGCGAGACCAACCGCTCAACCGCCCCCTGACTACTCATCTCACTCATCACCATGTAGCGAATAGTTGCTCATCAGATCCTGTTTTACAATCGCCGCCAGCCGCCTCATCAGGGGATGATCACCATTGACCACCGAAAAACGCCTGACCACCTCCGCCTCAATCTCTCGCAGGGCCGCTGCAGGAATTCGACACTCCTCCCGCTCCGGATCCGGATTCGAGCCGCCAAGACCCTCCCCTGTCACCCCAACAGCGGTGACACCCCAGGTGGCCAATATCTGCAGATGCCCGGGCTGGATCACGCACCCCGCCTTGAGCAGTACGCGGCCACTCAGGTCACTAACATCCGCAGCCAGCACCATCCCTGGCTCAAGCCGGTTTAACGGGACTCGTGGCATAGAATCTAGGTACCCTGAATGGTCAAAGTGACAACACGCGGTCACACAATAGCTCGCGGTTTCATAGCGTCAAAACGATACGAGACCGTACAAGCACGTTCCTTCTCTTTGTGTGGGGGAAATAGGGTAATTTCAAGTAGGTAGTGGCGGCTATTGCCCCCCGCAACAGGAAACACTAGTATGCAGCAGTCCCTTCACGAAAGGGGGCAGCACCCATCGAAAGATATCAATACAGAACAAAAGATGCAGAGTAGCAACAAAATCGTCAATCAGTGGTTAAGTGATCTTGCCTACAGTGCCGCCACCTGGGACCTCAAGGCACACATGGCACTGGTCTCCAGGAGCGTTATCGTCACCGGCATCCCAGGCAAAGAGCAGATAGACTACAACGGCTGGAAATTACGGCGCCACAATGAGTTTAAAAAGAAACTGCTGCGCGGGCTTAGTCACCGCAAGGTCAAATTGATTGAAGAGCAACCCGATAGCATCTTCTTCACCGTACTTGAGCAGATGCGCAGCCATCAGAACCAGTGCATTGAGCTGGAGAAGGAGGTCACGCTCGTCCGGGAAGAGGATGGCAAGTGGCGTGTGGTGAAGGAGAACATACTCAGGATTGAGGCGAAGAAGCACTGCACTATCTGATCAGGCCCGGTTAACACTCTGCTGAGTCCACAAACCGTTACCGTTATTCTGCCGCTAACGGGCCCTCTTCTCGTAGCGGCCTCGGCCACGCCACCAGGATCGCACTCACCAGGGTAGCCAGCGGAATGGCAAAAAAGACCCCCCAGAAACCCCACAGCCCACCGAACACCAGAATCGCAACAATAATCGCCACCGGGTGGAGGTTGACCACCTCAGAGAAGAGGATCGGCACCAGCACGTTACCATCCAGCGCCTGAATGATGCCGTAGGCAACCATCAGCCAGAGAAAATCTCCACCCCACCCCCACTGGAACCAGGCGACCAGCGCCACCGGGATGGTGACCACCGCGGCGCCGATGTAGGGAACCACAACAGAGAGCCCCACCAGTACCGAAAGCAGAATCGCATACTTGATCCCCAGCAGACTGAAGACGATAAAGGTGGAGATACCGACGATCAGGATCTCCCAAAACTTGCCCCGCACATAATTACCCAGTTGCACATCCACGTCGCGCCACACATCGGTAGAGAGCTTGCGCTCGGCGGGGAGAAAACTGGTGATCCACTGAATGATCAAATTCTTGTCCTTGAGAAAGAAGAAGACCAGCAACGGCACCAGAATCAGGTAGACCAGTACGGTGATCATGCCGGGGATGGAGGAGAGGGAGAGTGAGAGGATACGCTGACCCAGAGTGGTGATCTCCTTCTGTATCAGTCCCGTGATCTCGGTGATCTGCGACTCTGTAATCAACGGGTAGTGTTGCGGCAGTTGCAACAGCGCCGCCTGACCACGGCTCACATAGTTGGGTAGTTCTCGGATCAACTCCAGCACCTGTCCCCACATGAGCGGAATAACCCCAAACAGCAGGAAGAAGATGAAGGTCATAAAGATAAGAAAAACCAGGATCACGATGCGGGTGCGCGGGGCACCATACCGCTGTATCGCGTCGATGATGCCATCGAGCAGAAAGGCGATGACGAGACTGGCCAGTACCGGGGCAAGCATCTCGCCCATGAATACCACTACCGAAAAACCGATCAGCAGTAGTAGCGCCAGCACCACCGCCTGGGGGTCGGAGAAGTAGCGCTGGAACCACTCTTTAATCAGGTTCATAGGGCATTAAATATTATCTAGACTGGTCTGCTTTTCGTAGTGCTTCTGGAACAGCCGTTCCAATTCGTCGATCACCTCGGGGGCGGGTCGGCCCTGCATCATATGCTCGGCCATCAGGCCGGAACACTCATGCAGCAGTTTGGAGTGATCGATCATCGGGTAGGTCTCGCGCAGCCGCTTCATCGCCGCAACCACGTTCTCTTCCTCAGGGCGTGGGATCTCAAGTGGCTGTTGTGCCACCTCAGGCGCCTGGGCACCGGCCCGCTCGGCGAGAAACTCGGCAAAATCGAGCAGCGTCTTGCGCTCCGCTTCGGCCAGGCACTCGTAGATCTCGGCCAGCCGCCGTTCCGGTCCTCTCTTTTTATTTTGCGGGATCGGAAACACTTACTGGTGCTCTTTACAGTAATTCTTGGCAAAGTCGAGCAGCTTCTCCATCGCACGCAGGCGGAACTTCTGCTTCTGGTGAACAAAGGAGAAGGGACGCTCGATCGGCACGTCGAGGTTAACCGCCACCAGCGAGCCGAGCTTCAGCTCCTTCTCGATAGTGGCGCGCGAGAGGATCGAGATCCCCATCCCCGCCTCAACCGCCCCCTTCACCGCCTCGGGGCTACCCAGCTCCATTACGATGTCGAGGTTAGAGGGACTACCACCAGCAGCATTCATCGCCTCCAGCATCACCTCGCGGGTACCGGAGCCCTCCTCACGACAGATGTAGGGGTGGTTACTCAGCTCGGTGATCGGCACGCTGTCGCGTCCCGCCAGTTCATGGTTGGGAGGGACTGCCAGCACCATCTTGTCCATGCGACAGTTCTCGACCACCAGGTTTTTGTTGCTCACCGGCGCCTCGACGACACCGAGGTCGATGGTATTGTTCTCCACCATCGAGACGATACCATCGGTATTGGCCACCTGCAGGCGGATCGAGACCTCCGGATACTTCGCCTTAAAGTCACCCAATAGCGCTGGCAGCATATATTCGGCGATGGTAGTGCTAGCACCCAGCATAAGTACCCCGCTCACCTCACCTGTGAGGTCGCGCACCGAGTTCTCCATCTCCGCATAGAGCGAGAAGATGCGATCGGCGTACTCATAGACCCGCTGCCCAGCCTCGGTAAGGCTGATGCGGTTGTGGGTGCGATCAAACAGCCGGGTATTGAAATACTCCTCAAGCTGGCGCACCTGAAAGGTGACTGCCGGCTGAGTCATGTGCAGTGACTCCGCCGCCTTGGTGAAGCTCAGCTGGCGGGCCACGGTGTGGAATACCTGTAGTCGTCTATCGGCCATGACTACCCTCTCCTTACGGGGCTCTATATGTTCTATTTATGACCAGCAAGGATACTTTATAACGATGGATAACGACAACAGTTAAGGTGGTTATCAGCCAAATTAATGAGTATCGTGGAGGGTACCCCCCTCCATCTGCAGTTGCAGATCGGTGATACGCCCACCAAACAGCACCACGGTGCCACGGCGACGCTGCTCCCCGACACCGCTGAACTCAAAGCTGTACTCACGCTGCCAACGCATCCGACCGCTGCGATCACGGCGCGGCCGCAATCGCTCCAGCAACACCGTCTCATCAAGCAGTGACTGGTCGTGGCGCTCACAGGCAAGCCGGGCCGCCTGCACCACCTGCTCCCGCGCCTGCGCCCCGCTGTACCAGTACCAGGCCAGCAGAAGCACAACAATCAGCAAGGTTATCTCCACTTCGACTCCCAATCTTCTCTCGTAGAGGCGATAATGGCACGAACCGCCCTACGGCAGAATAGCCCCGCCCCCACACAAACAGGCAACGACGGAATATAGCGATATGAGCAGCACTACCCTTACCCTCACCCGCCCCGATGACTGGCACCTTCACCTGCGTGATGGCGACGGCCTAAAGGCGGTGGTCGGCCACACCGCCGAACGCTTCCATCGCGCCATCGTGATGCCCAACCTCAAACCGCCGGTCACCACCACCGAACAGGCCATCGCCTATCGCGAGCGGATCCTTGCCGCCCTCCCCGCAGACAGTAACTTCGAGCCGTTGATGACTCTCTACCTCACCGACAACACCACCCCGGAGGAGATCCAACGGGCGGTGGAGAGCGGCGTGGTCAAGGCAGTCAAGCTCTATCCTGCCGGTGCCACCACCAACTCCGATGCCGGGGTGACCCACATCTACAAGCCTGAGGCGGCACTACGGGCGATGGCGGAACTGGGGATGCCGCTTTTGGTGCACGGTGAGGTGACCGATCATCACATCGACATCTTCGACCGCGAGGCGCAGTTTCTCGACACCGTGCTCAAACCGCTGCTCGATCATGTGCCCGATCTGAAGGTGGTCGCCGAACACATCACCACCCGCGAGATGGCCGACTTTGTACTGCACGCCGGTGACCAGGTGGCCGCCACCATCACCCCGCAACACCTGCTGCTCAATCGCAACGCCATGCTGGTGGGCGGCATGCACCCCCACCACTACTGCCTGCCGGTACTCAAGCGCGAATCCCACCGCGAGGTGCTGGTAGAGGTGGCCACCTCGGGCAACCCCAAATTCTTCCTTGGCACCGACTCCGCCCCCCACCCCAAAGGGGCCAAGGAGAACGCCTGCGGCTGCGCCGGCATCTACTCTGCCCACGCCGCCATCGAACTCTACGCCGAGGCCTTTGAGCAGGCAGATGCTCTGGACAAACTGGAGGGCTTCGCCAGCCACCACGGTGCCGACTTCTACCGCCTGCCGCGCAACAGCGACACCATCACACTGATCAGGGAGGCGTGGGAGGTACCCATCAGCTACCCGTTTGGCGAGGAGGTGGTAGTACCGTTCCGTGCCGGTGAGAAGATCGGCTGGCAACTCGTCTAGCCGCCCATTGCTTTTCACCCTCCCAGACCCTACATCTCCTTGCATAAGCCAAGGAGATAACCATGTCTACCAATAACAGTCGCCTGCTACTGGAGATCAACAAAACCATCAAAGACATCAATCGCGAGGTCATCAATCCCGTGATTGATGATCTAAAGTGCGAGGATCTCAAGCCGGTTATCATCATGGTCGCACGGGCAAGGGCCGCCTACCTGGCTGAGATCTTCACCCTCGCCAATAGCCTGGGAGAGGGTTCACCAACAACGGAAAAACTCAAACGACTGCAACACCTTCGCGTCTCTTTTGAGGAGTTGTCTAAAGGGGCACAGGCACTGGAGACAGCGATCGAGCGGGGGTATCTGGATGTTGAGGGGCACACGGATTAAATCTCATCCGTACAATATTGAGATGGGGTTCTACTCATCGGCTGATGATTTGGTAGAATTCAAGGGGGCAGGAGACTGTAAATTAGATTGTGTATCTGCCTATCATTAACCCACAAGGGAGATAGGCAATCTAATTTACAGTCTCCCGGACAGATCACTCTTGGCATCCTTGCCATATCGTACCTCGTTGTTATAGCTCCTTACACGTAAGGGTAGCACATCAGGGTTTCAACGACTCTGAACCCTTGGTTTCGGTACGCTTAGTATCAACGTTAGTTTTCTTCTTCCATACCATATTACCAACAACAACAGCCACCAATGCTGATACTCCCCCTACAACTCTAACAACAATATCATCCTCAAATATAAGAGCTGCCAGCCCAACAATCATGGCAAGCCCACATGCCCAAGCAACTAGATACTTTATTACGTAAATGAGTGAATTTTTCATACTTATTTGAGTTTCAACGACTCTAATCCATTGGTTTTCTGTGGCTGATTTAAAGTGTTCGTTAAACTGGGTGAGCTTCACTCCTGCACAAAATAACCTCGGCAGAGAAACATCATGCCTAATATAAGAGAAAAATCCTCACTAACAGCGGTTTCTTAAATCAACAGCCCATTACCCCCCAACATCCATCTGTTAACCTAACCAACCGCCAATCCCTGCACCGGCTGTTCATTATCACTCTACTTTCAATAGAGTGCCGACACCGCATATCCCCGTTCACGCAATAACGCCACCAACCCCTGCTCACCCGGCAGGTGCAACGCCCCTACACCAACAAATATCGTCCCCTGTTTTAGCTCCGGAATAATACGTTCCACCATGCGATGATTTCGTTGTTCCAGAAGTTTACTCATCATCTTTTTTTGTAGTTCAGTATCGCTACTCATCGGATTGGCTTCACTGAGTCTCACCATCGCATCGAGATCTCGTTCGAGATAGGCCATGGTCAGTTGTTCAAACATTTCGGGGTAGGTTTTGTGCTCTTTTAACACCTGACTCAGCAGCGTCTTCTGTTCACTAACACTCAGGCTGGTAAATATCCCCATCTGTTCGTCGGGGGTCTCCAGCGCGACAAACCGTTTGCCGGAATTCTGTCCCTGCTGATAGAGCAGCAGATCTAGCACCTCTCCCGTCGCCATCTTCGGCATACTCAAGGTGAGCACTGAAGCCCAGGGCTGCATCTGCGAGGTGACCTCTGCCGGTATGCCGAACCCTGCCATCGCCCGCTCTGTCTCCCTGGCTAGCTCCTTGCCGATGAGGTCACTGAGCGTACTCCCCTGCGGCAGCATCATCGCCTGGGCTACCGCCAACTGTGTCCCGGCATCGAGCGAAAGCTCCAGCATCAGGGTCTCGGCACGCTCAAGGGCCTGCTGCACTGGGGCGGGCAGTGTCGTGACCCTGGGGTCTTCACTGTGCATGGTGCCGAAGAGATAGCCATTTACACCCTTGCCACTCACCTGCCACAACAGCCCCTGCTCGGCGGCCTGCGCAGAGCCGAGCAGTAGCAGCCACACCGTAAAAACCCTTGCAGCAAGCGATGTCATTAACTTCATTTCCCCTTCCCCTTAGATCATTGCCGTGCGATCCGGTAAGCTGCCCCCATGCCTGAGAACAGAACCCCCAAAATTGCGCAGCGCTTTCGCGGCTTTTTGCCTGTGATTGTCGATGTGGAGACCGCCGGCTTTAACGCTGAGACCGACGCCCTGCTGGAGATCGCCGCCGTTACGGTGCGGATGGACGACGATGGCACCCTGCGCCTCAGTCAGACCATCTCCTGCCATGTGGAGCCCTTTCCCGGGGCTAATCTGGAGCAACGGGCACTCGATTTTACCGGTATCGACCCCTTCAACCCGTTTCGTATGGCGAAACAGGAGATGGCAGCGCTGGATCACATCTTTACCCCCATCAGTGAGGAAGTAAAGGCACAGGGCTGCACGCGTGCCATCCTGGTGGGGCACAACGCCTTCTTTGATCTGGGATTCATCCGCGCCGCGGTGGAGCGCACTAACCATAAGAAGAGTCCCTTCCACAGCTTCAGCTGTTTCGATACCGCCACCCTCGGTGGTCTTGCCTATGGTCAGACGGTGCTGGCCAAGGCGTGCCAGGCGGCAGATATCCCCTTCGACAGTGGTCAGGCCCACTCAGCGATCTATGATGCCGAGCGCACCGCTGAATTGTTTTGTGCGATTGTTAACCGGTGGCGTGAGCTGGGTGGTTGCCCACTGCTTTAATCCTCCCACCGACCCACACCCGGAATACGGATCTCCCGCTCGGCGTAGGAGCCAAGATCGGCTTTGGTGTGACAGGCGATGCAGTTGCTGAAGCTGCCAATATTCTTATGTTTGATCACCCGTTGCGGGATCTCGTCGTGCTCATGGCGAAAGTAACGCACCTCGCTGATACGCAGCGGGGTACTATCGCCAATGGAGCGCATAAATTTATTCGAACGGCGTCCCTCTACCCTGTCTGCCGCATTAGCGACCAGATAGGTCTCAATTACCTCGCGATCTGTCTCATTCAGCTCGGCGTTGTCACCAAAGTGATCGGCCAGGCCACCCATCAGTTTTTGCCACGAGCGGGCGGGAAGAAAGCCGGCCTGGTAGGCAAAGTGACAACTGCCGCACTCAGATAGATAGAGCGGATTTGTCATCGGTTTCACATCGGGCCCACGGCGTCCACGCTCGTCATCATCAGCACTCGCCACACCGACCAGTACCATTACCCCCGCACTCATTATCGCTACGATTAATTTTTTCATCTCATTACCTCACTTACAGGTCACGGAGGTAGGTAAGAAAGTCACCCTTCTCCTGCGCGGTACACTCACGCCCCACGGTCCACTTGCAGTTACGCTTGAACCACTTCTCGATCTTCTTTGCATCGGTCAGCCGCTCGGGGTTGACCGAGGGAGCCATCGGCTCAATCGGCTTGCCGGTCTTTGCATGCTTGCCACTTTTACCGGCATTGTCGGTATGACAACTGGTGCAGCTTCTCTCCTGCCCCTCTGTGCTATAACTTTTAAACCACATCTCTCTGCCTCGCTCGGCGCTGAACTCCCCCGCACCTTCCGCCTGGTAGGCGGCAAGACGCTCATCCACCGTATCGGCGATGGCCAGGCTGTTTATCCCGAGCAGTAGTACGGTCATAATCAGACAACGTTTCATCACACTATCTCCTCTTCTGTGTGGTATCCGGGGGGACTACCTCGGTAGTGCCATGGCACCGTTACTAAAACTTCCCGCCTCCGCATCACGGTGGCAGTTATTACAGTTAAATTTTCCCTTTACTCTTTCATCTCGCCACAGCGCCTCATCGATATCGGCATGGGTGGCCTTCCAGTAGTTAGTCCCGGTGATCCGTAGCGGGGTTTCATTACTGTTCAAAGAGTGTGTGGTACGCCACGAAATCTCGCGATTGATCTTCTCTGCGCTGTTGGTACGGGAAAAATCGAGCAGCGCGGTAACATCTCCTGGATCCAGAGCGAGATCCTCATCAAAATGATTCTCTTGCTCATAAAAGATTCGCTGCCAGCTACGCCATGGCAGGGTAGCTGGGTGATAGGCGAGGTGACACTCACTGCAGCTCTCCTGCCATAACGTATTCTGAACCAGCGGTGGCTGGTGATAGGGCTGATAGGGATTATCCGCATCCTGGCTTAAATAGGGCTTAAGATTGATAAGCGCGCTGAGCGTAATGATTGCCACCATTGCAATCGCAATTCTGGTTGAATTATTGGGCTCTGCATCTGCTGCCTCACCCTGTTTATTACCACTCACCATGGCGCGCGGCAGATTTTCGTGCTGCAAAGAACTCTCAAAAATGACACCGGCAAGATGCAGCAACACCATTCCTAATAACACCCAGCCGAGCCACTCGTGCAGAGCATGAATGGCAACTCCCTGTGCAATTGTTAACACGCCTGCCAGCGGGCCGAATCCCTCCTCACCACCCAGCACGGCGATACCGCTAATACCCAGCAGCAGCACCAGGGTGAGCAGGATAACCACGGCCCAGCCACCGGCCGGATTGTGGCCCAGATGGTGTGTGCGCAGCGGCCGTTTTAGATCACTGATGTGTTCGATGAGTGCGCGCGGCCTGCGTACAAAACTTGAGAAACGTGCGTAACGTCCACCGACAACACCCCACACCAGACGAAACAGGACCAGCCCAAGGGCGCAATAACCGGCAAAGGTATGGAGGTGGGTGTTGCGGGCATCGTCACCCGTTACCCAGGCAACGACGCAGGCCGCGGCAAAGAGCCAGTGGAACGTCCGTGTCGGCAGATCCCAGACGCGGATCATCGCCATCTTACTCTTCTCTGCGTTTTTTCCCGGTGACCATGGCACGCGGCAGGTTCTCGGTGTGAC
>JAOUQQ010000071.1 GCA_029879245.1 Chromatiales bacterium | reverse complement strand
GGGTTCGCGCTCGTTCAACCCCGACATAACGGTGCTGGAGCCGGTGGCGATCACGACGCGGGTGGCCTCATCGTTTATTCGCGTCGGTCAGCTGGAACTGTTCGGTCGCCGTGCCCGCAAGCAGGAGCATACGGAGGCGCTGGCCGAGCTGGAGGCGATGATACTGCACCTGATTGCTCGCGAGTACGCGGCGGTTATCGATAAAAATCTTAGCACCGCCGAGAAAGTGGTGTTGCTGGCGCGGGAGTTTCGTGGCCGTCTTACCGCACTGGTGGCCAACTGGGTCCGTGTCGGGTACTGCCAGGGCAACTTTAACAGCGATAACTGCGCCGCCGGTGGCTTCACCCTCGACTTCGGTCCCTTCGGTTTTATTGAGCGTTTTGACCCCTACTACCAGCCCTGGACCGGGGGCGGCGAACACTTCGCCTTTTTCAATCAGCCGGTGGCGGCGCAGCGCAACTTTGAGAGTTTTTGTACCGCCCTGCGCCCGCTATTAGAGACGGATCACGGTGCATTGCAACAACTGGATGAGATGCTTAATGGTTTTGGCGAGGTGATGAACGCACAGATGGAAGCGATGTGGACGAGGAAGCTGGGGCTTAACACCTTTGACGGTGAGCTGTTCGGCGAACTTGCCACGCTGATGGTAGAGACACAGGTCGACTACACCCGCTTCTTCCGCGAGTTATCTGCCCTGCCGGATGGGATTGGCCCGCTGAAAAAGAGCTTCTACCGCGAGGTGGATGGTGAGGCTGAGGCGCGTTGGTCAACGTGGCTGACACAATGGCGATCACAGGTCAGCAGTAGCAGCGAAGAGATGAAACAGGTGAACCCCAAATACACTCTGCGCGAGTGGCTGCTCGCCCCCGCCTATCAGCAGGCCATTGCGGGGGACTACACCTTGCTGCATGAACTGCAGCAGGTGATGACGCAACCCTACGCCGAGCAGTCACCTGAGGTGGAAGAAAAATATTATCGGCTAAAGCCAACTGAGGCCTTCGAGATTGGCGGCGTATCACACATGAGTTGCTCTTCCTGATTAAAGCAGCACCCTCCCCCTACTCCGACGCGTGCGCCATCAACTCCAGATAGGCGGTGAGTTTCGACTCGCGCTCTGCACTGCCCGGCTGGGCATCGCTATCGAACGGGCAATCACTACTCTTACAGTATTCACCCTCACTCAACAGGTTGAGCACCAGTGACGGGATGTCGTAGTGGTGGATGGTGGGTAGCTGTTTCACCTCGCCGCGATCAATGATCGCCAGACGATTGTAGTAGTAGGCCCCTTCGCGGTTATCCATGTAGTGCAGCGCCTCGTAGGTGTTGGGGCCGTTGCGCAGCGGCGGGACGTGATCGGAGACGAGAATGATGAGCCCCTGCGGGTCGATCTCGATCAATTTTTTTACATAGTGGGCGATCGCCTCGCTGCGGTAGTAGAACTGATTCACCGCACGGGTAAGGTGGTCGTCGGGGTAGTCAGAGATAAGTTCAATCCGTTCGGGGCGCAACTCGGGGTCAAGCAGGTGGGGGGTGTGGCCGTAGATGGTGAGCAGGTAGTTAAACAGCGGGCGCTCGGGTGCCTCGTTCAGTTGTTGCTTAACGTAGTTCAGGTTCTGGTCGAGCAGGTCGCCATCGAACAGGTACTCCTCCACACCGGGGTCGCCAAAGCTCAGATAGCTTGCCGAGGCGGGGGCAAACTCACGGGGGAAGTGGCTAACACTGAAACCCGTCCCCTGATAGCCCGCCACCGCGTTGAAGAAGTTGGGTTTGTAGATGTTGCTGGCGCTGCTGTAGTAGCCCAACTGCCCCAGTTGCCACGGCAAACAGGCGGCATTGGCCCCGCTAAAGACGTTGAACTCGACGCTGGAGAGGCGCTCCAGTGCCGGCACCCCGCACAGCACCTCAAACTCTGCCTGGGCGGTGGCCCCGCCAAAGACCGATGAGAGGGAGTAGCCCAGCTTATCGCCAAACAGCGCATCAAACTCGGGATGAACCGGGGGGGCGCTGAAGTTGAGCCGTGTGAAGAGGCGCGGGTCGAGGAAGCTCTCCAGCACGATCAGGTGAACATTGCGCCTCGCCTTCCCGGCCTGCAGCGGCTGCAGCCGGGCACGTTGTGCCGCCTCATACACCTCACGATGGCGGTGGGGGGCAAGCTCATTGAGCGCCAGCTGGCGCTGGGCCTCGCGGTAGAGCATCATCGTCAGCCGCCCGTTCTGCTCTACGCTCTTGGCGTCGGAGTACTTCACCGGCCTGTCGGTGACCTCCACAATCACCGTCGACAGGGCCGCCGGTGCGGTGTAGACCAGCCCGATCACCAGCGGCAGTGGCAGCAGGGTAAGGAGAAGGGTACGGTGCATCCGCCAGGAGAGCTGCCATAGCAGCAGGGCGAGCGGCAGCGCCATCACCACCCCCAGCAACAGCCCATAACTGAGTGGCAGCACGGCAAACAGCTCCGGCACCTCATGCAGGTTGATCAGGCGAAACACCTTGCCGAAGGCGAGGAAGAAGAGGTCGCCACCCAGATAGAGCAACAGCAGCGGCAGCGCCGCCAGCACGCTGCGCCAGGGTGAGGGGCGTAGCAGCAGGTAGGTGAGGCCGTAGAGGTAGAGCGCCACCACCCCCTCCAGCCAGAGCCGCCAGGAGTAGTTGGCGCTAAAGGCACCGATGCTCTCTGAGAGCAGCAGGTAGCCGGCAAGCAGCAGTAGCACCACCACACCATGCCACCAGGCCGCGCGCCACCGCACGCGCTGCTGCGCTGAGTTAACAGGTTGAATTTGCATGGTGTGAGATTGTCGCCCCTTCAGGAGGGGCCATTTTGAGACGCAGTTAATATATTAGCAACCTTGTTGGAGTAGAATAGGCGCGCTGCTTACCGGCTTAAAAAAACGTCACCAGAACGACCGCGGTAGGCCCCCTGTCACTGTTTTGAGGCCATCTATCCTTGCACCGTTTGACCAACCTGATCATCGGCATCGCCGTGACCATTATCAGCGTGAGCATGTGGGCCTATATCAATCAGCCTCAGGAGCTGCCCCTCTGGCCTGATCGCATCACCGGTTTTGCCTACTCGCCCTACCACGCCGATCAGGACCCGCGGGAACAGCTCTACCCCAGCGAAGAGCAGATCAGCCAGGACCTGCAACTGCTCTCCGGCAAGGTGAAGGCGATCCGCACCTACAGCGTGGAGGGGACCCTGGCGGCGATCCCCCGTCTGGCGCGCGAGCAGAATATTTACGTCTGCCTTGGTGCCTATCTCAGCCGTGATACCGCTGAGCGCAATCCGCAGGAGTTTCAGCAGTTTCTTGAGATCGCCAAAGGCAACCGCAACGTGGTGCGGGCCATCGTTGGCAACGAAACCCAGACCCTCAACACCCTCGACTATGAGGAGCTGATCACCTATCTCGATCAGGCACGCAAGGCGTTGCGGATACCGGTGAGCACCGCGGAATCGGCCCGTGTCTGGCATCAGAGGCCCGATCTGGTTAAGCATGTCGACTACATCGCCCTGCAGATCCTCCCCTACTGGGAGGGCAAGGAGGTCAACCAGGCGGTCGACTACGTCTTCAACGAAGTTGAGGGGTTGAAACAGGCCTATCCCGGCAAGCCGGTGATCATCTCGGAGGTGGGCTGGCCAAGCCGAGGAAGAGATCGCAATAGTGCCGTCGCCTCGGTCACCAACGAGGCGACCTTCCTGCGCCAGTTCCTCTCTAAGGCACCGGAGCATGGTTACATCTACTACCTGATGGAGGCGTTCGACCAGCCGTGG
This sequence comes from Chromatiales bacterium, assembly GCA_029879245.1. Lineage (GTDB taxonomy): Bacteria > Pseudomonadota > Gammaproteobacteria > Thiohalomonadales > Thiohalomonadaceae > JAPHSX01. The sequence goes on along the minus strand of JAOUQQ010000071.1, from coordinate 9,250 downwards.
AAGGCCGACATTGAGGGGGCGGTGGGCGCCTACTGGGGGGCCTACGATGTCAAACGGCAACCGAAGTTTGAGTTCATTCAGCCGGTGATCCCGGTGCCGCAGTGGCAGTTGCTGGCGGCGATCTCGGCGGTGCTGGCCGTCATCACCTTTGGCCTGCTGCTGATCGACGGCAAAACCCTGCACGGCCGCGGGCGCAGCTTTCTCGCCGTCGTCAGCTTTCTCGCCGCCACCCTTATCGTCTGGATCGTCTACGACTACAGTTCGCTCTATCAGAGTCTGGGGAGCATCATCATCGGCCTGTTGATGGTGGTCGGCATGATCGGCATCCTGCTGGTGCTGCTGGCCGAGGCGCACGAGTGGGCCGAGGCCTCCTGGAGCCGCGAGCGGCGGCGCTACCTGCGGCTCACCTCGCTGCCCGACGACCAGTTGCCGATGGTCTCGATCCATGTGCCCGCCTACAACGAGCCGCCGGAGATGCTCAAGCGCACCCTCAACGCGCTGGCGCGCCTCGACTACCCCCACTTCGAGGTGCTGCTGCTCGACAACAACACCCCGGATCCGGATACCTGGCAGCCGGTGGAGGCGCACTGCAAAACACTGGGTGAGCGTTTCCGCTTTTTCCACAAAAGCCCCCTCGCAGGATTCAAGGCGGGGGCGCTCAACTTCGGCCTGCAGCAGACCTCACCCGATGCCGAAATCATTGCCGTTATCGACAGCGACTACATCGTCGACCCACGCTGGCTGCGCGACCTGCTGCCGCAGTTCAGTGACCCGAAGGTGGCCATCGTGCAGGCACCGCAGGACTACTCCGACGGCTGTCAGAGTGCCTTCAAGGCGATGTGCTACAGCGAGTATTCGGGCTTCTTCTACATCGGCATGCTGACCCGCAACGAGCGCAACGCCATCATCCAGCACGGCACCATGACGATGGTACGAAAAGGGGTGCTGGAGCAGGTGGGCGGCTGGGCCGAGTGGTGTATTACCGAGGATGCGGAGCTGGGGCTGCGCATCTTCGAGCAGGGTTACGAGGCGCACTACATCCCGCGCAGCTATGGCCGCGGGGTGATGCCAGACACCTTTATCGACTACAAGAAGCAGCGTTTTCGCTGGGCCTACGGGGCGATCCAGATCCTCAAGCGCCACGCCCGCAGCCTCTTTAGCTGGCGCGACAGTCGCCTCAGCGCCGGACAGCGCTACCACTTTATCGCCGGCTGGCTGCCGTGGCTGGCCGACGGCTTTAACCTCATCTTTAACCTCGCGGCCATCATCTGGTCGGGGGCCATGGTGGGCGCCTACCTGCTCAAGGAGCACTATGGTGTGGCGATAACTGTTGACCCGCCGATGCTGCTCTTCTCGCTCCTGCCGGTGCTGCTCTTCTTCTTCAAGGCGGCCAAGCTGATCTACATTTACAAGCGGCGGATCGGCGCCACCACGATTCAGACCCTGCTGGGGGGTCTGGCCGGGCTCTCCCTCGCGCACACCATTTCGCGCGCCGTGCTGCAGGGGCTGTTTACCAGCGGTATGCCCTTCATCCGCACCCCCAAACTGGCCAGCCACAGCGGGCTCGCCTCCGCCATCGCCTCGGCACGGGAGGAGCTGCTGCTGTTAATCGCCCTGCTCCTCTCTATCTACGGGGTTGCCGCCACCTACGGCATTGAGTCGGCCGACATCCTCTTCTGGGTCGCGGTACTGGTGATACAGTCCCTCTCCTACCTCGCCACGCTGGTTGTCGCCACTATCGCTGCGATGCCCGACTGGTCGGCCCGCTTTATCGGCCTGCGGGAGATCGAGCGGCCGGAGAGGGTCTACGAGGAGATCCTTGCCACCTCGTCAGCTCAGGACAATTCGTAAAGATCATCTTCATGCTCCCCCGTTATAGTCAGCTGTGTTAACGTTTTACCATGAGTGAAAACAGTGGCCAGAATAACGAGCTGTTACAGCTGCGGCGCGTCGCCATCGACACCTATAAGGAGAACGTGGCCTACATGCACCGCGACTGCGAGTTCTATCGCGTTGAGGGGTTTCAGGCGCTGACCAAGATGGTGATACGGGCCAACGGCCAGCACATCTACGCGGTACTCAATGTGGTGGACGATGAGTCGATCGTCCGCCCCTGCGAGCTGGGGCTCTCGGAGCAGGCCTTCGATCAGCTGGGGCTGGCCGAGGGGGACAGGGTCAAGGTGGCGCAGGCCGAACCGCCCTCCTCAATGGATGCGGTGCGGCGCAAGATCGCCGGGGAGCGACTGGAGCAGGGAGACTTTGAGGCGATCACCCGTGACATCGTGCGCAACCGCTACTCGAAGATGGAGATGGCCGCCTTCCTCGTCGCCTCGGGGCAGACCGGGCTGGATCGCGAGGAGATCCTCTACCTGACACGGGCGATGACCGAGTCGGGGGATCGGCTCGACTGGCACGAACCGCTGGTGGTCGACAAGCACTGCATCGGCGGCATCCCCGGCAATCGCACCACCATGCTGGTAGTCCCCATCGTTGCCGCCCACGGCATGTTGATGGCCAAGACCTCCAGCCGCGCCATCACCTCCCCCGCCGGTACCGCTGACACCATGGAGGTGCTCTGCAAGGTCGACCTCAGCCCCGATGAGCTACACCGCATCGTACGTCAGGAGCGCGCCTGTCTCGCCTGGGGCGGCACCGCCAGACTCGCCCCGGCCGATGATATTCTGATCTCGGTGGAGCGACCGCTGGGGATCGACTCCCAGGGGCAGATGGTCGCCTCGATCCTCTCAAAGAAGCTGGCCGCCGGCTCCACCCACCTGTTGATCGATATCCCCGTCGGCCCCAGCGCCAAGGTGCGCCACATGCGCGAGGCGCTACAGCTGCGCAAGCTGTTTGAGTATGTGGGGGATCGCATGGGCATTCATCTGGAGGTGATCATCACCGATGGCGCGCAGCCGGTGGGCAACGGCATCGGCCCGGTGCTGGAGGCGCGCGATGTGATGGCGGTGCTGCGCAACGACGACGACGCCCCCAGTGACCTGCGCCAGAAGTCGCTACGTCTCGCAGGGCGGATTCTGGAATTTGACCCCGACGTGCGCGGCGGCTACGGCTATACCATCGCCCGCGATATCCTCGACTCGGGCCGAGCGCTGAAGAAGATGGAGGCGATCATCGCCGCCCAGGGGGCGCAGCTGGAGTCACCGATCATCGGTGCCCTCAGTTACGAGGTGCGGGCCGAGCGCGGCGGTGTGGTGGTGGAGATCGACAACTACCACCTGGCCAAGGTGGCGCGCCTCGCCGGTGCCCCCATCGACAAGGGGGCGGGGGTCGATCTGTTAAAGAAGCTGGGCGATGTGGTGGAGAAGGGCGAGCCGCTCTACCGGGTACACGCCGAGTATCAGTCCGACTACAACTTTGCCCGTGCCCTTACCGATAAGGGGAGTGGTTACCGCATCGGTGAGGCGCACGAGCTTAGCAAGACCTATATGGAGTTCTGATGATGATCCTCGGTTTTGCCGACTACCGACAACAGGGCGAGGCGCTGGCCCGTGAGCTGGGGCTCGCCTACGCCGAGGTGGCGATCCACCGTTTTCCCGACGGTGAGAGCAAGGTGACGCTGCCCACTGAACTGCCAGAGGCGGTGACCCTCTGCCGCAGCCTCGACCACCCCAACGACAAGCTGGTCGAGATCCTGCTCACCGCACAGACCGCGCGGGGGATGGGGGTCAAACAACTTACCCTGGTCGCCCCCTACCTCTGTTATATGCGCCAGGATATCGCCTTTCACCCCGGCGAGGCGGTAAGCCAGCAGATCATCGGCCAGGTTCTTGCCAGCCTGTTCGACAAGGTCGTAACCGTCGACCCCCATCTGCACCGTATCACCCACCTCAGTGAGGCGATCCCCAACATCAGTGCCATCAGCCTGCAGAGCGCCCCGCTGATGGGGAGTTTTATCGCCGCCAACCTTAAATCGCCCCTGCTGATCGGCCCCGATGCGGAGTCGGCGCAGTGGGTGCGCGCCATCGCCGAACCGGCGGGGCTCGACTACGCCATCGCCACCAAGGAGCGACTGGGGGATCGTGAGGTCACCATCAAACTGCCACCCCACGACTACCACCACCATGAGGTGGTTCTGGTCGATGACATGATCAGCACCGGCCACACCCTGATCAACGTAGCCGAGCAGCTACAACAGCAGGGGGTACAGGCCCTCTACTGCCTGGTGACCCACGCCCTGTTTGCCGACAGCGTTACCGAGGCGCTACACAGTGCCGGTATCACCACCATCTGGAGCTGCGACAGCATCACCCATAGCAGCAACGTGATCGCACTCTCCCCACTACTTGCCACCGCACTCAGGGAGTAACCGGTGGCCACCCCGTCGAAGCGGAAGCTGCTACTCCTCCTCTTCGCCCTGGGATTTATCATCGCCTTTATCCAGGTCGGCCTGCTCACTATCGCCTTTCACAAGCTGGGGTTGTCACCCACTGCAGGCTACACCCTGCTTATCACCTCCCTGGCCGGCAGCCTCATTAATCTGCCGCTGTTTCGCCTGCGCAGTGAGCGCGATGAGAGCCTGCCACCCCCGCCCACACTCTTCCCCCTTACGCAGGGTATTTTGAGCCCCCACCACACCCTGATTGCGATCAATGTGGGAGGCTGTCTCATCCCCGTCGCCTTCTCGCTCTATCTGCTGATCTATACGGAGGTGACGCTGCTGGAGAGCCTCATCGCTGCCCTCTTTGTCAGCGTCATCAGCTACGGCTTCAGCCGCCCTATCCACGGCATCGGCATCGGTATGCCGATACTGGTTGCCCCGCTGGCCGCGGCCCTTATCGCCCTTGCGATTAACCCTGAAAGTGCCCCGCCCCTCGCCTACATTAGCGGCACTATGGGGGTATTGATTGGTGCCGATATTCTGCGGCTAAAAAATATCCAGCAGATGGGGCCGCCCTTTGCCGCCATCGGCGGTGCCGGCACCTTTGATGGGGTCTTCCTCACCGGGATCGTGGCGGTGCTGTTGGCATAGGGGATGGTGAGGCGTACACTCCTGCGGATGGGGGGAAAATATGACTGACAGGGGCTCGCTCTTCTCACACCAGGACACCCTGGCGCAACTTAATGACAATAGTTCACTTACGGACAAGCTGAAAATTATTCACCAGACACTCAGGCTGCGGCTCGACTTTATCGAGCGCGTTGCGGTGGCCGTCTACGACGCCAAGAGTGACGTGCTAAGAACCTTCATCCACAGCAGTGGTGATGCCCAACCCCTCACCAACTATCAGGCCTCCCTCTCCTCGGCCACCTCGCTGCATGAGATCATTGAGGTAGGGAGACCGCGCGTCGTTAACGACCTCTCCATCTTTAATGACAGTGAAAAGACCCACAGCAAACAGATTCGGGCCGAGGGTTATGGTGCCAGCTACACCATGCCGATGTACCGCCAGGGGGAGTTCTTCGGCTTCATCTTCTTCAACGCCTCGCGCAGCGGGGTATTTAACGAAGAGAATCTGCACTATCTCGATCTCTTCGGTCACCTGCTCTCACTCTCGGTAATCGATGAACTCTATCAGTACAACACGCTGCAGGCGGCAATCGACACGGCGCGCGATATTACCCACCATCGCGACAACGAAACCGGTACCCATCTGGATCGCATGTCACGCTTTGCCCGACTCATTGCGCGGGAACTTGCACCAAAGCACAACTTTAGCGATGAATTCGTCGAGCAGATCTTCCGCTTCGCCCCGCTACACGACATCGGCAAGATCGCCATCCCCGACAGTATTCTGCTGAAGAAGGCTCAACTCGATGAGCATGAATTTACCGTAATGAAGAGTCACACCCTGAAGGGGGTGGAGATCATCGATGAGATGCTCGATCACTTTGGTCTGAACGGCCTGGACCACAGCGAGGTACTGCGCAATATCGCCGAGTACCACCATGAAAAGATGAACGGGATGGGATACCCGCGCGGTTTAACTGGTGAAGAGATCCCGATTGAGGCACGCATTATCGCCGTGGCCGACATCTTCGATGCACTGACCAGCCGTCGCCCCTACAAGGAGGCGTGGAGCAACGAGGATGCCTATGCCCTGTTGCGCGAGATGGCGGGCAAACAGCTTGACCCCGACTGTGTCTCGGTCTTCCTGCAACAGCAGGGGGAGATCGAGGAGATTCAGCGTATTTTCCACGAAAACACCCTCGGTTAACCCCATGCAACAGAAAACCATACTCATCACTGGCTGCTCCAGTGGCATCGGACTGTGTGTCGCACAGGGGCTGCACGACCTCGGCTGGCGTGTCTTTGCCACCGCCCGCAAATCGGAAGATGTAGCGAGGCTCGCCGTGCTCGGGCTGGAAGCGCTGCAACTCGACCTTGCCGACAGCGCCTCCATTCACCGCGCCGTTGATGAGATATTAAAACGCACCGGCGGCACCCTCTACGCCCTCTTTAACAACGGCGCCTATGGTCAGCCCGGCGCGGTGGAGGACCTCAGCCGCGAGGTGCTGCGCGAACAGTTTGAGAACAACCTCTTCGGCACCCATGAACTCACCTGCAGGGTGATCCCGGTGATGCGTGCTCAGGGCTACGGGCGGATCATCCAGAATAGTTCGGTGCTGGGGATCATCAGCCTGCCGTTTCGCGGCGCCTACAACAGCAGCAAGTATGCACTGGAGGGGCTCAGCGACACCCTGCGACTGGAGCTGCACGGCAGCAATATCTTTATCTCGCTGATAGAGCCCGGCCCCATTGAGAGCCATTTTCGCGCCAATGCCTTTGCCATGTACCAGAAGAACATCGACAAGGGGCAGAGCTTCTTTCGCGACACCTATACAAGAATGGAGAACCGCCTGCAGAAGGTGGGCCCCGCCGCCCCCTTCACCCTGCCACCCGAGGCGGTGCTGGATAAGGTGATACATGCGCTGGAGTCGCCCAGGCCCCGTGCCCGCTACTACGTCACCTTCCCCACCTATCTCTTCGCTACCCTTAGACGGCTACTCACCACCCGTGCACTCGACTGGGTGCTGCGACGCGTCTCGCGTGGGGAGAATCGGTAACCCCCTCCCCACGGGCAGCGGTGGTGGACGAAAACAGTTTTCGCGTAATAATAGCCAGTATCACACGGCTGTCCCGGAGAGACCGGGTTTGATCAATCAGGAGAAACCATGCGCCCACTCACTTTAATGATCCCGCCCCTCCTGCTGGCGTTTCTCCTGCTCTGCCCCCCGCTGCTAAACGCCGAGGAGACCACCACTCCCCCGCCCGCCAATGGTGATGTCGCAGCCCCCAGTGATGATGTCATAACACGTCTGACGCAACTGCGTGAGCAGCAGCTCAATCATCGTCAGGAGATGGAGGCGTTACGCAAGGAGCTAGCCACCACCAAAAGCGAGGAGCGCAAGGCTCACATCGAACAGCGCCTCACCGAGCTACCGAAGAGCATCGAGGCACTCAACCGCTCCTTTGAGCAGGTGGCTCTTGGCGGTATCGATATGGCGGTCTTCTCGGAGCAGCAGGAGGAACAGTTCGACTGGAAGGAGGAGTTGCTGGAGATCACCCGCCCCCTCATCGGCAGCCTCAAGGAGATAACCGAAAAGCCGCGCAAGATCGAGCAGATCCGCCAGCTCATCGAGCGTCAGGAGCAACAACTGGGTGAGACTGAGCGTGCCCTTAGCGCCATTGAGGCGCTGAACAACGCCAAACCTTCAAAGGAGGTGACTAGAAAATTAAAGGACATGACCGAGACCTGGCAACAACGCCAACACGATCTGAAAGCGGGGATAGAACTGGCCCACTACCAGCTTGCGGTACTACACGGTGAGACACGATCTGTCTGGGGCAGTATTGGTGCAACACTCAACCACTTCTTTAAAGGGCGCGGCCTCACCCTGCTCATCGCCGTTGTCGCCCTGCTACTGGTCTGGCTACTGGCTCATCTGCTCAGAACAGCAGGACATCGTCTCTCCCTCGCCGCGGCACGGCGCAAGGGGAGGCGCCACCGGCGCAAACACGCGATTCACTACCTCTACCGCACCCTGACCTCACTGGCGATGGTGGTGACCCTGCTGATCGTCTTCTATCTGCGCAACGACCTGATGCTGCTCGCCCTGACCCTCATCGTGGTGGTAATGCTGGGGCTGACCCTGCGCCAGACCCTGCCAAAATATGTGCGCGAGGTTCGTACCCTGCTCGACTTCGGCAGCGTACGTGAGGGGGAGCGTGTCATCTACAACGGCCTGCCTCTGCGCGTCGGTACAGTCAACGCCTTCACTACCCTGCGCAATCCCGAACTGGAGGGGTTTTTCCGTCTGCCGCTCGCCACACTCAGTGAACTCATCTCTCGCCCCGGCGATGAGGAGGAGTGGTTTCCCTGCCGTGTGGGTGAGTTTCTGATGCTCCCCGATGAGCGCATCGCCGAGGTAGAGCGCCTCACCCTTGAGTATGTACAGCTGCGCAGGATACGCAGCACCGTGCAAATCAACACCAGCGAATTTCTCGGGACGGAGTTTCGCAACCTGAGTCGCAACGGCTTTGCGATCCCAACTACCTTCGGTATCGACTATCGCCACCAGGCGATCTGTCTCGACGAGGTGCCGCAAAAGATGAAGATTGCGGTGGAGGAGGCGCTACGCGCCTCCCCCTGGGCTGCCTACGTTAGCGACCTGCTGGTGGAGTTCAAGGAGGCGGGGGCCAACTCGCTCGACTACATCATCTACCTCACCATGAGTGGCGAGGCGGCGGGTAACTACTACATCATCGCGCGACTGGTACAGCAGAGTCTGGTGAGACTCTGTAACCGTGAGGAGTGGGTGATACCGTTCGCTCAGCTCACCCTGCATCAGGGGGAGGGGTTCGAGGCGCTACACACCCCGCGTTAATTCGCGGTGCTGTTGGGTGCAAGCGCCTCACTTAGCATTGCGCTGAGTTGCGAATAACTCTCGGGGTGGTCGCCCACACCGTAGAGTACCAAACGTGGCGGTAGCAGATGTAACGCGGCGGCCAGCTGCAGGCTCTCGGCCACACCGATGTGGTGACTGGAGATGACGTTATCCTGCGTCAGCAACTCATTCTGATCGATACGCACCACAGGCCCCGCCCCCTTCAGCGCATCAATGAGGCAGAGCGTCTCTACTCCTGTGAAATATTGCAGCAAGGCCGCCCCCGGACGCTCCAGCACCAGCCACTCGATCTCCTCGCGCTGTTGCCACATCACATCGTCACGCAACTGTTCGACCAGTGTCATGCCAGTCCGGTCACCCTCAACGGGCGAGCCGATGCCAATCA
>JAOUQQ010000009.1 GCA_029879245.1 Chromatiales bacterium | reverse complement strand
CGGTACTGGAGGCGATACGCCAACTGCAGTGGCCGGTAATGTCGATCACCGTTGAGGTGGTTGATATGGATCGGGCCACCTATGCTAAACATGTAACAACTAACAAAGAGAATAACCATGACAAAATATGAAGTGGTGGATGCCTGCATCAGCCCCATCGGCCACCTGGAGGTGTTGTCGCGCCAGGAGGTGAACAAGTTGCTCGATACCACTCAGGGGGGGCTCTACAACCTGTTTCGCAACTGCGCCCTGGCGGTACTCAATAGCGGTAGCACGCTGGATGATGGCAAGGAGCTGCTGGAGCGCTACAAATCGTTCGAGATTCGGGTGGTGCAGCAGGAGCGCGGCATCAAGCTGGAGTTGAAGGGGGCACCGGCCCACGCCTTCGTCGATGGCAAAATGATCCGCGGGATAAACGAACAACTCTTCGCCGTACTGCGTGATGTGATCTACGTCAGTGATGAGATCAACACCAACTCTACCTTTGACATGAACACTTCGGATGGGATCACCAGCGCGGTGTTTCACATCCTGCGCAATGCCGGGATTGTACAGGCACGCAGTGAACCGAATCTGGTGGTCTGCTGGGGTGGCCACTCCATCTCCCGTGATGAGTATGACTACACCAAGGAGGTGGGCTACCAGATGGGGCTGCGCGGGCTCGACATCTGCACCGGCTGCGGCCCCGGCGCGATGAAGGGGCCGATGAAGGGTGCGACCATCGGACACTCCAAACAGCGGATCAGTGACGGGAAGTATCTGGGTATTACCGAGCCGGGGATCATCGCCGCCGAGTCGCCAAACCCGATCGTCAATGAGCTGGTGATTCTGCCCGATATCGAGAAGCGCCTGGAGGCCTTTGTGCGAATGGGGCACGGTATTGTGGTCTTCCCAGGTGGTGCAGGAACGGCGGAGGAGATCCTCTACCTGCTCGGAATATTGCTCCACCCGAAGAACAGTGAGATGCCCTTCCCCGTAGTGTTGACCGGTGCGGCACAGAATGAAGAGTACTTCCGGCAGATCGATCAGTTCATAGGCGAGACGCTCGGTAGTGCGGCGCAAAAACGTTACACCATTATTATTGATGACCCGGAGAGGGTGGCGGCGACGATGCGTGAGGGGATTGCCAAAGTGCGTGAGTATCGCAAGGAGCATGGGGATGCCTACTACTTTAACTGGAAGTTGAAGATCGACGAGGAGTTTCAGCGTCCCTTTATCCCCACGCATGAAAACATGGCCAACCTGCAGTTGCACAAGGGGCAGGAGCCGCACCTGCTCGCCGCGAATCTACGTCGTGCCTTCTCCGGCGTGGTAGCTGGCAACGTCAAGGATGAGGGGATACGCGCCATCGAACAGCATGGCCACTTTGAGTTAAACGGTGACGCGGAGATTATGAAGCGATTAGATGCCCTGCTTGCCTCGTTTGTTGAGCAGCACCGGATGAAGCTGCCGGGCAAGACCTATATCCCCTGCTATCGCATCAATACGGTGTAATGTCACAAAAGATAGGATTGATTAGCGACCCCCACGCCGACCCGCAACCGGTTGCAGAGGCGCTGGAGATCTTTCGCCAGCAGGGGGTAACGGCGATCCTCTGTGCCGGTGATATTGCCGGATATAACGAGCAACTCGATGAGACCATCGAACTGCTGGAGCGGCATCAGGTGAAGGCGATACGCGGTAATCATGAGGTGTGGTCGCTGGAGAGGGAGAATTTTTCCGGCAGTGAAAAGAGTTACCGCTATCTCGATGGACTTGCTGACCATCTCACCCTGACGCTGGAGGGGGTCTCTCTCTACATGGTGCATGCCGAGCCGCCCGATCAAATCACACAGGGGTTACGTCTTCTTGATCCGGCGGGTGACGTGATCCCGTCCGTGGTCGATGAGTGGAACAAGAGGCTCGGCAATTTTGCTTACGATGTACTGATCCTGGGACACACCCATCAGGTCTACGACATCATTCTGGGGAGTGTGCTGGTGATCAATCCCGGCAGCACCGCCTACAACCACAGCTGTGCCATCCTGACGTTGCCGCAGATGCGGGTGGAGTACTATCCACTCGGCGGCAACAGGATAAAGAGGACGTGGAACTGGAGTGAACTGCACGGCTAATCGGTCTCACCCTCAACAATCGTTACCACCACATTACCGCTCTTATGTCCCTGCTCCACATAGTGGTGTGCAGCGACGATCTCATCCATTCGAAAACAGCGATCTATCACCACCTTCAATGCACCCTGCACCACCAAATGTGTGAGGTAGTGGAGTGAATCGAGATCATAACGGGCAAGCTGGCAGGTGGTGCGTTTGTTGGTAGTAATATTGGTCCAATAGGATCGCATCTGCTGGTGAAAAGTGGGATTTGCAAGCAGATAGATACCACCGGGATTGAGAACATCAAGAGACTCCTGATAGGGACTCTTGCCGATGGTGTCGAAGATCACATCAAACGGTTGGGGTGCGTCTCCAATATGCTCTTTCTGATAGTCGATAAGGTGATCGGCACCCAAACCTCTAACCAGTTCACTCTTAGCCGCACTGCAGACCGCAGTGACCTCGGCACCAAAATGCTTCGCCAGCTGAACGGCAAAGGTACCGATTGTGCCGCTTGAACCATAAATCAAGACACGATCTCCGGGATGAATATCGCCCTGATTGAGAAAATGGAGTGCATTCAGGCCACCAACGGAGAGTGCAGCCGCCTCTTCGTAAGAGAGGGCGTCGGGTTTGGGTACGATACAATCCTTCTCATCAAGACAGAGATACTCACAGGTGGTGCCCATGGTCATCACCGCGGCCAGCACACGGTCACCGGGTTTAAAACGGGTGACTGCAGAGCCGACAGATTCGATCTCACCAGAGAGCTGTTGACCGAGAACCTTGAGGAGCCGAGGTTTGAACAGGCCAAAGTAGGGGCGAAACAGCGAATAAAGACCGTTATGGATTTGATAGCGTCTCAGCTCACAATCACCGGTCTCAACCGTGGTGGCGTGGATCTTTATTAATACCTGATTTTTTCCCGGTGATGGTCTCTCAACCCGTTGAACCTGTAACACCTCAGGTGGGCCATATGCCGTCCAGATCACTGCCCTCATGGCGACTCCTGTCGAATTTATCTAACAGTTCCACTGTAGTGTTCAACGCCATGAGGCGCAAGTGATGTGATTGGATCGGAAGGAAGCTATCGGTGACTGACCATGATGGGAGGTTGATGAGGTTCGTTTAGCCAGCTGTAGTGGTCGAGCGCTTCTAGCGCGATATTCATCACCTTTTCAAACGCCGGGTCAAAACGGCCGTTACGGTTCAGGTCATCGAAACGAACCCGTAACTGATAGCGGGCGAGATTGGGAGCCAGCGTGTTACTGCTATAAAAGTAGTCGTCGAAATTTACCCGGTAGACCAACACCCCCAGATCAAGGTCAAAGTACCAGACCCCCTCACCCTCAGGGGCCTCATCGCTATGAAATTCGCCAAGATAATTTTGCGGGACGATTCCGGAAGGGAGGCTGTAGGGCATCTCCCCCTCCGGTTGCTGCAATAGTTTTATGGGATTACTGTGGTGCAGAGATGCGAGTGACTGCAGACCATCTCGAATCACACTCTTGCTGAGGTGAATACCGAGGGCGCCGCGCAGTGCCGCCAGGGTATGGGTAACCCCGGTGCGTTCTGCGGCCACACGCAGCTCCCAGATCTTACTGGTTGCGGTGGCAATGAATATAAGCAGTAGTACCAGCAGGATAATGGTACGAAAGAGTTTGATATCCTGCTCCGAGAAGGGGCCGGCGTTGATCATCGTGCCCTATCTTTTGGCGATGTTGGTGATCTCCCACATCGGCAGGAAGATACCGAGGGCGAGGATCAGCACAAGAATGCCGACGGCAACGATCAATATGGGTTCAATCGCTGAGCTGATGTTTTTCAACTCGTAGTCGACCTCGCGCTCATAGTAGTCAGCCACCTCATCCATCATCTCATCAACGGCACCGGTCTCTTCACCGACGTTGAGCATCTGCAGTACCAGCGGGGTAAAGAGGTCGGTGGCGATGGCGGTGCGGGTGAGTGAATCGCCACGCTCAATACCGTTGCGCATACTCAGCACCTTGTCGGCGACAAAATCGTTGTCCACCGCCCTGGAGACGACGGTAAGGGTCTGGATCAGTGGCACGCCGGAGCGTGCCGCCATAGCAAAGGTGCGGGCGAAGCGTGACAGCAGTGCACGCTTGATGATGCTACCGATGATGGGAAAGCTGAGTTTGGCTCGGTCCCACCGGTATTTTCCCCTCTCGGTTTTGATGTAGTTGTTAAAACCATAGATGGCGGCTGCCAGTGCAGCGAGTATGTGTGGCCAGTAGTTGACGGTAAGATCAGAGACGGTGATCAGGGCGACGGTTTGCCATGGCAGCTCCTGCCCCATCTGACTGAAGACCCCGGCAAAGGCGGGAATGACAAAGACATTGAGTACCGCGACGGCTATACCAATGGCTCCGATAACGAGCATCGGGTAGCGTAGCGCGGCGTTGACGCGGTTGCGTGTGTCGCGCTCCAGTTCCAGATACTGCGACAGTTGCAGAAAGGCGTCGTCGAGTTTACCGGTATTCTCCCCCACCCTGACCATACTGATCATCAACGGCGAGAAGAGGTCGCCCTGTTGCCCCATCGCGGTGGAGAGTTCACGCCCCGACTCCAGCTCCAGCAGGATACGCTTGAGCGACTCGGCGAGCAGGATATTTTTTGTCGACTCCTGCAGGCCGGTGATACCGCGTGTGATCGGCACACCGGCCTTATTGAGGGTATACATCTGTCGACAGAAGAGGATCAGGTCATCAATGGTAGGCGGTTTGCTGGAGAGTCTGGCGCGCAGCTCGGCAAGAAAATCGTCATTGGCCGCACTCTCACTGATCTCCAGCGGGGTGATGCCGCTGTTAATCAACTGGCTGGCAACGGCATCGGAGGATGGGGCCTCAATCTTCCCCTTCACCGCCTCGCCGCGTCCGTTACGCGCCCTGTAGAGAAAGAGTGGCATCAGGCCTCACTCGCAACTACTTCGTAGGTGTGAGGTGTCTCCTCTTCACCCTCAAGCAGCTCCCCCTCACTGGAGACGCGCAGCACCTCCTCCAGGGTGGTGATCCCCTTCAGGGCGTCATCCAGCGCATTCTGTGCCAGGGTACGGTAGTTCGGGTTGGCGGAGGCGGCGCGCGAGAAGGCGGCAGAGTCGTTGCTGCGTAGCGCATCGGCCATCCGCTCATCCAGCTCCAGCAACTCAAACACACCAACCCGCCCGCGGTAGCCGGTGTTGTTGCAGTGGGGGCAGCCGGTGCCGTGTTTCAGTCGTACCGTGTCGATACCTCGTGGGAGCATATTTTTCAGCCAGGCGCGTTCCTGTACCGTCGGTTCGTAATGGGTTGCGCAGCCCTCACAGATACGGCGCACCAGGCGTTGCGCCACAATCGCCTCCAGTGAGGTGGCAACCATATAGCCGGGTATTCCCATGTCGAGCAGTCGGATGGCTGTGGAGACCGCATCATTGGTGTGCAGGGTGGAGAGCACCAGGTGGCCGGTGATGGAGGCGCGCAGGGCGATCTCGGCGGTCTCCTGATCGCGGATCTCGCCGACCAGTACCACGTCCGGGTCCTGGCGCAGGGCGGTACGTAACACGCTGGCGAAGGTGAGACCAATCTTGGCATTTACCTGCACCTGATTGACCCGCTGCAGGCGGTACTCCACCGGGTCCTCCACGGTGATGATCTTCTTCTCGGCGGCGTTAAGCTCATTCAGCGCGCCATAGAGAGAGGTGGTCTTACCCGAACCGGTAGGGCCGGTTACCAGCACCATACCGTGCGGTTTGCGAATGTTCTTGCGAAAGCGCTCCAGTAGCCGCGCAGGCATACCGACGACATCGAGATTGAGGTTGCCGCCCGACTGGTCGAGCAGGCGCATCACCACCGACTCACCGAACGAGATAGGCATGGTCGAGACGCGCACGTCGATGGGTTTGTCTTTAACGCGAATATTAAAGCGCCCATCCTGTGGCAGGCGGCGTTCGGAGATATCGAGGCCCGACATCAGTTTGAGTCGAGAGACCAGTGCCCCGGCGATGCGTTTCTCTTTCATCACCTGCTCATTGAGCACCCCGTCGACACGCTGGCGGATGCGCAGTACATGCTCGTCGGGCTCGATGTGGATATCGGAGGCGCCAATCTGTATCGCATCTTCAAAGATCGACTGCAGCAGTTTGACCACCGGGGCCTCGCTGACATCGGAGGCCTGTAGCAGCTGGTCGATATCGAAGTCGGTCTCGGAGAGCTCCTCACTCAACTCCTCGGCCAGTGAGCTGATCTCATCGGTCTTGCGATAGACGCTGTCGATGGTGCGCAGCAGGTCAGATTCGCGTACCACTGCCTGGCGGATCGGGCGGCGCAGGATACGGCTCAGCTCATCGAGGGCGAAGATATCGGTCGGGTCGGCCATACCGATGAGGATGCTCTCCTGGCTATCATCGAGGGCGACAATGCGGTAGCGGCGTGCGGTGGTTTCGGGTACCAGACGCACCGTCTCGGCTTTGTACTTGTAGTGTTTCAGGTCAATGTAGGGGATCTGCAGCTGGCGTGAGAGAAACTCCAGTAGCTGCTCTTCGCTGATAAAGCCCAGCTCAATCAGGCTGCGGCCCAGCTTGTGGCCACTCCTCTTCTGCTCGGCCAGCGCCTGCATTAGCTGGTTTTCCGAGATCACCTTGTGTTCGACCAGCAGATCGCCGATACGAATCTTCTTGCGTGGGATCACGATTTGCCTCACCTCTTGCCCATGTTATACAGGGTCTCAATGCGAGGGGGCATCGAAACCCAGCTAGATAGGGCAAGATATTGAGGCGAAATCCCTATTTACAACCGCAGGCGGAGAGGTTGTCGTTGAGGGTGAGGGTGCCGATCAGCTGCGAGACTGCGGTCATATCGTGGCGCTTCAGGTAGTCGGCGATTCCCTGATTAATCTTCGGGCAGACCAGCGGGTCGTAAAAGAGTGAGGTGCCAATCCCCACCGCGCTGGCCCCGGCGATGAGAAACTCAATGGCGTCCTCGGCGGTGGTGATCCCCCCCTGACCGATGATCGGAATATTGTGATCACGGCACACCTGATAGACCTGGTGGGTCTTGAGCAGCGCCACCGGCTTGATCGCAGGGCCGGAGAGGCCACCCTGATTATTTCCGAGGATGGTAGAACGGCTCTCGATATCGATCGCCATTCCCATCAGGGTGTTGATCACCGCAAAGGCGTCGGTGCCCGCCTCGATGCAGCGGCGGGCATTACCGGCAATATCAGTCTGATTGGGAGAGAGCTTGGTGATCAGTGGCTTACTGGTGACTGCGCGCACTGCCTCAACCACCCGGGCCGACATTTCGGGGTCATTGCCAAAGGCGACCCCCCCCTCCTTCACGTTGGGGCAGGAGATATTGAGTTCGATGGCATCGACCGGGGAGTCATCGAAGAGTTTGGCCACACCGATGTAGTCCTCGATGGTGGAGCCGGCGATATTGGCGATAAAGCGGGTCTCCTCAAAATCGAGGGTAGGCAGGATCTGGTTGATCACATACTCCGCACCGGGATTCTGCAGGCCGATGGCGTTGAGCATCCCCATCGGGGTCTCATAGACACGGTGCGGCTGATTGCCGAGGCGCGGCTCCAGAGTGGTCCCCTTGAGGCAGACGGCCCCCACGTCGCGGTTGGAAAAGCCCTCTACCCGCGTATACTCTTCGCCAAAACCGACACAACCAGAGAGCAGCACCAACGGGGTATCAAACTGCATGCCGCAAAACTCACTCGCCAGCATCGCCTTGTCTGCCTTATTCATCGCCTCACCTGAGATAACTGTTACAGAGGGGCGATTCTACCTCATCGGCGGGCCGGCTTCCTCCATCTCTGAGATCGTGAGGAGCTGCTAAGATGCTACATGTAGTCCTGTTCCAGCCGGAGATCCCCCCCAATACCGGCAACATCATCCGCCTCTGCGCCAACACCGGTTTTGCCCTCCACCTGATCAAACCCCTCGGTTTTGAGCTGGACGACAAACGGTTGCGCCGCGCCGGGCTCGACTACCACGAGTTCGCCGAGCTCAAGGTCTACGATTCATTGGCTGAATTTATCGAAGTTATAAAACCGGGAACGATCTACGCCTGCACCACCCGCGGTAAACGCCTCTACAGTGAGGTGGCATACCAGCCGGGAGACGCCCTGCTGTTCGGTCCCGAGACCCGAGGGCTACCACAGGAGATGCTTGATGAGATGAAACCGGAACAATTATTAAGGCTGCCGATGCAGCCGGAGAGTCGCAGCCTGAATCTCTCCAACGCTGCGGCGGTATTTGTCTATGAGGCGTGGAGGCAGTTACGGTTTGAGGGGGCCAATTAACAGTACGTGGTAATGCAAAGGTTAGATAAAAAAGTTGTGAGAGGTATAAGAGTGACATAAGTGAGCAGTAAATCGTGCTGTCAGATCGTGTAAGACATTGAAAATTAACTGTAATTATAGTCGCGCACTGTAATCTGATACAACGTGGTATTCCAGACTTGTAATTAGTACTATATATTCTCACTATGTAACGTCCGTATTGCGGAAAATTTGCAATATTACAGAGATGTGACTTCTACCATAAAAGCTCTATCCTGATCTGGATTTAAAAATGGAATCAAACGGTTGGGTTGCTATGATTGAAAAGGAACAACGAGAACAGTACCGCTATAGCATCGGTATACATACCGAGGTATACCGCAAGGCAAATGATAGTGAACCGTTATTTGTCTGCAAGGTAAAAAATATTGGGCTGACTGGCGTAAACATTCCAAATAAAGAAGATTCACTTCGCAAGGGAAATCGCATTACACTGAGGCTGATCACATCAGGTGTTCGCGATCGTAAGGAGTTCACGTTAGATGCGAAGGTGACCTGGAAGAGTGATACTCAGTTTGGACTTGCCTTCTATCCAATGGATAAAGAAGAACTTAACGAGTTTAATAAATTCCTATTTATCGCAAAGGTTGCACTTCGCTCCAGAGAGCGAAGTCGTATCCACAGTTGAGTACCATACTGTATTACTTCGATACTACGCTATCAGATTATCACTACCGGGAAATGAGTTGAAAAGACCACTAGATGCCTGTTTGCCATGTATGGCTTGAAGCGTAGGTCTGAAATCAACTTATTATCAGTTATACCCAATAAAAGCAGTATGTTTTTTCATGAAAAAAATCTTCACCGCATAAACAAAACTGGTTTTTGTGTGGGAATAATATTTGTTAAAATTCGCCCAGATTTTAACGATGAAAAGGACTCATGCAATGAAAACACTACTATTCACTATAGGGGCGTTAGCTGCAACGCTGGCGATTGAAACCCATGCCATTGAATCTGCCATAACGACCACAACAACTGGCCAGGGGTTGGAGCTGCAGCTTGATGTGCCGGTAACGGATATGTTGATTGGATCTGGTGCACTGCCCGTTGCAACTGCCGCGACGCTCGGTGTAGCACCTCCTACACCGGTAAATATCTATTACGTGTTAGACATCTCTGGCAGTATGACTCTTCCTAAGCTAACCGCGGCACGAGCCGGATTGATCGCGCTTAATAACAGTATTGGAGATGCTGCCAATACTGAGATTGCCTATGTGGTATTTGCTGGTGCCAGAGTTGAAAGCAACACTCAGCAGCAGTTGCTAGAAGTTTATACCGCTGACCTTGTGCCACTTGAAGGCATACAGCCGTTTGCATCTTCACCGTTGGCTGATGTGAATGGAAACGGTATTAGCGATTTTCAGGAGGTAGTGCTTAGTACAGAGGTTACTCATGGAGTAAGGCTCTTCACCCAGAGTCCCCGGATGGACCTTTACACCAACTATCAGCTTGCACTGGAGGCCGTTAATGAGCTTATTGCCCAGCAGCCTCAGGGTGAGATAAATCTTGTTACTTTTGTCTCAGACGGCATGCCCACAAGGGGTGACTATCTGGCACCCGATGCACTTCCTGCCACAGTTGCGAATGGGGCCATTATCAATACCTTCGCGGTTGGTTACAGTACGGCGGGTGGATGTGCCTTAAATCAACCTCTGGGGATTATGGCCTCCGATACCGGTGGAAGTTGTACAGTGGTGAGTGATCCTGCGAACCTCTCGACAACCCTGCCGGAGGTACTTACCACGACGATTAATCATCTTTCTCTGAGTATTAATGGGACCTTGCTTGCTGAGCAGAACGGTAATGAGCCCGGTAGCTTGGTGATTAGTTCTATCGATGTTGCCCCGCACCTTGTAGTAGGTGATAACAGTATCACTTCGTTGACCACCACTGCAGATGGCACAAGCGTTAGCGTGGAGAGTGTAGTGAATGCTTACCGTGAGGTGGCGGTAACGATTGATATTCGTCCCGGCAGTGATAGCAATACACTTAACCTCAGTGCCAGGGGGGCACTACCGGTTGTGATTCTGGGGTCAGACCAGTTTGATGTTATGAGTGTTATTCCTGAAACACTGCGTATTGAGGCTGCGCCACTGAATAGCAACAAGAAGGGAAAAATGCACTACAGCATTACTGATAGTAATGGTGATGGTCACCCTGATTTGTTAGGACATTTTGCTATCGGCGAGATGTCTCTTCCGTCGGATGCTACGGCGGCTACCCTTACAGGTAGAGCTGTTATCGATGGCCAGGATACGCCTATCCGCGGTAGTGATAACGTTCGCATTGTCCCCTAAATGAGTGACAGGCCGGTTATGGAGAACAAAATGTTTGCCATAGCCGGTCTGTGTTACTCCCACATTTGAGTTTTGATGACCAGAGAGCTAGTGAGGGTCCGGTGCGGTCGGCGTACACTCGCACTCTGATGGATATGTTTTGCCCCTTCTTCGCATGATGCGGATCCGCATTAAAGTACTCATTCAGAAAGACTCGGCGTAATGTAATCGAGTTTGTCATTAATGTGGCAGGGGTCACATTTTGCCTGTCTGGCGAGCAAAACTGTAAAATACACTGTCATACTTATGCAAGTAGGACTTGGACTAAGGGGAGTAATATGAAGTTTGTGAATGGTGTGACCGGTATCCTGTTATCCGCGCTGTTGTCTCTGCCCATGGTGGCGATGGCCGATAAGGATAAGCATCAGCGAGATGGCTATGAAGATTGTTCTGGACAGAAAGGAAAATCGAAGTGCCGCAGTGAAGAACAGGGGAAGGGCAAGAATAAGGATAAGCACAAGCACAAATCGGATTACGAGAGTGAACGTGAGCACTCCGGACATGGTGGCCATGGTGCAGGCGGCCCCCCTCCATGGGCTCCAGCACACGGCTGGCGCGGTAAGCAGGGTGAGGACGCATATGAGGGTGGGCATGAAGAGGTAGCCGTGATTGAGCATGGCGGTACTCATGTGATGGTAAGTAACGGGGCGGCAACAGTGGATGTGGGAATTGAGCAGGGTACCTGTAATCGTGATGCTATCGGTGCTGTTGTTGGTGGTATTATCGGTGGTGCGATCGGTAACAAGGCGGGTGATAAAAATAACCGCGAGATCTCTACTGTGTTAGGTGTGGTGATTGGCGGTGTGGTTGGCCATGAGATCGGCAAGTCGATGGACAAGGCAGATCAGAGCTGCACCGGACAGGTACTGGAGCAGGCCGCGGACAATAAGACCGTGCAGTGGGCGGCAGATAACGGAAGTGGAGAATACAGCGTAACGCCGCTCCGCACCTATCAGGAGAATGGCCTTGACTGCCGCGACTATATCACCGAGTACCAGGGTGCGAAGGGTAGCGATAGTGAACGTTCCACCGCCTGTCGTAATACAGAGGGTGCCTGGAGCAAGATGCGGATGTAGATTGCCGGATGGCTATTTTGCGGTGGGCCGCAGGTGTAGCAAAAGCCTGACGGCCCCCAGTACAATGGCACCGACCGCGATACCCATCAAAAGATCAGAGAGCAGGGCAGGCAGTACACTGAGGGCGTGATGCAAGGCGTCGATGTTGTGAACAAACATGCCACCGCCGACCAAAAGCATGGCAACGGTACCTACAAGACCGAGTAGCCGTATCACATAGGGCAGGGAGAGAACCAGCAGTTGCCCGACCTCCTTGAACAGTGCTGCGCTCAGACCCCGATGCCCTCGCGCACGTTCGATCAGGTGAAAACCGGCATCATCCATACGAACCAATAATGCCACCAGGCCGTAAACACCCGCCGTGGCAAGCAGGGCTATAAGGCTCACCACCAGTAGCTGTACCGCCATCGACTCCTCTATAACCACACTTAGTGAGATAACGATGATCTCGATGGAGAGGATAAAGTCGGTGCGCACGGCTGATTTAATCTTATCGGCCTCCTGTTGTAGTAACTCCTCTCGATTGCTGGTTTCACGGGCTGCCACCTTCTCATTGTGATGGCCGCTAAGCATATGCACCACCTTCTCGACCCCCTCATAACTGAGGTAGGCGCCACCGATTAATAAGATGGGGACGATTAGCCATGGCAGGTAGGCACTTAGCAGAAAGGTAATGGGAAGAATTATCAGTTTGTTGACGATGGAACCCTTGGTGATGGCCCAGATGACGGGCAGCTCGCGACTGGCATGAAATCCGGTTGCCTTCTCTGCGTTGACCGCCAGGTCATCCCCCAGCAGCCCGGCGGTTTTCTTTGCCGCAATCTTGCTCATGGCGGCTGTGTCATCCAGCAGCATGGCTATGTCATCAAGAATGGCAAATATCCCACTGGCCATGGTTACCTCGGTAAGATCTCAGGTGGTCCCAATTGTGTTAAGGGCGATGCAGGTCTGATTGGCGATAAGTATCTGTGAAACAGGAATAAAATAATACCTTTATACTGGGGATAGCGTTTGTCACGCCTTATAGTCAACGGCGTGAAAGAAGAGTTGCAGTAGTTGACGAACCAGCTCCTGTAGTGTGACCTCCTTGTAGCGCTCCGAGTTGAGAATGCACTTATTGTAGACAGCCTCACGGATCAAACCCTGATATAGCAGGGTGGCGGTGCGCTCATTGACGACTGAGACGCGCTGTACAAGTGCCAGTTCGCGCAAACTGTACTCGATATAATCGGCGATTGACTGCCAACGACTTGCAAAGAAACGCTTGGCCTCAGTACCTCCCTCCAGGGCACTCTGCAGTTCCATGCGAAAATAGTCGGGGTCCTGTTCTACCCGATCGATAAAGACATGGGTCATACGTGAGAGGACACTGGCAAAATCATCGGGGCCGTTGAGTGCGGCCTCGACATAGGTCTCACGAGGTGCGGCGATTGAGTCGAGTACCCCCTCGTAGAGGGCCTCTTTGGAGGCGAAGTGCTGGTAGAGAACGGCAGGGCTGACACCAACTCGCCGGGCGATCTCGTCAACAGAGACGCCGTGGTAACCCTTATCTGCGAAAAGGATCTTTGCTACAGCGATAATAGAGGTGCGGCGCTCTGCCGCCTTCATGCGTCTGGCCATAAGTCTTACCTGTAGCGGTGATGAGTGCGCCCTCCCTGGCAGTGCTGTCAGTTTTTGCGGATCTGGAACTCAAATTTTCCGTCCGCCTCTGCTGAGCTGATCAACTCATTGCCCGTTTGTCGACAGAAGGCCTCAAAGTCCTTTACAGAGCCTGGATCGGTGGCAATGATCTTTACGACATCACCACTGCTTAGGGTGGCGATGGTCTTTTTTGCCCGAAGGATTGGAAGTGGACAGTTAAGTCCGCTGGCATCCAGCTCATGTTGAATCGTATTCATGTTGTGCTCCTTATAGTGTAAGGCCTGAGGCCATCTTAGTTTGGTGCTGTGGACGTTTACTGAAATATAAGTGAACGTTCGTTTATATATAGCTATAATCCCAGTGAAGATCAAGTACTGATACGGGCCATACGGGGGTGAAAAGAGAAAATGAGTATGAAAAACAGTTACTTCGAGCTTCCTGACCCGATAGAGATGATTGACCGCTGGCTAAATCCCTGGCGACATAGAAGCGATATCCAGCTACGAGAGGGGCATATGACAGTTATCTGGACGGAGCGAGCGGAGCGTAAACTGAGAGAGCAATCGGCCCCG
The DNA here is from genome assembly GCA_029879245.1 of Chromatiales bacterium. Taxonomy (GTDB): domain Bacteria; phylum Pseudomonadota; class Gammaproteobacteria; order Thiohalomonadales; family Thiohalomonadaceae; genus JAPHSX01. The sequence continues at coordinate 28,085 of JAOUQQ010000009.1, read as the reverse complement.
TTGGTGGTGGAGATGCAGCTCTACTTCAGTTGCGTGGTAAAAAAGCGGGTACTCTTTAATCTGCAACCGAGGGATGAGAATGTGGCGTCAGTAGAGGTAAATGATAAGCTCCACGTGGTATTCCGTACCGTACAAGCCAATAGCTGTGACCCGGTTGAGTTTGCTTCATCCTATCCGATTGCGATGGAGTATGAGACTCAGGGAGCAAGACAGATGCGACCGTCACTACTACAAATTGACCATCGATCTGGTCAGTGGCAGGGTGAGTTTACCGTATAGCGCTTGCATAGCGGGCTTGATCGGCTATGCTGCGAGCCATATCTAGAGTGGTGTTGTACCAGGAAGATAGAACATTGCCGCGAGGTGGCTGGTGTGAGAATCGGAAAACTTGAACTCAAGATGATGAACTACTTTCTGTTAATCGCCATTGCTGCGATTCTGATCGGGTTCGAATTTTACCTGCAACTCTCTGATATCGATTACCTGAAAACGCTCTATGCCGAGTATGTGGCCAGTGGCAATGAGCAGACAATTAATGATTTTCCTCCGGCGATTGCCGATCTACGCGACAAGATTGTGATTATGTTCGTCATGCTCTCTGGTGTAGCGGCGATCGTTATGCTGATGTTTATTAAGAACATTACCCTGCCCCTGGGAAAGATGATTCTCATCTCGCAGGCGATTAATCAGGGAGATCTTAGCCACTACATTGAGATTGAACAGAAAGATGAGATTGGTGAACTGGGTCAGGCTATTAATGAGCTGACCAGTAATTTTCAGGAGCTGGCGTCACTGACCATGGCAACCTGTGAGGAGCTGGAAAAATCTTTGCACAGGGCGACTGAGAAGATGGAGAGTGATGTTTTAACAACTAAGGATGAGCTTGAGTCGATGCACAGAGAGATTGCCATGCTGCAACAGTTTTTGAATGAAATCACCTTACTCGGTGCGGAGAAATAGTCGGTGATCAGCGCCATTATTCTGGTTTTATGTGGAATCATGATCTCTATCGTGGTTATGGCGGTTGGGATTGGTGGGGGTATTCTGTGGGCACCACTACTTATCGTGGTCTATGGTCTATCTCCAGTTGAGGCGGTGACATATTCGTTGATCATACAGGTATTTGGTCTCGCTTCAGGAGCCACAGCTTTCTGGCGTAGCGGTCAGACCAATCTGAAGCTCTCATTTATACTGGCCGCCGTTGCTTTACCCGGAATTATTATTGGTAGTTTTGGTACCCACTATATTGACGAAGATAACCTGCGCCTGATCCTTGGTATTATGGCGATGATGCTGGCATTGATGTTTGTGGCACGTAATACCGAGGTTGAGGCTGGAGGTGAGGGGATCAAGCAAGATGGCAAGATTGGACAGCTGTTACCGGTGCCTGGAGTGTTTGGATTTATTATGGGATTACTCTCACTTGGTATTGGCGAATGGTTGATCCCGGTGTTACGCGATCGGTTGCGTCTTAGCATGAGCAGGGCTGTGGCGATTGTTGTACCAATGATGCTACTGCTGGCGCTGGTCTCATCAATAATTCACGTTAGCCGGATTACAGAGGTAAATTTCGATTATGTAACGTGGGGAGTTGTAGGCACAGTAATTGGTGCACCGATCGGTGCACGACTATCTCGTGTTATTAATGACCGTCTGCTCAAGGAGGCGTTTATCTTTATTATGACGCTGTTAGCCGTGCACTTTGTATTTCGTAGTTTCTAAAGGTTTGTGACATCAGCGGCGGCTTCATTAATACCGCTAACAACGTACATAAACTTTCGTGGTTCAACTGCCTGACTGAAGTAGAAGCCCTGTACCTCATCACATCCCATCTCGCGTACCCGGTGTAACTGCTGTTGGGTCTCAACACCCTCTGCAACAACACCAAGGTTGAGACTCTTGGCCATGGCAATAATGGCATTGGTGAGGATTGCGTGATCACGGTTATGCATCATGTCTCTGATAAAACTGCGATCAATTTTGATATAGTCGAAGGGGTAGTGCATAAGATAGCTTAAGGAGGAGTATCCGGTGCCGAAGTCATCGATCGAGAGCAGAACGCCCATCTTCTTCAGGTTCTTCATTACATCAAGAATTACTTCTGTATCATCGGCCAACATACTTTCTGTTAACTCCAGTTCGAGATAACGCGGTTCGATGCCACTTATCTCAATTGCATCGACAACCGACTGTAAAAAACCGGGGAACTGCAACTGTTTTAAAGATACGTTAACTGCAACACGTAGATTCGATTGACCATCGTTATGCCAGCGCTTGCACTGCCTGCAGGCCTCCTCAATAAGCCAGTTTCCAAGGTCGACAATATAGCCCCGCTCTTCCAACAGACCGATAAAACTATTAGGCGAGAGAACTCCGCGTTTGGGGTGATGCCACCGAACCAGCGCCTCCATACCAGAGACCTCTCCAGTCGTTAGATTGATCTTTGGTTGATAGTAGAGGGCAAATTCATGCTCCTGAAGTGCTCGACTAATTTCAACTTCAAAGGTTAGGCTCTCAATCCTGGAGAGTTCCATGCTCTCATCGTAACGGACATATTGACGATTTTTGACCTTGCACTCGGTTAAGGCCAGTAGGGCACTGTTAACGAGTGCCTCGTGGCTTTTGCCGCCCCATGAGCAGTCAGCACCGATCGATATAGAAAGTGTGATGCTGCTGTGGTCGAGGACAAAAGGCTCGGCAAAGAGTTGTGATAATTTGTCTACCATGAAATCGAGTTCTGTTTCAGAGATCAGATTTTCAATAATTAGAACAAATTCGCTACTATCAAGGTGACTGATGTTTTGTGTACCGGTGGCGCAACTACTGATACGTCCGGAAACAAGTCGTAACAGGTGAATTACACGTTGATGGCCTAAGCCGCCACTGATTGCTGAAAGATTGCGTAATTTAAGTGCAATAACTCCAACGCCTACACCCTCGATATGTTCTGTCGTAAGATGATGATGAATTTGACGCAACAAGCCCTTTCGATTGAGAAGGCCGGTGACTTCGTCATGATACTCCAGATAGTCAATTCGCTGTTTCTGTTCGATTTCATGCGCTTCTTCATGTGATCGAATAATCATGTGAGCACGACGAACAAAAAGCATCAAAAAGAGAAAGAGCACCATCATCAGTGCTGTAATTACCAGTAAAATTTGAGAACTGGTTTTGTCAACATCTGCCAGTAGAGGTGTAATGTCGGTATAGATCTCAAATACACCCTCAACGGGTTGATCAAAAGATCGACGAATGGGTACATATGAGGTAATAACATTTCTATCGAAAATCTCACCCTCAAGTGATGATAGTGAATCACGGAAACTAACCTCACTGATAGTTCTTCCAGTGAGCGCAGCCTTAACCCCGCGATTGTCATATTCGTTATCTCCAATCTGACTAGGATGAGTCGAAAAGATTATCTTTCCATTCAGATTGTAGATCTTCACCTGGAGTACTCTGAGTCCTAAAGTCTTGTTGCGGATATCGCGTTCAATCTGCTCAATCACTCTGGATGATGAGAGTTCATCAGCACTCATTTCAGAAGAGTGCCAGAAGAAATTCGAATACTTTGTCCAGATGGTATTCCCTAATGTTCGTGCCAGATCACTATTAAACTGACTCTCACGTTGAGTAAGCGAATGAGTAGCTAGATGTTGATAAAAATAGACAAGCGTGACGGCAACGATAACAATTCCTGCCAGACTGGCAATAGAATAGTTTCTGGTCAGATTGGATGTGTATGCCGGAATATTGTCTCTATCCATTATTATATTATCCGATTATTGTTATTTTGATTAATTAACACTGTTCCCACGGCAGGCCGTCGCGGCGCCAGCCTCCAAGGCTACTGCGATGATGATTCTCGTCCAGTTCGCCCTCGAAACCATCAAGTACATTGTAGACGTCACGAAATCCTGCATCGACCAGTGCATTTCCAGCCTCTACCGACCGTTTGCCGCTACGACAGATGAGTATAACCGGGGCACAGCCATCGCCCTCATCGCAGATGATTCCGCCCAGCAGTAACTCGCGGATCTGACGTACAAAGTTGGGGTTAATATTCCAGTCCGGTTCATCTATCCAGGGGATGTGGATAGCCCCAGTTGGATGGCCGACAAAGAGAAACTCCATATTGGAGCGTACATCAACAAGAATTGCACGAGGGTTCTGCTGGAGCAGTTCATAGGCCTGCGTTGGGCTAAGATGTCTCAGCATGGGTGCGCTGCTACTCATTCCACTACGCTCTCCACCTTAAAGACCACGCCATCTACACCGATCACCCGCACCTTACTACCAGCAGCACAGTCCTCACCGCTGATCTTCCAGGTGGAATCATCGACCCGCACCTTTCCCAGCCCATTCACAATGGGCTCATCCAGGGTGAAGACACGACCGATATATTGGGCACCACGGAGATTAAGGGTGGGGTGGTCGCTGCTTACAGGGTGGCTCCTAAAATAACGGCGCCACAGGAAGATCGAGGCCATAGAGAAGATGGCAAAGAAAAAAATCTGATATTCCCAGCCCATTTCGGGTAGCGCCAGAAGCAACAGGCCGACAACGACGGCGGAGATACCCATCCAGAGGAAAAAGGCACCAGGTGCCAGTACCTCCAGCGCGAGCAGGGCTACGCCGAGAATCCACCAGTGCCAGTGGTTAATACCTGTGATTAATTCACTCATGAAGCATCGCTCTTGTTACTGGAGCGTGTCTGCAGCGCATCTTTCGCAAGTTCTGCGATGCCGCCGATGGTGCCGATCACACCGCTGGCCTCCATCGGCATGAAGATAAGTTTGGAGTTGTTAGCGACGCCGATATTCTGCAGAGCCTCCACATACTTGGTGGCAACGAAGTAATTGACCGCATTGATGTCCCCTTTTTCGATCGCCTGAGAGACCATAAGGGTTGCCTTAGCCTCCGCCTCCGCAAGGCGCTCGCGCGCCTCGGCATCACGAAAGGCGGCCTCCTTCCGCCCCTCAGCTTCAAGGATCGCCGACTGTTTTTCACCTTCGGCACGCAGGATCTCCGACTGGCGCATCCCCTCTGCTTCAAGAATATTGGCGCGTTTGAGTCGTTCGGCCTTCATCTGTTTGGCCATCGCATCGACCAGATCGTGAGGCGGGGAGATATCCTTAATCTCAATGCGGGTCACCTTTACCCCCCAGGGGGTGGTCGCTTCGTCTACTACAGCAAGTAATTGTGCATTGATCTCATCACGGCGTGAGAGCAGTTCGTCGAGGTCCATCGAACCCATCACGGTACGAATGTTGGTCATGGTGAGATTGAGGGAGGCGTACTCCAGCTGATTGACCTCGTAGGCCGCCTTGGCGGCATCCATGATCTGGAAGAAGACTACACCGTCAACGGTGACCATGGCGTTATCCTTGGTGATCACCTCCTGTGAGGGGACATCAAGCACCTGCTCACGCATGTTCATCTTGTAGCCGATACGATTGATGAGCGGGAAGATCCAGTGCAGACCGGGTAGCAGGGTCTGGGTGTAGGCACCGAAGTGCTCGACGGTGTACTGCATCCCCTGAGGCACGATCTTGATCCCCATAAAGATAAGTACAAAAGCGAGCCCCAGAAGAATAATAACAAAGCCGGCGAAATCTCCCATGATTTCTTCTCCTTCCATTTATAATGATTCTGTTAGCATATGACCCAATTTTTTAAGCAGAGTCAACATTGTGGTTATTTCATGAGTGAAATTGAAAGTCACAATCCTGAGGATGATCAGGTGCTCCCTCCCGGCAAGATCCGCCCTCCGAAGGCGCTGATGCGTCCGGTGGGTAGAGCGATTGCCGATTTTGGCATGATCCGTGAGGGTGATCGAATCCTCATTGGCCTCTCCGGGGGTAAGGACTCACTCTCGCTGCTTCACGTGTTAAAACACCTATCTACCTATGCCCCGGTGAAATTCGAGGTGGCGGCGATCACCGTTGACCCACAGATCCCCGGCTTTGACCCCTCGGTACTCAAACCCTATCTGGCTGAGCTGGGGGTGCCCTACTTCTACGATGCCCAGCCGATCGCTGAGGAGGCGGAGCAGCATCTGGATGACCCGAGCTTCTCCTTCTGTGCCTTCTGTTCGCGCCTGAAGCGCGGCATTATCTACAGCGTGGCACGCCGCGAGGGGTACAATGTCATTGCCCTTGGGCAGCATCTGGACGACCTGGCCGAGAGCTTTCTGATGTCGGCCTTCCATCGTGGCCAGCTCGGTACCATGAAGGCGCACTATGTGAATGATAAGGGGGATCTGCGCATTATCCGCCCCTTCGTCTATGTACGTGAGCGGCAGACCACCTCCTTTGCTGAGAATGCCTACCTGCCGGTGGTGCCCGATAACTGCCCCGCCTGTTTTGCCAAACCGACCGAGCGTCAGCACTACAAAGCGATACTGGCCAGTGAGGAGAGGCGCTACAAGAATCTGTTCCGCAATCTGCTCCACACCCTCAAGCCATTGATGGCAGAGGGGAGTGACCTGGCGCAACAGCTAACGTCGGAGAGATAATGAATAGCCCGCTTGGTTGGTTGCTGCGCCTGTTAGGCATCCTGCCTCTCCCCTTGTTACACGGCAGCGGGTTTTTATTAGGATGGCTTGTCAGCCTCTTTCCAAACCGCCATCGCCGCATCAGCCTGCGCAATTTACAGCTCTGTTTTCCCGATTTGGATGACCAACAGCGGGAGAGGCTATTGGTAAAAAGTCTGCAGGAGACGGGAAAAACGTTTATGGAGACCGCACTGATGTGGACAGGCTCAGGCCGCCGGTTGATGAGTCTGGTGCGCGAGGTAGAGGGGCGTGAGTATCTGGATGCGGCGTTGCAAAGGGGTAAGGGTGTCATATTGGCTGCCCCCCATTTGGGCTGTTGGGAATTGATAGGGCACTATATTGCGATCTCTGCACCAATCACCTGTCTGTATAAGCCCCCTGCAGGTCAGGGTGTTGAGGGGGTAATGCGTAAAGGACGTATGCATCTTGGGGTGCAGCTTGCCCCTACGGATGCCAGTGGGGTGAAAATGATGCTGGGGTTACTCAGGCGCGGTGAGGTGGCGGGGATTTTGCCTGACCAGGACCCTCTGGCCGGAAATGGCGTTTTTGCCCCTTTCTTCGGTATTGCAACCAACACCATGACCCTGTTGCCTCGGCTGGCCAGCAAGAGTGGTGCGGAGGTTCTCCTGAGTTATGCTGAGCGACTCCCCTGGGGGCGGGGATATCGTATGCACTTTATCCCGGTACGCGATGGGGTGGCGGCACAGGAGATAGAGGATGCAGTCGGGGTACTTAACGCCTCGGTAGAGGAGGCGATTCGCCAGTGTCCTGAGCAATATCAGTGGATCTACAAGCGCTTTCGTACACGACCTCCGGGAGAGCCTCACCGATTTTACTAGGCGCCTGGTCGAGGTCCTGGGCCCGAACCCGGTTTGCCCTTCATGGTGTAGGGGGGGGGTGATCCGTCGGGGCGGCTGGTAAAGAGGCGCTGGCTCCACAGGTACTGTGCCGGCGCCTCGTTGATCGCCTGCTCAAAGGCGCGGTTGAGCAGGAGGGTATCGCCCTCGGTCTCACCGCTTAGTGGCAGTGGGGGATAGAGTTTTACCACATACTCACCGCGTGCCTCGTCAAACCAGGTGGTACAGGGCATCAACTGTGCACGGCAGAGACGGGCCAGACGCAAGGGGGATGTGAGGGTTGCCTTCTCGATACCAAAGAAGGGGGCAAAGAGTGTCTCGGCCTGGCGTGCACCCTGATCTTCATCACAGGGGAAGAAGAGGACCCTCCCCCCCTTCAGTTCGCCGATCACCCCGCGTATCCCCTCATTACGCGCATGGATAGTGCAACCAAAGCGGGCGCGGCGTGAGGCCATGAACCACTCCAGCAACGGGTTGCGCATGGCGTTGGCAAAGGTGGTGAGCGGTACCCGGGTGGAGAGTGCGACACCACCGATATCCATCGCCAGGGTGTGCTGGGTGAAGAGGATCACCCGCTGCCCTGCGGCCAGTGCGCCCTGCAGTGACTCCAGCCCCTCAAAGCGGATACGCTGCTCGAAGCGTCCGGGTGAGGCCCACCAGAGAAAACCGAATTCAAGATAGCTGCGCCCGAGCCACTGGGCAAATTCGTCACGTAACGCTGTGCGTTCAGCCTGACTCAGCCGGGGGAAGCACCAGGCGAGATTGAGCTCCACAATCTCGCGGCGCTTGTCACTGCGCAGCAGCATCAGCCGGCCGAAGACTCTCCCCAGTCGCCAGCGCAGAGAGCCGGGCAGACGGCCGATGAGCCACAGCAGGGCGATCCCCGCCCAGCTACCCCAGTAAGCGGGTTTGAACATGTCGATTCTAAGCGGCGGCGGGTAGGGATGGTGAGGTCTTGCCATTATCGAAACTCCGCCAGTAGTCGTCCCACCATCCCCTCGGCCTGAGCACCGTAGCCGTTACCAAACATATTGAAGTGGTTGATGATGTGGTAGAGGTTGTAGAGCACCCTGCGCACCGGGTAACCGGGATCGAGCGGCCATGTCGCCTCATAGGCGTGGTAGAAGTCAGCGCGAAAACCGCCGAACAGTTCGGTCATGGCGATATCGGCTTCGCGATCGCCGTAGTAGACGGCAGGGTCGAAGATGGTTGGGGTGCCATCACGGGTAAAGGCGTAATTACCCGACCAGAGATCGCCGTGTAGCAGTGAGGGGGTGGGGGTATGGCCGTCAAACAGGGCGGGAAACTCCGCCAGCAACCGCTCACCATCGTTGAGCAGGCGGCGTGAGGCGCCGTTTTCCTTTGCCATATCCAGTTGGGCACCCAGCCGCTCACTGTGCCAGAAGGCGATCCAGTCGCGGTGTTGCCGATTGCGCTGGTGGGTGGAGCCGATGGTGTTGTCGCGGTGCCAGCCGAACTGCTCATGGTTGATACGGTGCAGAGTGGCCAGCTCTTCGCCCAGTCGCCCTTGAGAGCCGTTACCGCCAAGCTCCAGTGCCTCCATCACGATAAATGCCTGTCCGTTGGCGGTGCCGGTGACAAGGGGGTGTGGCACCTGGATCGCACCGGCAGCGGCCAGTTCACTAAGCCCCTCAAACTCCGCCTCAAACATCGCCAGTTTGTCGGCGTGGTTGAGCTTGACGAACCAGAAGCGCTCGCCATCGGATATGCGGTAGGCGCTGTTGATGCAGCCTCCCCCCAGGGCGTGGCTGTCACGTAGCGAGAAGGGGGAGCCGCTGGCGTGGCTGATGGCGGTGGATATTTCGTCCCAAAGGGCCATGGTGTCAGTGAGTCGTGAAGGGGGCGGACCGTTATCTTAAACCACTCCGGGGCCCGAGCCTAACGGGTAGAGAGTGAGTAGTCGTTGTCAAACTGCCAGGTTCGCACGATGTGCAGGATGTCGGTCTCCTTGCGGATCTCGGGGGGCAGTGGTGCGAACGAGCCGCAACGCTCGATGATCTTCTTCGCCCCCTCATCGAGAACCCGATGACCAGACGATTTCACCACCTTAACGCTGTGAATGGCGCCGTCATGCCGAATGGCGACATCAAGGATGAGATTGCCGCTGAGACCGCGTGTCTTCGCCTCATCCGGGTAGTTGAGGTTGCCGACTCGTTCAACCTTCTGACGCCAGCTGTCGATATAGGTAGCGGCGGTAAATTCACGGGTGTTGGCGCTGATGTACTTTTCACGTGGGAGCTTGGCGTAGGTTTGCTGCTCCTGGCGGATCTCGGCGCTTAGGCGGGCGATCTCCTGACGATTCGGCATAAGCTGCAGGTCGTTGGTGGTGTGGGGTAGCTCCATGGCGTGTTCATCCTGTTGCTGCCACTGATGATCACTTGGTGCGGTGGCTAACATAATCGGCGTTGTCTCACTACTAACGCTTGTATCGGGTATTTGCAGTGCACTGGTTTGCGGTGCGTCCCCCTCCTGCTCTATTGGGCGCGGATTTGGAAAGGGGCTGGAGGGGCGCATCTTCTCCTCCATATTTCCGCCACCCTGCTGATTGGCCTGGGCAAGATAGTCCGCCTCATCGGGAGGATTGTCACTTGTGCTGTGAACAAGTGTGATCTCAAGGGTGAGGGGGAGATCGTCAAGGTTGGGCAGATCGGCATCAAAACCGACACCGAGTATAATGATGGCGTGGAGGGCCCCAGCGAAGAAGAGGGTGAGCCCAAGACGATCCGAGGCGGAGATATTGAACAGATTTTGTGCGTGTGACACGGGGTTGATAGTCTCTTCCTGACACAAATGTGACTGATTATACCCATAAGTTGACCTGCGGGGTAACCGGAGGTTCACGCTTTTTCTTAATTAATTCAGTTTGTTGCGTTATCCAATGCGGCAGGATTATGAGCCTGTTGCAGACGCAGCGCTATTGCCCCCATCAGCTGCCCCGCGATATCGAGATCATAAAGTGCATCGAGTTCACGGATACAGGTGGGACTGGTGACATTGATCTCAGTGAGATAATCACCAATCACGTCAATTCCGACAAAAATAAGCCCCATTTCACGTAATTTCGGTGCAACCTGTGAACAGATCCAGTAGTCGCGTTCGGTTAGTTCAACCCCTACCCCGCGCCCGCCTGCGGCGAGGTTCCCCCGTAATTCACCCTCGGCGGGGATGCGGGCAAGGGCGTAGGGGATCGGCACTCCATCGATGAGCAGGATTCGCTTGTCGCCATTACTGATCTCGGGGATAAAACGCTGCGCCATGGTGTAGCGCTGGCCATGGTCGGTCAGTGTTTCGAGAATAACACTGGTGTTAGGGTCGTCGGGGCTCACCTTAAAGATCGAGGCGCCACCCATCCCCTCCAGTGGTTTGAGGATGGTTTCACCCTGTTGGTTGATAAAGTCGCGTAGCTGTGCCTGACCGCGGCTGATAAGGCTCGGTGTTGTACACTGGGGAAAGTGGCTGGTGAAGACCTTCTCGTTAGCATCACGCAAGCTTTGTGCACGATTGACTACTAAAGTGCCGTTATTTTCGGCTATTTCAAGAATGTAGGTGGCGTAGATATACTCCATGTCAAAGGGGGGATCCTTGCGCATCAGCACCACATCAAGGGTGTGCAGAGGCACCTCCTCCCTCTCCCCGAGCTGATACCAGCGCTCAGAGTCGTTAAAGACTTGCAGTGATCGTATACGGGCTAGTGCGATACCATCCTGCAGATAGAGATCAGCCATCTCCATGTAATAGAGGCGCCAGCCGCGTGACTGAGCCGCCTGTAGCATCGCCAGGGTACTATCCTTGTGGAATTTGATGTTCCCGATGGGATCCATTACAACACCAAGGGTTACTGTCATATTTTCGCGCCGTTAAAGTTGCTACTAGTTCGGGTTTACTCTAGCAAAAAAACAACCCCGGCGGAGAGTGATTATTGGCTGAATTCAGAGGTGTGACGGTCAGTTGAAAAGGGAAAATGTGGTAGCGTAGGCACGAACTTATGGATTGAACCTAAATAATATGTTAAATATCTTCAATAAAGCGCATCGTGGCCAAAAGTAGTACCGTTGTGACGGCCAAACCAGAATAGACGACTAAGAAGGATGGGGGAGACGTGGCAAGCGAAGCACCAACCGGGTTGCAAGGCCTGAAGGTCATGGTCATCGATGACAGCAAAACGATTCGTCGTACCGCCGAAACGTTGCTGAAGAAGGAGGGGTGTGAGGTCATCACCGCAAATGATGGCTTTGAGGCCCTCTCCAAGATTGCAGATAACGACCCTAATATCATCTTTGTCGACATTATGATGCCGCGTCTGGATGGCTATCAGACATGCGCCCTTATCAAACACAACCAGAAGTTCAAGAATACCCCGGTTATTATGCTCTCCAGCAAGGACGGGTTGTTCGACAGAGCCCGTGGCCGTATCGTGGGATCTGAGCAGTATTTAACCAAACCCTTCACCAAGGAGGAGTTGTTGGGGGCCATTGAACAGCACGTACTGAACAAGGCCTGATAATCGAACATAGTGTGGCCGCCCTGAGGGTGGCGTTTAATTTACATTCAGAAACCAAGTAGGAGTAGAAACATGGCGCAGATCCTGATCGTCGATGATTCGCCAACCGAAATCCATGTACTAACCACCATTTTGCAGAAGATGGGTCACAGTGTTGAGACTGCGCCCAATGGTGAAGAGGGCATTGTTCGTGCCAAGGAGCTGGTACCAGATCTTATCCTGATGGATGTCGTGATGCCTGGAATGAATGGTTTTCAGGCTACACGTCAGATCAGTAAAGATAGTGCGACAGCGCATATTCCGATCATCATCGTTACCACCAAAGATCAGGAGACTGACCGGGTCTGGGGTCTGCGCCAGGGGGCAAAGGATTACCTGACTAAACCCGTTGATGAGGCGACACTGGTTGAAAAGGTAACAACACTGTTGGCGGGTTGAGTTGAGCAGGGATTATGAAAAAGGCCCCCATTCTACTTCTGCATGAACTGGCCCTGCGTAGCCGGGCTGGTGCGCACAGTCTGCCTCAGCAGATTGAGGTCAAGGCGACCTGGGAAGGGGTCGGTTTTACCCTGGATGGCAATGGGTGGGTTGCGCCGATCGATCAGATCAAGGAGATATTGACGAAGGTGAGTATCAGTCATATTCCAGGCGCCAAGCCATGGGTTCGTGGGGTTGCAAATGTTCGTGGAAACCTTCTTCCTATAGTCGATCTCAAAGGTTTTCTCATTGGGAAGATGACTAAGATGTCACGCCAGAGTCGCATTCTCGTCATGCAGCACAAGGGTGTGGTGGCTGGGTTACTGGTTGAGGAGGTGACAGGGATGCGCCAATTTCTGGAAGAGGAGTACAGTCGTGAGACTAGTGAGCTCAACGTCCCGTTTCAAAAGATGTTGATGGGACAGTATCGCCAGCGTGGTGAGTCGTGGGGTGTGTTTAACATTAATCACCTTGTCGACATGCAGGAGTTCATGCAGGTGGCTGCCTGATGTACAGCAGAATTGTTGTGATCAGGCTGGGTGAGCATAATTAAACCTGGGATATATCAGCGTTAGGAGTCGACAAAATGAAGTTACCGTTTAATTTGAAAAAAATCTCAGTCGGTAAAGGGGGGGCGAAAGGGGCCTCTAGCGCACCCTCTGCAAGCGCGGGACTAACGGTAATCGGTGCCGGTCTGGCGCTGTCACTGGCAGCCACCTTCATCGTGTTCTGGTTGGTTAATACACAGGATCGGTACGATAAAGAATACCTGGGTTTGTTGGGTGAACAACAGGTGTTGTCGCAACAGATATCGAAGTTTGCGGGCCAGGCAAACAGGGGTATTCCTGCGACCTTTGATTCACTAATCAAATATCGTGATGATTTTAAGAAAAATCTCGACCTGTTGCAGATGGGAGACAAAGAGACCGGGATGCCTCCTGCTGCGAGAGGCGATACTGTTGGGAAGTTGAATCAGGTAGTTAAAAACTGGAAGTCCTATGACAGTAACGCAGAGGTAATCATTAATGCTCGTGGTGTGGTCATCGCACTTCGCGAGATCGTTAAGATGATTAACGAGAACTCGGCACAATTGCTTTCACAGACGGATGCTGTGGCTACCATGATGGCGGAGAAAGGGGCAGCCTCAGATCAGGTTTATATCGCTAGCCGCCAGTTGATGCTATCGCAACGTATTATCAACAATGTAAATCGGGTACTGGAGGGTGGCGAGGGTGCTGTTACCGCAGCAGACCGATTTGGACGAGATGCCGCGTTGTATGGGCGTGTCATTGATGGATTGCTGGAGGGTGACGAGGCCCTGAAAATTGAGGCCGTTGATGATGATGATGTGCTTGAAGCGGTAGAGGAGGTAAGTGACCTCTTCGATATGCTTGGTCAGCAGGTAAGCGGTATTCTGGAACGAAGCCCGGAGATGTTTCTGGTGTCTGAGGCGGTGCAAACCGTACTGAATGATTCTGATGCACTGCTTGAAAGTATTACGGCGCTACACACCGCTTATCAATCAGAGATGGGAAGCCGGGCACTCTCCTCAAATGTGGGTAACGCCCTGGCCATTTTGACCGTTATCTTTCTTATCGCACTGGGTACACGACTCAAACGTGACGGTGATGTACGGCTGGCCGAGACAGAATCGCAGCGCCAGGCGACAGAAGAGCAGAATCGTCGAAGCCAGCAGGCGATCATGCGTCTACTGGATGAGATGGGGGACCTGGCGGATGGTGACCTGACGGTGAATGCAACGGTAACCGAAGATATTACTGGTGCAATCGCTGACTCGATGAACTTTACCATCGATGCGCTACGTAATCTGGTTGCGGCGATTAACACGACTGCAAGTCAGGTAACCAGTGCGGCGGAGAAGACCCAGGCAACCGCGTCTCATCTGGCAGAGGCGTCTAACCATCAGGCACAGCAGATTGCTTCCGCAAGTACCGCGGTGAACGAGATGGCAATCTCAATCGAAGGCGTATCTGAAAACGCCGACCAGCTTGCTGAAGAGTCGCAAAGGTCAGTAGATATCGCGAAAAAGGGTGCCGAGGCGGTACAGAAGACTATCAATGGAATGGACATAATTCGTGAGCAGATCCAGGAGACCTCGAAGCGGATTAAGCGTCTGGGTGAATCGTCCCAGGAGATCGGGGATATCGTTGAACTTATTAATGACATCGCCGAGCAGACCAATATTCTGGCACTTAATGCGGCGATACAGGCGGCGATGGCCGGTGAGGCAGGTCGAGGCTTCGCGGTGGTAGCGGACGAGGTAACCCGCCTGGCGGAACGTTCCTCTGATGCGACCAAGCAGATTGAGGCACTGGTAAAGACTATCCAAACCGATACCAACGAGGCGATCATCTCCATGGAGCAGAGTACCTCCGGGGTAGTTGCCGGTGCCAAGATTGCCGAGGATGCAGGTGCGGCACTCTCTGAAATCGAAAGCGTATCGAGCCACCTCGCGGAACTGGTACAGAGTATCACCAGTGCAACCCGTCAGCAGGCGAATGCAGCGTCTAATATCTCCGATACGATGAATGTTATTCAGGAGATCACCACACAGACTTCAGAGGGTACCAACCAGACGGCACAGTCTATCGGTAATCTCTCGGAGCTCGCGAGTGAACTAAAACGTTCAGTATCCGGCTTCAAGCTGCCAGATTAATGAGAGGAATGAATCAAGCGCGCTGTACAGAGGGGGGACTGTGAGCATAGTGATAATACCAGAGTTGGATGATCAGCAGTTTCTTCGTTGGGCTCAACTACTGGAAGAGCGGTTAGGCGTTGCAGTAACAGTACAGCGCAAGGCCTTCCTCTCCTCGCGACTTCGTACTCGCATGCGAGAGATCGCACTGAATGATTTTGAAGAGTACTATCGCTTGGTTACTGCTTCGGCCAAGGGGGCGATGGAATGGAGCCGCTTACTCGATCTGCTGACCATTCACGAGACTCGATTCAATCGACACCCAGCGGCATTTCAACTGATCAATACACAGATACTTCAGCCGATGTTGCACGACGTCTCGTCCGATACGATCAACATTCGGGCATGGAGTGTCGGTTGTGCAAGTGGTGAAGAGGCCTACTACTTGGCGATGTTACTTGATGTCGCCGTGGAAAATTATCAGGGTAAAGCCTATTTCGGGGTGATCGGGACAGATATAAGTCTGGAGAGTCTTAGTGTTGCTAAGCTGGGAAGATATCCAGAGCATCGGATGCGTGAACTTGATCACCAGATGGTGTCGCGATACTTCAGGCAGCTAGATAGTGGTGAATTTGAGGTTGACGAAAAGCTGCGGCAGCGGGTCGCCTTTTCGCAGTTAAATATACGAAAACTTGAACACGCACCGCTTGAGAAAATGGACATCATCTTTTGTCAAAATGTTCTGATTTACTTCTCGCAACAGAGACGTCACGAAATAATTTCGGCAATGGTCGAATATCTGAAACCGGGTGGACTACTGGTATTGGGTAGTGGTGAGGTCGTAGGATGGCATGATGAGAGGATGGAACGTCTGTCAGGCAAAGATACGCTGGCCTATCGCAAGGTAAGGGAGTAAAGGTGGCGGCAAATGCAGATGGCTGAACAATTTGATATCGGCACGCTAGCCTGGGTCAAGGGCGAAATTGATGAAACGCTGAAACAGGCGCAGAACGCACTCGAAGCCTTTGCCAAGGATGAAGAGGATGAGTCTCAGCTTGAGTTCTGTATAAGTTATGTGCATCAGGTATACGGTACCTTGCACATGGTGGAACTACAGGGGGCCGCACAGTTTGCCGAGGAGATTGAGAAATTTGCTGTCGCTTTAAGGGAAAAAAGAATTGAAAATAGGGATGGTGGATTTGAGTTATTAATGCAGGCTATTCTGCAACTTCCAGACTATCTGGAAGGGTTGATGGCTGGGAAAAAGGACAATGCGTCTTCTCTGATACCGACATTAAATGAGATGCGTACGAAGCGAGGTGAGCAGGCACTTTCGCAGCAGGACGAATCGGCCGCAGATCTATCGATTAACCCCCCAGCAAAAGCAGCTGAAATCCCCGACAGAGTAACCACTCGTTTGCTGGCAAAGAAGGTACAACCTTATCTTATTACGGCCTTAACGAGAGTCATCAAGGGGCTGGAGCTAGAAACCAGTCTTAAGAACCTCGGCGCAGTTATTGAAAAAATATTGCTAGTAGCTAGTGGTGATGAGTGCCGACGACTCCTTTGGGTATCGTCGGCATTTATTGAGGCCCTTCGAGATAATGCGCTTGAACTCTCGGTTGAGAACAAGAAACTGCTTGGTAAAATTGAGCAGCAGATAAGGATCCTTGTGGCTAGGGATGAGGCCGGGCTCGTGACTGATGCAGTCAGCGAACTTATTGCCGTGTTGCTTCACAGACTGGCCAGCAGTACGGCAAGTGGTAACCGTGCGTTAGAGGTTCGGCAGGCCTTCAGACTGGATGTCACTGGTGAGGCAGTTGAAAGTGCATTACCTGTTAGTGTCAACGCAGAGCTAAAGAAGACCATATCTGCAGATATTATGGAAGAGCTGGCTCGTGCGAAGGATGTTTTTGATATATATGTTCGCACAGAGCGGAGCGATGCCACAGGGCTTGAACCTATGGCGGAAAATCTGACAAGAATGGCTGACACATTAAGTTTGTTGCAGGAGGAGACTCTGCAGCAGACGTTAAGATCACAGGTTGAAATTGTACAGCAACTTGTAAGAGGCGAGCTGACGGCGAATGATGACAACCTGATGGGGATTGCCGGAGCAATTCTCGCGGTGGAGTCGGCGATTGGCGATTGGGGTAATGTAACGCCTGTTGAAAGGGCAGATGCCGCTGATGAACAGGTGGCAGAGGCAGACTCAACTCCTGAGGCGATAGCAGAGCATCAGCGTGTGATTCGTCAGGTGATGAAAGAGGCACGTGATGATCTCATCAAAATACGTGAGACTATCAGTGCCTATCTTGAAAAACCGGGTGAGAAAAGCAGCCTTAAGCAAATTCCCGATATGTTGCATCTCGTTATCGGTAGCCTCAATGTCCTCTCCTATCGGCGCGTTGCGCAGATTATGAACTCATGTAATCACTTTATTGCCCATGAGTTAATTTCCAGTGAAACACTTCCAGAGGCATCGAAACTTGATGCCCTTGCCGACGCAGTAATGAGCGTCGAGTATTATCTTGAAGCATTTGTGCAGAGCCGTGTACATCCCGGTTCAGTACTGGATGTGGCTGAAAACGCTGTGGCGCAGATGGGTTATCCTGCGAGTGATGCGCCGTTGGTGCAGACTGCAATTGATAGTGTAGGTGATGGCACTTTGCATGAAATGCTTGCGGTGGATAGTGACGGTGATGAGCCAGAGGTCGCTGATGAACCAATAACTACGGGTATAGCCAATGATGCTGCAAGAAGTGCAGCACAAAGTGCTGCTACGGTAGAGGTAGATGATGAGATTCTTGAGATCTTTATCGAAGAGGCGGAAGAAGAGCTCGAGAAAATTGGCGATCTGTTACCCAGATGGATTGCTGATGCAGGGGATGAAGAGAGCCTAAAGGATCTTCGCCGCTGCTTCCATACATTGAAAGGGAGTGGGCGACTGGTTGGTGCAGTAGAGGTCGGTGAATTTGCCTGGGCCTTTGAGAATATGCTTAACCGAGTGCTTGATGGAACGATCAGTAGTAGCACAACAATGTTCGATATGCTGCAGCAGGCCAATGAGACTTTGCCGTCTCTGGTGGATCGTTTTAAGGGTGGCTCTGCTTCAGCTGGTGACGCAGAAACACTACGGCAAATGGCAGAGGAGATGGCGCAGTCGGGTGAAGTTAAATCGCCGCCACCCTCTCCTCCCCCAAAAAGTGAAGTACCGGTATCGCACAAAGAAGAGTCGGCATCTCAGAGTGGTGAAGAAGACGCGGCTATAGATTTACCAGATCTGGATCCGGTGCTACTGGAGATCTATAGCAAAGAGTCTGAGGGGCATCTTGAGGTGCTCAGGGCTTACCTGCGTGAGATCTCAGAGGGAGGTAGTAGAAAGGTCAGTGAACCGATCATTCGTGCCCTGCATACCCTTAAGGGGAGCTCTCACATGGCCGGGGTGAATAGTGTTTCAGATGTAAGTAAGGCACTGGAAAAGTATTGTAAAACACTCCAGGCTCTGAACGAGACTGTGAATGATAAAGGAGTGGAGGCTTTGCAACAGTGCGTTGACTATGTCGATGCAATGTTGACATATCTTCTCGATAGTTCAAAACCCTACCCCAACAACAGCCAGGCAAAGGCACTGGCCGAAGAGGTCTACGCAGAGGTTGAGCATCTAGAGCACGTGGCCGATGCTGCGCCTGAAGCGGGACTCGCCAGTATTGATGAAGTTGAGGCTGTGGCACTTGAAGAGATAACAGAGGAGCTTCTGGAGCCTGAAGCGGTTCAGGCTGATGAGCTAATAGAGATGGCGCTGGATGCCGCCTCGGGCAGTCCGGGAATTGAGCTCGATATAGAGGAGCTACAGGGTGCACTTGATGAACCAAGTAGCACTTTGACTGAGGATGAGGTGCTCATTGAGTTTGATGCACAGGAGCCAGAATCACTAGAAGATGTATTCGCTACACCAGCTGTAGCTCAACCTGCCTTCGCTTCTTTTGAGGAGGAGTACGATCCAGAACTGCTGGATATCTTCCTTGAAGAGGGAGTCGATATCCTTAATGAGAGTGAGCAGACCCTTCAAGAGTGGGTGAACAACCCAGATGATCGTTCCCTTGTTGAAGCACTACAGCGGCAGTTGCATACACTGAAGGGTGGTGCGCGTATGGCGGGCATAACCCCTGTCGGCGATTTGAGTCATAGCCTGGAGTCCACATTTGATGCAGTTGTAGACGGGATGCTGGAACGTAGTCCTGAAATGATTGATTTGCTGCAGCTCTCCCATGACCGATTGGTGACCATGCTGGAGCAGGTGCGGAATCAGGAGCCGGTAGTTTCTGGAGATGACCTGATAGCGCGTGTTGATGCACTGAGCAATCCGGTTATGAGCACAGTTGAAGAGATCACTGTTGATGGAGATCAAGACAATTTCGTTGACAGTAATTCAGATTCAGTTGAATTTGATGAGATTGAATTGTTGGATGCGGCCGATGAGATTGAACTGCTGGAGCCTGAGCTGGTTAGCGATGATGAGTTTGACTCGGATATCGATCTTGAGATTGTTGAAGAAGAGTCATCGACTGTTGCAACAAAACCACTTGGCGCACTGTACACGCTATTCGACACACTGGGGGATGCTTTAACTGCATGGCAGCGTGACACAGATGATGCGGATCTATTTGATTCACTCAGTCAGGCAGTTGATTCTCTCAATGTGGGGTGTCACGCGTCACGCATTGTACCGCTGATTGAGATCGCAGATGCACTTCAGGTGTTGATTAGTGCAATCAACGATGGGCATGTTGCTACCAGCGAAAAGGTGAGTGATCTCCTCACGCTTGCATCTGAGCGCATGCACCTTATTGCAAATCAGCAGCGTGATGGCGTCTCACTTGAGAATGGATTGTTTATCGTTAGCGGTATACGTGACTTAATCGCTGAGGGACTGGCACGTGAGGAGGGAATCACAGACGAGATTGTTGTTGACATTGATGAGGCGGCTAAGAGAAAGGCAATAAAAAATAAAGTAGCCGAAGATGCTGACGACAAAAGACGCAAGGCGCCACGGATCCAGCACGAGGTGGTTCGTGTGCGTGCTGACTTACTGGACAATCTAGCAAACTTTGCTGGTGAGGTAAGTATCTATCGCTCCCGTGTTGAGCAGCAGATCGGAACCTTTGGTTCAAACCTTGGCGAGATGGATCAGACCATTGCGCGACTGCGTGATCAGCTGCGTCAGGTAGAGATTGAGACGGAGGCGCAGATCGATTCACGGCGTGCTGAGGCACAGAAGCAGGGATATGATGATTTCGATCCGCTTGAATTCGACCGATTTACCAACATGCAGACCCTTTCACGCTCAATGGCAGAGTCTCTGAATGACCTGCTTAGCATCGAGGAGATGCTACGTGGTCTCTCCCGTGAAACAGAAACCCTGCTGTTACAACAGTCGCGAGTTAATACCGAACTGCAAGAGAGTTTGATGCACACTCGCATGGTGCCAATGTCTGAACAGGCGCCGCGACTCAGGCGTGTCGTTCGCCAAACGGCATCAGAACTAGGTAAGCGTGCGTCACTGGTTCTTGATGGCGTAGAGGTTGAGATGGATCGCAACGTGGTAGAGCGGATGCTCGCACCGCTGGAACACATGTTACGTAACTCTCTTGCACACGGTATTGAAGACAAGGCAGCGCGCAAAAAAGCAGGAAAACCTGAAGAGGGGACGATACATGTTGCGCTGACCCGTGAGGGATCCGAGATTGTGATACGCGTCAGTGATGATGGGGGTGGTATCAATCTTGAGGCGGTAAAGAAAAAGGCAATTGATCGGGGACTTATGCAGGCGGGTGCACAATTAAGTGACAAGGAGATCATGCATTTTATTCTTGAGTCTGGCTTCTCCACCGCGGCAGCACTAACCCAGATCGCAGGACGTGGTGTGGGCATGGATGTGGTTAATAGTGAAATAAAACAGCTTGGTGGTGTGCTGGAGATAGACTCCGAATATGGCAAAGGGACGCTGTTTACGGTGCGTCTGCCATTAACATTGTCTGTGAGTCGAGCGCTGTTGGTCAATGTGGGTGATGATATCTACGCAATACCGATCCTGAGTATTAGTGGTATTGAAAGGATTGCGGGCGCTGAACTTGAATCATTACTTGAGACAGAGGCCCCCACCTTCAACTGGGTTAACGAGGATTATCATGTCATGCACCTGACCAGTGTGCTGGGTGCAGGGAGTGGCGCTATACATCTGGGCACCAAACAGCCGCTGCTCCTTTCAACCAGTGGTGGTCATCGGGTGGCCTTTGCGGTGGATGGACTCATTGGTAGCCGTGAAATTGTGGTGAAGAGTCTGGGACCGCAGCTTAGCAGTCTGCAGGATCTGGCGGGTGCAACGATTCTTGCAGATGGAAGTGTTGCTCTCATTATCGATATGCCGGCACTGGTTCGTCGCGGTCTGGCAAAGCTAGGCACCGAGAGTGTTACCAGAACGGAGGCGCTACCGGTTGTCGATCGCGAGCCAGTGGTAATGGTTGTGGACGACTCCATTACTGTGCGTAAGGTTACCGAACGATTACTGAAACGGAACAATATGAAGTGTGTTACTGCAAAGGATGGTGTGGATGCAATCACGGTTCTCGACGAAGTAATCCCGGATGTCATGCTGCTTGATATAGAGATGCCGCGGATGGATGGTTTTGAACTGGCAACCCATATCCGTAACTCAGAGCGACTGAAGGGTATCCCTATCATTATGATCACCTCCCGTACCGGCGATAAGCACCGCCAACGTGCGATGGACATAGGTGTAAACGAATATATGGGTAAGCCCTATACTGAGGCCGATCTGTTGACAAATATTGAAAAGCAACTGGAACTGGCCAAGTGAGGTTAATGCGTGGTAAGTGAAGATCAGTTGCAGGAAATTGCAGTACGATGCTTCGTACTAGAGTTGGCGGGAACCAGGTTATTGTTACCCAATACACTGATTGCCGAGGTGACAGAGTGCGTGGATGTTAAAGGCGCGGGTAACTCACCCGGCTGGTTAAATGGCATTATCTCCTGGCGAGGTCGAAATGTTCCGCTTATCGTCTTTGAGGAGATACTGGGAGGAGAGTCTCCTGGGCGGCACGATCAAACGCGGATGGTAGTTATGAACACACTTAATAATAATCCGCGTATTCCATTCATAGCGATGGAAATTCAGGCGTTACCACGCTTGATACTGCTGAAACATGAGATGTTAGAGTACGATGAGAACAATAAAATCGATGCTCCAGTGGTATATGCAACATTGCATCTGGATGGTGAATCGATGATTGTGCCTAATGTAGATAAAATCGAAAATATGCTGGAAAGTTTAGGCATTACTGCATAAATCTTGGGGGTTGTGTGAGCAGGCGGTTGATTGCGCGGGGGAGTTATTTTACCGCGGTTTTCTCAGTGATGTTACTGTCTGAGTTTTGCTATGCAGAAGCTGATCAGGCGTTGCAGGAACGTGAACAGATTATTGTCGAAGTTGATAAACGACTAAATGATAAGACACTCTACAACAGAGCGATGCGCGCCGGAGAGGAGCGGACCGCCCTCTGTGGAACCTGCCATGGCCCTGATGGCAATGCAGTAAAACCTGAAACCCCTAATCTAGCAGGACAAAATCCCTCTTACATCGTTGAGCAGATGGCCAAGTTTAAGGACGGTCGTCGCAAAAGCTTCGTTATGCAGGCACTGGTGAAGAGCTTTTCCCTGGAAGATAAAATCAACCTGGCCATCTACTTCCACTCACAAAAGCTGAAGCCTTTGGCCAATGCCAATCCGGATGTTGCAGCAAAGGGTGTGGAGAAATACAGAACTGTATGCGCGCGGTGCCACGGCGAGGATGGACGTGGTGAGGAGGGATACGCACGTTTGGCGGGACAGAGGATAGATTATCTGAAGATGACGCTGTCACGCTTTCGTGCCAACGCCAAAGGGATGATCGATGCAGAAAAGCGGGAACGGAGTAATGCCAATATGGAGCAGGTAACCCAGTTTCTGACCGATGAGGAGATTGAATCGCTGGCCCACTACATTGCGATGATGAAGTAAGGTGTTTAGCCGAGATCGCCCCAGCGCGATTGCAGAGCAGCCAGTGCAGTGAGGGCTGCGGTTTCGGTACGCAGCACGCGCGGGCCCAGTCTCATCCCATGATACCCGGCAGCTGAGGCAGCAGACCTCTCGGCTACGGATAATCCCCCCTCAGGCCCTACCAGCAGGGTGATTGTGGTATGTTCCGGGGAGAGTGCATTAACACCGCACTCGGCACGATGGTCCAGTGTCAGGCCCATGCCATTAAGTGGTTGCATCAGCCACTCGTGGAGCGAGGTAAGTGGCGATAACACCGGCAGGGTATTACGGCCGCACTGTTCACAGGCACTGATAATCACCCCACGCCAGTGCTCAAGCTTCTTCTCTAGTCGCTCTCCTTTGAGGCTAACAACACTGCGTTCCGTGTTCAGGGGGACAATGGTGGAGATACCCAGTTCGACCGCCTTCTGAATCGTATAATCCATGCGATCACCCTTCGACACGCCCTGGGCCAGGGTGATCTTGAGGGGTGATTCACACTCACTCTCAACCCTCTCCTTGCACTCTACCCATAGCTCACGCTTATTAAGCTCAACAATCGTGGCGGGATACTCACCCCCGCAACCATTGAACAGGGTGAGTTCGTCGCCCTCGCGCAGGCGCAACACCCGACCCACATGACGAGCGGCATTGCTGGCAAGGGCGAGTCGGCTGTTGTCACAGAGCGACTCGGGGTGAAAGATGCGGGGAATACGCACGCCTTGCCAGCCCTTAGAGTCCCAGATTGGTCCAGATAATGCGCGTTGGGGCAACCTGATTCATAGTGTAGAAGTGCAGACCGGGCGCTCCCTCTTCGAGCAGGCGGCGACACAGCTCGCTGGTGACATCTAGGCCAAAGGCGCGTAACGATTGAGTGTCCTCAGCATATGCCTCAAGGCGCAGTCGCAGCCAGCGCGGTATCTCGGCACCGCACATCTCGGAGAAGCGGGCGAGATTCTTGATGTTGGTGATCGGCATGATACCGGGGACGATCGGCACCTCCACGTTGCGCTTCTCGCACTCCTCGACAAAGCGCAGGTAGGCGTCGAGGTTGTAGAAGTACTGGGTAATCGCCGCGTTTGCCCCCGCCTTTACCTTGCGGGCGAAGTTGTCGAGGTCCGCCTCAGCGGATGGGGCCTGAGGATGAAATTCCGGATAGGCGGCCACCTCGATGTGGAAGTGGTCGCCAGTCTCATCACGAATGAACTCCACCAGCTCGTTGGCATAGTGGAAGGCCCCCGCCTCGCGCATCCCTGATGGCATGTCGCCGCGCAGGGCGACGATGCGTTTGACGCCCATCTCAATATAGCCGTTGAGCAGCGCTCGGATCTCCTCCTTGTTGGAGCCGATGCAGCTCAGGTGCGGGGCGGTGTCGAGACCAGACTGGCTCATCTCGCGCACCGTCTCCACGGTACCGGCCTGGGTGGAGCCACCGGCACCGAAGGTGACAGAGACATATTTGGGCTTGAGTTTGGCCAGCTCATCGCGGGTCTCGCGCAGCTTGGCCGCGCCCTCGTTGGACTTGGGCGGAAAAAATTCGAAACTGAACTGTTTGGGGTGCTGTTGTTGTGACTGCATGGCACGCTCCATAAAAGCAAAAAGGCGGGGCATTGCCCCGCCAGAGTTACGTAATTAGTAGCGGTAGTGGTCGGGCTTGTAGGGGCCCTCTACCGGTACGTCGATGTAGGCCGCCTGCTCGGGGGTCAGCTCGGTGAGGTGGATACCGAGTTTCTTCAGGTGCAGGCGTGCTACCTTCTCGTCGAGCACCTTCGGCAGGACATAGACCTTGTTTTCGTAGTTCTCGACCTTGGTGAAGAACTCGATCTGCGCCAGCACCTGGTTGGTGAAGGAGGCAGACATGACGAAGCTAGGGTGGCCGGTGGCGCAACCCAGATTGACCAGACGACCCTCGGCCAGCAGAGTGATCTTCTTGCCGTCGGGGAAGATGATGTGGTCCACCTGCGGCTTGATGTTCTCCCACTGGTACTTGCGCAGCTTACCGACCTCGATCTCTGAGTCGAAGTGGCCGATGTTGCAGACGATCGCCTCGTTCTTCATCTGCAGCATGTGGTCGTGAGTGATCACCGCCTCATTGCCGGTGGTGGTGACGAAGATGTCACCGATCTTGCACGCCTCTTCCATGCTGACCACGCGGTAGCCCTCCATCGAGGCCTGCAGGGCGCAGATGGGGTCGATCTCGGTGACCCAGGTGTGGGCACCCATGCCGCGGAAGGCCTGGGCGCACCCCTTGCCGACGTCGCCGTAGCCGAGGACCACGGCGATCTTGCCGGCTACCATCACGTCGGTGGCGCGCTTGATGCCGTCGAGCAGCGACTCGCGGCAGCCGTAGAGGTTGTCGAATTTCGACTTGGTGACCGAGTCGTTGACGTTCATCGCCGGGAACAGCAGCTCACCTGTCTTCTCCATGTGATAGAGGCGGTGTACCCCGGTGGTGGTCTCCTCGGTGACGCCCTTGATCTCGTTGGCGATGGCGGTCCACTTGCCTCCGTCTTTGGGCAGGTTGCGGCGCAGTACATCAAGAATGGCAACCCACTCCTCGTTATCACCCTCTTTGGCATCGGGCACCGCACCGGCCTTCTCGAACTCGACACCCTTGTGTACCAGCAGGGTGGCGTCGCCGCCGTCGTCGAGGATCATGTTGGGCTTCTGGCCGTTTGGCCAGTTGAAGGCCTGCTCGGTACACCACCAGTACTCCTCGATGGTCTCGCCCTTCCAGGCAAACACCGGGATGCCGGCGGCGGCGATGGCGGCGGCGGCGTGGTCCTGGGTGGAGAAGATGTTGCAGGAGACCCAGCGCACCTCGGCGCCGAGGGCGACCAGGGTCTCGATCAGCACCGCGGTCTGGATGGTCATGTGCAGCGAGCCCATGATGCGGGCCCCCTTCAGCGGCTTGGCGGCGCCGAACTCCTCGCGCAGGGCCATCAGGCCCGGCATCTCGGTCTCGGCGATGGCGATCTCCTTGCGGCCCCAATCGGCCAGGGAGATGTCGGCTACCTTGTAATCGGTAAAGTCAGACATGTGTCTCTCTCCTAGTTTCGTTTGGAGCGCCGTTGACGAGTGAGCCTTTACCGAGCCTGACGGCGGTTGCCGCTGCAGCGCTCCTCGGTCAAGGTGATGCGCCGTCCGAGCTGAAACGGGCGGCGCAGAGTTGCAATTATAGACCAGCTGCCGCCTTGAGGTCAGCGGCCTTGTCGGTACGCTCCCACGGCAGATTCAAGTCCTCACGGCCGAAGTGGCCGTATGAGGCGGTACCCTGGTACTGCGGCTTGAGCAGGTCGAGCATCCTGGTGATGCCGTAGGGGCGCAGGTCAAAGTGTTCGCGTACCAGCTCGATGATGCGGCTCTCGCTCACCTTGGCGGTGCCGAAGGTATCGATGCTGATCGAGGTAGGCTGGGCCACGCCGATGGCGTAACTGACCTGGATCTCGCAGCGCTCGGCCAGGCCGGCAGCGACGATGTTTTTCGCCACATAGCGCCCGGCGTAGGCGGCGGAGCGATCCACCTTGCTCGGGTCCTTGCCGGAGAAGGCACCGCCGCCGTGGCGGGCCATGCCGCCGTAGGTGTCGACGATGATCTTGCGGCCGGTGAGGCCGGCATCACCTACCGGGCCGCCGATGATGAACTGGCCGGTGGGGTTGATGTGGAACTGGGTCTCCTTGGAGAGCCACTCGGCGGGCAGCACGGGCTTGATGATCATATCCATCACCGCGTCGCGCAGCTCTTTCTGGCTAATCTCGGGGTTGTGCTGGGTGGAGAGAACCACCGCATCGATCCCGACCGGCTTGCCCTCCTCATAGCGGAAGGTGACCTGACTCTTGGCGTCGGGGCGCAGCCAGGCGAGCTCACCATTCTTACGCACCTCGGCCTGGCGGCG
This sequence comes from Chromatiales bacterium, assembly GCA_029879245.1. Lineage (GTDB taxonomy): Bacteria > Pseudomonadota > Gammaproteobacteria > Thiohalomonadales > Thiohalomonadaceae > JAPHSX01. The sequence goes on along the minus strand of JAOUQQ010000009.1, from coordinate 1,025 downwards.
TACCAGACGGTGGGCGTAGGTGATGGGGGCAGGCATTAGCACCTCGGTCTCGTTGCTGGCGTAGCCGAACATCAGTCCCTGGTCGCCGGCACCCTGATTCTCTTTATCCTCACGGTCAACGCCCATCGCGATGTCGGGGGACTGCTCACCGATGGCGTTGAGCATGGCGCAGGTCTCGCCGTCGAAGCCGATCTCCGAGCTGGTATAGCCGATGCCGTTGACGGTATCACGCACAATGCGCTCGTAGGGGATGTTGGCCGTGGTGGTGATCTCACCGGCCAGGATCACCATACCGGTCTTTACCAGGGTCTCGCAGGCGACTCGGGCATTGGGGTCCTGGGCGAGGATAGCGTCGAGGACGGCATCAGAGATCTGATCGGCCATCTTGTCGGGGTGACCCTCGGAGACCGACTCGGAGGTAAAGAGGTAGTTATCTTTCATTAGTTTGTCCGCTTATCGTTTATTAACTAAACACCGTCAGGGCATAAAACCGCCGACGAGACAGTAGGGGCGGGGATTATAGGCAAGATTTCCCCTCTTTGTCTCGTGAATTTATGACCACAACCGCGAAAATGGTAGTGAATGGGAGGCTCTGGTTTCAGAGAAATTGTCAGATGTTGTAAATAACCCATTGATTTATGGTAACCATTCTAGTGCTACAGGGGCTCGGCTATTGCCCCGTGGCTTCAGATCGTGGAGAATCTCCCGTTCCGTTTTGTTGGGCCACTGCCCCTGTAGGCTGTATCCGGGGTGGTCAGGTGCGCGATGGCACCTAAAACATTGGCACTCCACCACTTCCGTGACCTCTACTTATGAGGCCATCACAGGAACGTATTTGTCGTGGCTCTGCCTGTGTAACTACCATCGTAAGATTTTCAGCGCTGCTCTGGCCATATATGGGGGATCGCCCCGAGTGATGCAAGCCGGTGTGGAGCTAAACAAGATTCATAATTTAAAACCTTTTAAGGAGATGCTGATGTCAAGCCGTAGAGACTTAGCCAATGCTATCCGTGCCCTGAGCATGG
>JAOUQQ010000070.1 GCA_029879245.1 Chromatiales bacterium | reverse complement strand
TCAATGCCGCGTTGCAGGAGCTGGGCCACCGCTCCATCGGTTCCGGCGGGGCGGTGGCGATCCAGAACTTCTTCGAGAATGTGGCGATGCTAATCGCTACCGGCCTCTACAGTGTCGCCCTGGCGGGCGGCATCGACCCGGTCGCTGCGGTGATCACGCTGGGGGCGCTGGTGATCGTTGCCACCACCCTCATCGCCTGGCGGCTGCCTAAGGTGGTGCCGATGTGGCCGCACGAAGAGGGAGCGAGCTCATGATACGTTGGCTACTGATAGCCCTGCTCATCAGCATGAATGCCTTAGCAGAGGAACCGAGCACCTGCTACGGCAGCACCAGTAACGGCAAACTGAAAAATGGCGTGCAACTCCCTGCCGAGGGGGAGAACTTCGTCGGTTACAGTGGCCTTGCTGCGTCGCTGGGGCGCACCTACCTGCACTCCACCGCGCGGGATATCGTGGTCGATGCCTATCAGCAGTTGCAGAAGGAGTTGCCCGACAAGGTATTCAAGTATGCCGAGACCGGTTTTGCCGAAGGCGGCCCGTTCAAGCCGCACAAGACCCACCAGAACGGCCTCTCCATCGACTTCATGGTGCCGGTGCTAAACAAAAAGGGGGAGTCGGTTCACCTGCCGACCCACCCCTTCAACAAGTTCGGTTACAACATCGAGTTTGATGGTGTCGGGAAGTTCGAGGAGTACACCATCGACTACGAGGCACTGGCCGCCCACATCGTCGCCCTGCACAAGGCGGCAGAGAAACATCAGGCAACGGTGTGGCGGGTGATCTTCGACCCCAAACTGCAACCCTATCTGCTAAAAACCAGCCATGCGGAGTACATAAAGAAACGGGTGAATCTCTCGAAGAAACCCTCATGGGTGCGGCACGATGAGCATATCCATGTGGATTTCACCATTGCATGTAGCCCGATGCCTACAAAATAGCAGGGGTGTCAGCCAGCTGCTGGATGGATCTACAGGGCGGCGTTACGTATCATCAGGGGAATGACAGCAAAAACCCCGAAGCAGGCAGGGCATGACACCACCGGAAGGTACCATTAACGAAGCTGAAACCCGCGAAGCGATAGATGAGAAGCTGATCGCCGCCGGCTGGGTCGTTCAGGACAAAAAGCGCCTCAATCTCTATGAGTCCCTGGGTGTCGCCGTGCGCGAGATGGACACCGATACCGGCCCCGCGGATTACATGCTCTTTATCGACGGTAAGGCCTGCGGCATTCTGGAGGCCAAGCGTGAGGGCACCAACCTGGGAGACGTCGTCCAGCAGAGCCATCGCTACGCCGTATCGCATACCAAACACGTTGAACGCTGGGCCGATAAGTTGCCCTTCACCTATGAAGCAACCAACTACGAGATCCGCTTCTGTGACTGGCGCGACCCCTATGCCCGCTCCCGTAATCTGTTCCACTTCCACCGTCCGGTGACATTAAAGGGCTGGCTGGAGGAGGGCGATACCCTGCGTGCCCGCCTGCAACAGTTACCCGAGCTCAACACCGAAAACCTGCGCCTCTGCCAAATCGACGCCATTACCGGTATCGAGCATAGCCTCAAGCAGGGCAAGCCCCGCGCCCTGCTGCAAATGGCCACCGGCTCTGGCAAAACCTACACCGCCGTCACCCAGATCTATCGCCTGGCCAAGTTCGGCAAGATCAAACGCGCCCTGTTCCTGGTAGACCGTGGCAACCTCGGCACCAATGCCAAGGATGAATTCGAGCAATTCGTCATCCCCAATGATGGCCGCAAATTCACCCAGCACTACAACGTCAACATCCTCGGTCGTGCCGGTATACCCGATGCCACCAAAGTCACCATCTCCACCATCCAGCGCATGTACTCGCAGCTCACAGGCCAGGAGCTGGATGACGAGGCCGATGAGCACTCAGGCTTTGAGATAGAGGGAAGCACACTGAGCAAAGAGCCCCGGCCCGTCAGCTACAATCCAAGCATCCCCATCGAAGAGTTCGATGTCATCATCATCGACGAATGCCACCGCTCCATCTACAACCTCTGGCGACAGGTGCTCGAATACTTCGATGCCTTCCTTATCGGCCTCACCGCTACACCCACCAAAAAGACCATCGGCTTCTTTGGCCAGAACCTCGTTTCCGAATACACCCACGAAGATGCCGTGGTCGACAAGGTCAACGTCGGCTACGACATCTACCGCATCAAAACGGAAATGACAGAAAAGGGTAATCTCATAGATGCTGGCAGCACCGTTGAGATCCGCGACCGCCTGACCAAGAAAAAACGCCTCGAAGTACTCGATGAGGAAGAAAAGTGGATAGCCAAACAGCTCGACCGCAGCGTGCTAGCCCCCAACCAGATCCGTACCGTCATCCAGGCCTATAAAGAGCGCTGCCTCAAAGAGTGCTTCCCCGAGAGAAAGTGGGAAGAGGGGAGAATGACCTGGATCCCCAAGACCCTCATCTTCGCCAAGGACGACGACCACTGCGACCGCATCGTCGATGCCGTGCGTGAAGTCTTTGATGAAGGTAATGACTTCTGTAAAAAGATCACCTACAAAATTGGCAAGCCCCAGGCAGAGGTTGCCATTAAGGCCTTCCGTACCGATCCGCAATATCGCATCGCCGTTACCGTGGACATGATCGCCACCGGCACCGACATCAAACCGCTGGAATGCGTCATGTTCATGCGCGATGTCAAAAGCCAGGCCTACTACGAACAGATGAAAGGGCGCGGTACCCGCGTCATCAGCATCGACGAGCTTCACAAGGTCACCCCCGATGCCCCCGGCAAAAGCCGCTTTGTCCTGGTCGACTGTGTCGGCGTCACTGAAACCGACAAAACCGAGACCAAATCACTGGAGACCAAACCCAGTGTCTCCACCGCCAAGCTGATGGAGCAGGTGGCCAGAGGTGACCGCCATAGCGAAACGCTGCGCGCCCTCGGTAACCGCATGATCCGGCTCGACCTCAAACTCAACGAGCAGCAACGCAAACGTATCAATGAGTTATTGAACCAGATCAATGTAGGGTGGGTAGACGAAGAAAACCCACCAACTGGAGCAATGGAATTGCTCCCACAAACCACACTAACTGCCATCGCATCAAACCTCATCCATGCAACCAATGAGGAACACCTGGTCAAGGCGGCACAAGAACAGGCCGGAAAAGAAGAGGTTACCGAACAGGAAATTCAAAAGTCATTTAAGCCAAAAGCAGATGAACTGGTCAAACCCTTCCACAACCCAGACCTGCGTGAAATTTTGGAAGAGTACCGCAAAGACACCGACCAGCTTATCGACGACAGCCCGGACCAGATAGACGAAGAGGGCACAGGCTACGACATAGAGAAGGCCCAGGGCCTGATCAGCAACTGGCAACAGTTCATCAAGGATCACCAAAACGAACTCGACGCCATCCAGCTCATCTATCAGCAGCCCTATCAACAGCGCCACCTGAGTTACGAGCAGATAGAGCAGCTGGCCGAAGAGATCCAGCAGCCGCCCTATAACCTCGCCCCCATCGAAGTGTGGAAGGCCTACGAACAGCTGGAAAAGAACAAAGTTAAAGGCGTGCCGACTAAAGAGCTGTTAACCAACATCGTCAGCCTTATCCGTTTCTCTACCGGCCTGAGTGATGTGCTCGAACCCTTTGCCGAGCTGGTCAATGCGCGTTTTGATAACTGGATCAAACAGCAAGATACCGAATTTAAACCAGACCAACTCGACTGGTTAAATAAAATTAAAGAGCAAATCGCTCAAAGTGCGGAGATGACAGTGGAAGACTTTGACCTTATCCCTGAGTGTAGAAAGGATGGTGGGTTGTTGAAGGCCAGGGAGTTGTTTGGGAAGGATTTGGATAAGGTGGTGCAGGAATTGAATGGGTATTTGATAGCGTGAGTGATGTAGTAATAAAAGGATTTCCTAAAGGCTGGCAGCTTGTACCGCTGGGTAAATTACGCGGTGGCATAGCAAAAAGTATAAATCCATCTGATCAGCCAGACGAAATCTTCGAGCTATATAGCGTGCCTAGCTTTTCTGATGGCGCTCCAGAAGTTATTACAGGAAAAGAAATTGGGTCTTCAAAAAGGGTAGTTGAGCCAAATACTGTATTACTCTCCAAAATTAATCCGCGAATTAATCGAGTATGGATTGTTGGTCCTGAGACAAAACATAGACAGATCTCGTCACCTGAGTGGGTAGAGTTTTTTCCGACTGAGGGTGTAGAGCCAAAATATCTACTGTATTTCATGCAAAACAACAAATTCAGAGAACATCTGAGCATGAATATTTCTGGAGTTGGTGGTTCATTAACAAGAATTCGTCCAAAAGTAGCAGAGGACTACGAAATCCCACTTGCCCCACCCGAACAACAAAAACGCATCGTTGCCAAAATCGAAGAGCTCTTCTCCCATATCGACGCTGGCATCGAGGGCCTAAAAAAAGCCAAGAAACTCCTCAAACAATACCGCCAATCCGTCCTTAAGGCTGCCGTTACTGGTGAGTTGACCAGGGAGTGGCGTGAAGCAAACAAGGATAAGGTCGAACCCGCATCCAAACTACTCGAACGAATTCTAAAAGAACGTCGGGAGAAGTGGGAAGCGCAGCAGCTTGAGAGTTTTAAGGCTAAGGGGAAGGTGCCTAAGGGTGATGGGTGGAAGGGGAAGTATAAAGAACCAGGTGAACCGATTATTGATGTTTCAAATCAACTTTCTGATGAATGGAGCTATGCCAGATTAGATGCAGTAGCTGAAATTATTGATTCCTTACATAAGACTCCCTCCTACGCTGAAGAAGGTTATCCAATGGCCCGGGTGACTGAAATTAAAGGTGGTGAGCTAGATTTAAGTGGTGCATATCGTGTCACTGAAGAGGTTTTTCATGAATTTACTAGGCGATATAAACCGAAGCGAGGCGATATATTAATCAGCCGAGTTGGTACATATGGTAACGCAAGCTTGGTAAATACTGATCAAGAATTTTGTCTTGGCCAAAATACGGCAGTTATTTGTCCACTTATTAATTCACGTTACTTGCATATAGTTTTGGAGTCTAGGTTTTCGAAACAGCAAATAGACCTGCTTGTCGTAGGCTCCACTCAAAAGACTCTTAGTTTAAAGAATATGGCAGGGTTATTGATTCCATTGCCAATAGAAGAAGAACAGGAAGAAATCGTAAGAATAGTAGATGAGAAGTTAACCAGTGTTGATCATTTAGAAAAAGAATTAAACATTCAGGTGTTAAAAGCAGAAAAAAACAAACAGTCGGTATTGGCTTCAGCATTTTTAGGGAAAATAAACTAGGTAAATATTATGGCTAGTAAATATCCACGTGGTTCTGAATGGCGAAAATGGGATTTGCACGTACATACGCCATTTACAAAACTCAACAACCAGTTTGGTGGCAACTGGGAAAACTTTGCTAGCGCACTAGTAAGTAATGATATTGCGGTGATAGGTTCAACTAATTATTTCTGTTACTCAAATAATGAGATAGAAGAAACAAGAAGGTTACTAAATGACAACGGATACGAAGGAGTAGTGCTGCCTAATCTAGAATTCAGGATTAGCCAAACAAATCGAAATAATGAATATATTAATATTCATGTGTTATTCACGGAAAATATCGAGACTGCGGAGATTAATAGGGCGTTTGAGCATTTAGAGTTAATAAATACAGATGGTGGTGGTGGCACAATATACTGCTCCGAACGAGAATTTCAGAGGGCAGGACTTGGATACGATCAAGTCTTAGTTGAGTATGGGAAATTAATTAAATGTGTGGAAGAGCATTTTGTTATTGGCAATGAAGTCTTACTCGTTGGTTGTCCTAGAGGTTACGGTAGTTTTAGACCACAAGAAGGAGATGGGAGAGGTACTCAACTAGCGGTAGAGATTGACAGAAATATAAATGCACTTTTAGGTAACAATGAAGATCGTGATTTCTTTCTTAATAAAGAACGGATTCGCTATGAAGGATCACAGAAAAAGCCTGTATATTATTCTTCCGATGCACATAGTAATGAGGACATAGGCGAAAAGTTTACTTGGATCAAGGCCGATCCAACATTTGAAGGCTTGTTGCAAACACTATATGAACCAGAAGAAAGAGTAAAAATACAGCCTCACAATCCTATAAATGATTTCAAGAAGCCATATTTTAGCTCCATTTCGGTATCAGGAGCTGCAATGCAAGATGGCAGTCCAGTATTTAGTACAAGTGAGATACCTTTAAATCCTGGAATGGTAACTTTAATCGGTGGGAGAGGGGCTGGTAAAAGTGTTTTGCTGGATTGTATCTATAAGTTATTCAGCTCGAGTACCCCTATAAACGATCCAAGACTTATAAAAGTTAAACCGGATAATCTTGAAGTTGTTTATACAAAGTCAGACTCAGGAGAAATCCAGTACCGTTTCGGCGAGGAAGCGGATCTTGATTATTTGCACGTTAGGCAAGGCGATATTAAGGGTATTGCAAATGACCCACAAAAGCTCAGTGGACACATAAAAGAACTGTTGGGTATTGATGCGTCTGATGATACGCCTGAATACGATTATGAAATATCTTCAATTATTAATCGAATTGAAAAATCACTTGCTTGGTTTGAATTAAAAGATTCAGAAGGGAATAAAATAAATAATAAAACGAGAAATGAGAAGATAATTCAGTCGAATCGTAAGCTGATTGATACAATCACCACAGAGAGTAATAAAGAAAATATTGAAAATTACCAAAAAAACAATCAGGAAATAAATAGCAGAACAGCATCTATAAACAAATTGGTAGAGCTCAAATCAAAAATATCCACTTATAAAGTGGAGTTAAAGAGAGAGGCAGATGAAATAAATGGATTGCAATTAGATGGGAGAAAAGTTCCTTCGATTGATTTTTCTGCTGCAGAGAATGAGATTAACTCAATAATTAATGATCTTGAAGGAAAGATAAATGAGTTTAATGAGAACAATACGGCAATAGAAAATAAATTCAGGGAACAGGGGATTGACCATGATGTAGGCGGCTTACTTAAGAAGCTTGGTCAATATCAGCGAGAGATAGATTCTGCAGAAGAAAGAATAACAGAGCATGATGGTAAATTAGAAGCAATCCAAGCAGACATCGAAGAGCGTACAGCTTTGGTTGAGAAAATAAACGAAGATTTATTGTCCCAACTTGGTTATATAAAGTCATCGTATACTGAAATCTCGACTGGAAAAGAATCATGGAGCGAAGAACAAAAACAACTAGTAAATAGATTGCTTAGTGATATCCATATAGATGGCGAGACTGTTTTTGATGTGGATGCATTTTATAAAGGTTTATCGCCTTTATTAAATGGGCAAAAATTCCGCAGCACTAATACTGAAACTCAAGAAGATAGGATTCGAAACAAATTCAATGTTGATTCCTATGATACTTACATGAAACTGCTACGTAATGAGAAATTAATTGATGATGGTGATGGCGGTTTTATTTCTCTTAATGAGTTTGCGATTCAGAAAGAATATTTCTTAAAAAGCAATTACGATATTTACGAGTTTTTATATCTCCATCGGTATAGGCAAGCGTATTTATCTGTGAAACCAGTCATTGAGTATTTAGGAAAATCACCTGAAAAACTATCAGTAGGACAGAGAGGCACATTCTATGTGTGTATGAAACTAGCTACCGATCCTTTTGGCAGTCCCTTTGTCTTTGATCAACCAGAAGATGACCTCGACAACAAATTCATTATGCGTGAATTAGTGCCATTATTTAGAGAAATAAAGAAATATAGGCAGGTTCTAATAGCAACACATAACGCTAACTTGGTTGTTAACGCGGATGCAGAACAAATAATTATTGCAAACAATGAAGAGGAAGTGCTTAGTTATGAATCAGGTTCGATAGAAAATACAAAAGAAGAGGAGCCCCGTGGTATTCGTGAGAATTTGTGCGATATTTTGGAAGGCGGGCAAGAAGCATTTGAAACTCGTGAGAAGAAATATGGATTCGAGCATTAAATAATGAGCGCATCAGAAATAGTAAACAAAGTTTGGAGCTATTCTCACGTCTAACGTGATGACGGCACGAGTTATGGGAATTATGTCGAACAGATTACCTATTTAACCCTTATTTAAATGGGCTTTGTTCGTTAAGGTATCGCTATTAAGTATGGAGTTGCTAACAGCAGCAGAAACAATTATTGCAGTCTTATTGGGCTTTGCCTCTATTGCTGGATATATAATTAATCGTTTTAGGAAGAAGGGCCCAGAGAAATCCCTTGATGGCCTATCATCTATAGCATCACGCTTTGTTTATTTATTCCAAACCCACGGCGTCCACCGCAACCAAATCCCCCGTTTCTTTGGCCACGATCTGACACTAGCCGATGTTAGCGATGACACTTCGCTACTACCGAAGCTGACCGATAAAATACTAGACGACGCCTGCTCACTGTTTGCTGTACGCCGTGAATGGCTAGATGGTGCAGAGCCAGAAATTTACCCCAGTCACCATTTTTACAAACACCCCGAGCTGTTCCTTGAATTCATACAGGGAATCAACTCAACCAATCCAGATGCTGACCTTTATGGTGTTGTGGTTGCTCCGATTGAGAAGAATATGCACGCACCTGCTCTGCTTCTTCTGCAAGAAACCATTGGCTATGTCGGTGACAAGGCAATATCACGCTACCATCTCTGTGATGGCTGGTCGTATAGCTATTGGAAGTCTCGGGCTTACCTAACGGCTTGTGCTGCGATGGTCTGTAAGCATGGTTGTCACATCCGCGGGTACCACGCCCCTAAACGTGAGATAGAACAGCTCGCTACTGGTGAGACTCTGATGGGTTGGGACGGGGAGGGCTTCTCTGAGCTAGGCCACAAAAGCTGGTACCCAGAGGATATGGCGCTACGTCCCGAGGTCTACCTTGATGGTGTCGACCCTGAACAAAACAACTTCGGTATACGAGCGGCCCTCGGCCATTGGCTGATGCTCGATATGCAGGGATACATGGACACAGGCCTCTCAGGCGAGCATCGTCAGGCCTTCCAGGATGCGCTTGATAGGCTCTCTTCCAATTAATCTCGTCTTGCCCACAGTCCTCAATATGTTATTCTATATTCGCGAATCGCGAACAATGGATAAGCAATGAATCTAAAACCTCAAGATATAGTGGTGTTACTGAAGCTGGTTGCCATAGGTAAGCAGGAGTGGGCCTACAATCGCCTGGCCGTTGACCTGGGTATGAGCCCGTCTGAGGTCCATTCGGCAGTAAAGCGCGCTATGGCAGCGAATCTGGCCCTGCAGAAAGAGGGAAGGATAGTCCCCAATATCAGGAATCTGGAAGAATTTCTGATTCACGGGCTTCGCTACGTCTTCGTCCCCGAGCGGGGCCAGATGAGCCGTGGCATGCTGACCGCTCATGCAGGGCCTCCGCTGAATCAGAGCTTTGTACCAGATCAAGAGCCGCCGCCGGTATGGCCGTATGCTGAGGGGGAGGATAGGGGAATAGAGTTCTCTCCTCTCTATAAGTCAGCCCCGGAGGCCTCTGAACGAGATCCGTTGCTATATGAGCTACTGGTGTTGGTTGATGCCATTCGCGGCGGTCGAGCCAGGGAACGCGAGATGGCCGTAAAGGAGCTATGTGTGAAGTTTGCTCGATATGATGCTGACCCAAAAGACAATTAGTAACCGTACAAATCAAGAACAACAATTAAGGAATTGTGGGAATAACGATGGTGATATCAATAGGTGGTTTTGATGGGCCAAGATTGGCCGAGGTGAAGAGCGTATCTATCCATGGCAATCAAGGTTGTGGCGTATATGTTTTGTATTTAAGTCTCAAGGTTATAGCGGGCAATCTAACTTCTGATGCATTTCTGTCTCAACTGTCATGCCGTCTTGAGGTGGGTAAGCAGCCAATTAAGTTGGCGAATGGTGAATACGAGGCTGCTCCTGTTGTTCGCTGGACGCAGTACACAGAAGATACTCAATTAGGATTCTTCTTTTATTTAAGTAGCAGTCAGGTAAATGCTATTGAACAAGTAAGAAATAGCGGTGATGCCCCGATAAGTGTCTGGTTGTCCGGTTCAGTCTCGTACGAAGGAAAGAGTCAGAGTTTCTTGGATAAAGGAGACTATGTAATCCCTAAGCAGCAATGGTTACAGGCTTTGGCCGAAATGCATTATCAGGATACGTTGCTTTTTGAACTCCTTATGCCAAGTGGAACAGATTCCAATAGTAGTGAAGTGAAGTCGTTACTTGAGAGAGCACAATCACACATATTGAATGGTCATTATCAAGAGGCCATCGGGTTGTGTCGGCAGGCAATAGAGTTTGTTGAGAACTATCGTGATGACAAAAAACAAGCATCTCAAGCTGTTGAAAAATACAAAGATCGTAGGAAAGAAATGAATGTAATAGAAAGGATGCTGTTTCTTAGGGAAGGATTGAAAAACATTACCCATCTTGGGAATCATAATAGTGAGGAATTTTCTCGGCAGCAGGCGCAGTCAGTACTGGGTATTACGGTTGCGTTGCTATCATCGCCTGAGATTGGTGTCATAAAGTAGAATCAAAATAGGGTATACACATTGAGCGCATCAGAAATAGTAAACAAAGTCTGGAACTACGCCCACGTACTGCGTGATGACGGGGTGGGGTATGGCGACTATGTAGAACAGATCACCTATCTTATCTTCCTCAAGATGGCCGATGAGCGAGAGGGTGGGGGGCAGGAGAGCCGCGTACCGAAGAAGTATGCCTGGGCCAAACTGGTCAAACTTGATGGGGATGACCTGGAAGTACAGTACCGCCATACCCTGGAAAATTTGGGCAAACAGGGTGGCATGTTAGGCACCATCTTCCGCAAGGCGCAGAACAAGATTCAGGACCCGGCTAAGCTGGAACGCCTGATCAAAATGATCGACAAGGAGAAGTGGTCTACCTTACCTGCGGATGTGAAGGGGGAGATCTACGAGGGGCTACTGGAACGCAATGCCCAGGATGTGAAGGGGGGGGCAGGGCAGTACTTCACCCCTCGCCCGTTGATCGAGGCGATGGTGGAGGTGATGCAACCCAGACCGATGGATACCGTTGCCGATCCTGCCTGTGGTACCGGTGGCTTCCTCCTGGCGGCTCATGACTACATGGCGAAGCATGCTAGCTCGAAGAAAGAGCAACGCCACCTCAAAGAGAAGGCCGTACGCGGTAACGATATTGTCGATAGTGTGGTGCGGCTGTGTGCCATGAACCTCTACCTACACGGTATCGGAGGCGATGAGTGCCCGATCAGTGCCACCGATGCCCTGGCCAAAGAGGTGGGGGATGACCGTGTCGATATGGTTCTGGCCAATCCACCCTTTGGGAAGAAGAGCTCCATAACCGTCATTAATGAAAAGACCGGCAAGAAGGAGCAGGAGAAACTTACCATTGAACGTGAAGACTTTTGGGCCACCACCTCGAACAAGCAGCTCAACTTCGTCCAGCATATCGCCAACATGCTTAAAATCGACGGCAAGGCCGCTGTAGTGGTACCCGATAATGTTCTCTTCGAGGGTGGTGCCGGAGAAACCGTGCGAAAGACCCTGATGGATCGCACCGATCTGCACACCATACTGCGCCTGCCTACCGGCATCTTCTACGCCCAGGGGGTAAAGGCAAACGTTATCTTCTTTGATGCCAAGCCTGCGTCCAAGAGTGCCTGGACCAAAAAACTCTGGATCTACGACTATCGCACCAATGTGCACATGACCCTGAAGACCAAGAAACTGGTGAAGAGTGATTTTGATGAGTTTATTCAGTGCTACAAAGCCGAAGACCGCAGCAAACGCCGCGAGTCGAAAAAGATAGAGCGCTGGAAATCCTTCTCCTACGACGAGATCATCGCCCGCGACAAAACCAACCTCGACATCTTCTGGCTTAAGGATGAATCGCTGGAAGATACCGAAAATTTACCACCCCCTGAGGTGCTGGCACGGGAGATCGTCGAACAGCTTGAGGCGGCGCTGGAGGAGTTCAGGAGCGTAGAAGAGCTGATGTCACCAACCGACGCTTAGCGAGCGTCGATCTATAATGGATGTTTGGTCTTCCGGACAAAACACTGAAACGATGAAATTACACTAGACAACTATCATGAGTTCTATAGAGACCCGACTACAAAACGCCAAATCCCTTTTTGAGAGCGGTGCCTCGCAGGAGGCACGAATCATTCTGCTTGAGGTGCTCAAGGAGGAGGCGAACCAGCCCACCGCTCTGTTGATGCTGGGTGGTGCCTACTTCTATGAAAAGATGTATGCCGAGGCGCAGCTGGTCTATGAGCGATTGATGAACTCGGAGCCGGGGTCTGGGCTGATCTCGATAGCCCTCTTTAACAGCTTGTGGCGACAGGGTAAGCACGAAGAGGCGGCGGCGGAGATCAGCCGCTTTATCTCGGCTGCCGACCGGGTGCAGGAGCTGGAGACGCTTAAACAGTATGCGGCGATCAGCAAGGCGATTGCTGAGGGTGCCTACAGTAGCGACGCATAGCCTGTCACCATGCAACATACCCCCTCTTATCCCGGCGATGAAGCGCTGACCGATTCGCTGATCGTGGCGAGTCAGCAGCTTTCGATGCAGCGTGCGGAGATGGGGCGCATACTCGGTTTTAAGTGCGCCGATTTTACCGCCCTGTTTGAGGGGGATGCGTTGCTGCAACCGGGTAGCCAGGCGTGGCAGCAGGCGGAGCGGTTTGTTGCGCTGTTTCGTTTACTGCGCCAGCGGATGGCGGATGACCGTGCCAGGATGAACCACTGGTTACGTCGACATCATGCGGCGCTGGGGAACAGCCCCTTCTATTTGATGGTGGATGAGGGGGAGCTTGAGACGGTGCTAACGTATCTACAGCAGGGTGACGGGGTGTAATCGGTGCCGCACATTATCATTGAATATGGGGTAGAGCAGGCAGAGCCGCAGCGGGTTGAAGAGTTGCTGGAGGCGGTACACCGTGCGGTGGCGTGGAGCGGATTATTTGATGAGAGTCACATCCGTGTGCGTGCGCTGGCCTATGATTACTATCGTGTCGCCGGTATCCGCCAGGGATTTATCCATACG
>JAOUQQ010000156.1 GCA_029879245.1 Chromatiales bacterium | reverse complement strand
ATTTGTCAGAGATAAAATTAAAACGATTGTTGATGGCGTCATACTCCACCACCACCGAGGCCTTTGCCGTCTTCAACGTATCGTCACCATTGATGCGACTCTGAAGTTCGGCGGCCAGCGCATCACCATCGGCGTAGGTCGCACGGCCAAGTGTGATGGTGCCGGAGGTTACCCCATCGACACGAATGGTAAAGCTGTCGTTGGTGGCATCAACAACCAGGCTGGAGAGTGCCGAGGCGGCATCGCTATAACTCGCCTGGGTGGCAATGGCACTCACGGTAATATCGTAGATCCCCTCACGGGTGGAAACGGTGGCACTCTCAAAATTAATCAGCGGATCGCTCGCTTCACCGGCTGCGCCAAAGAGACGCGACACCGCGACGAGATCATCACTGATAGCGCTATCAAGTTTTCCCTTGTCGAGCTTCAGGGTACCGTCACTGGATGAGGAGGTGATCCCCACATCGGCAAGCGTGCGATATCTCTGCAGCGAACCCGCCACCATCGAGCCGAGCACACTGCGTATCTGCATCTGGGTTGTGCGAAGCATTGAGTCACCCAGCAGCGGACCACCGGTCTGGGTATTGGGGTCGTATCCACCAAGCTCTTTAAATGTCACCACCATCTTGTTATAGGCGTCGACAAAGTCAGAAACGGTAGAGGCAACCGCCGGCTTTCCCTCACTCACGCTGAGGGTCGATTTGGTACCCACCTCCGCTGCCTTTAACGACAGGGTGACCCCCTTGATGGCATCACTAATAGTGTTACCGGAGCGTGTAACGGTAATACCGTCGATCACGACGGAGGCATCGCTCGCTGACGCCAACTCGGTCAGATTTTTACCGTTGCCCACTGCCGCGGCAGGGTCGTATGCAAACTGGGAGAGTCCTGCCGTATCGGTATTGGTGCCATTCGCCGGGTCTTCGGTAACACTTATTTTTATGCTGTTATCTGTACCCGTACCCGTTGCAGAGAAGACCAGCTGATACCCGCTGTCGCCATTAACGATCGAGGCGTTCACCCCGATGTTGGCGTCATTTACGGCGCGCATGATCCCCTCCAGAGAATCGTCGGCACTATCAATCGTTACACTCTCTGCCGGCTTTGTCGGATCCCCATATTGAAAGGTCAGCGTACCGGTGCCAATCGCCGTATCGGTAGCGGTAAAAGCGGCAGAGGAGAGTTTGTGGGACTGCGCCAGCGCCTTGACTTCAACCTGATAACTCGCCGGTATGGCACTGGCTGCAGCACTGGCCGAGAAGAGATCCATATTGGATGAGGAGGCCGAGACCTTACCGATAAAATTTTTCGCATCATTCAGTGCACTCAGTGAAGAGCGAAATGAGGCGAGCGCGCTCTTCAGGCTGCCAATCGCCGACAGCTCTGCCTGCAGATTCGCTTCGCGTCTGTCCAGTTTGATGCTTTTTGGCGCAGACTCGGCGGCAATCAACTGATTGACCAAACCGCGCACATCAATACCAGAGCCGAGTCCGGGTGATGAGATACCAGCCATGTAAGCCTACGCCTCCACCTCTATAAATTCGTTTAGTGACGCATTTCCGTCACCTGTCAGAGCTTCACCAAAACTTCAGCAACATATGTGCCAACAGGCTATGCCTCTGAGGTTACAAAGAGTCCGCTCAGATCATCACCCTGCAGGTCATGAATGCGTGTCGCCAGTGCCAGCATCTCTTCCGAGGGGATCTGACGGATCACCTCATCACTCTCGGTGTCGATGACCTTGACCACGGTGCGGCCACTTTCATCATCGACCGTAAAGTTGAGATTGCGGTGCACACTCTGCACATACTGGGAGATCTCACTGACGGCCACCTCCACCTCATCGCGTGTCGGTTCACTCTGTGTCGGTGGTATCGCCGTTTCCCGCGTGGGATTGTTTCCCTCCTGCACCTCCGGCCTGGAGGCACCCTTCACCTCGACATAACGATCGGCGATCTTCTGTTGCAGAGGTTGTATGCTCCTGATTTGAATAACTGTGTCCAGTGACATAGCTCTAACCCTCAATTCAGTGGTGCGGGCGGAGAACCGCTAACCGGTCGCCCCGCCCGCTTACCATTTTCAGCGTTGCAGATTTGCCGGTACTTACGACAGAAGCGAGAGTACGTTCTGTGGCATCTGGTTAGCCTGTGCCAGCATCGCGGTACCAGCCTGCTGCAGGATCTGAGTACGGGTCAGCTCTGCGGTCTCAGAGGCAAAGTCTGCATCACGGATACGTGAACGTGAGGCCGACAGGTTCTCTGAGGTGGTCTGCAGGTTGGTAATGGTGTTCTCGAAGCGGGTCTGCAGGGCACCATAACGGGCACGCTGACCGGTTACCGCCGAGAGCGCCGAGTCCACCAGATTGAGGGTACGAACAGCGGCATCGTAGGTAGAGATATCCATATCACTCACCGCCTGCAGCTGCGCACCATAGGTACCAGCTGTAGCGGCTCCCGGCAGGGCAGCATCCTGAAATACATCGGCGATCGCGGTAGTCACCGAGAACGACTTGTCTGAGTCGAAGATGACGCGACCGGTATACCAGGTACCGCCACCAAATGCCCATGCACCGGTGTTATCGGCGGCCACCAGGCTATTTGCCATGCTATCGACTGTGTTGACGTCATCGCCATCGAGTACCGCGATATCAGACATCAGTACATCGTTACCCAGGGCCGAGTCGTTCTGAATACGCAGGTCATAGCCGTTTTCGTTGGTCAGCTTGATGGTCCAGTTACCGGTCTCGGTCTGCACCGCCTCGGCGGTAAATCCGGTCTTACCGGCCTTGTCATTGAAGGCCTGTACCGCGGTATTCAACATATCGGCACCGTTAACCACCGCGGTATCGTCAGTACCACCGGTCTTGAAGGAGATGGTGGTGTACTTCGGATCGATGGCTGAGGCACCGGTCGGGTCACTGTAGTCGGTGGAGATCATGAAGGTATAGGAGGTGGCCTGAGCGAATCCGGCACCTACCGCGGCACTGTCACCCATCACCGCCTCAGTGATAGCACTGGCGCGTACGCCGCTACCGGTACGATTAACAGCGGTGGCGATGTCAGCGGCACTGGAGCCGGCGCTGTAGTAGACATCATAACTGCCACTGGCAGAGTTGATGACAAAGTCACCCGAGGCGATGGCACCAACCACACCGGAGACATCACCGGCACTGGCCGAGATCAGTAGCGAGTCGCCATAGGCGTTGCCCGCCTCACCCACAGTACCGGCGACCAGGTCACCCACACCGCCGGTGGTATAGGCGGCCAGACCACCGATACGGAAGTTGCCATAGGCGGTGGTCTGATAGTTGCCGGAGTTGGCGGTAATGGTCTGGTTGGCGTTGGCACCAACCTGGAAGGTGGCGGTGGTAAAGGAGCCGTCAAGCAGCTTCTGGCCGTTGAACTCGGTGGTGGTGGCAATACGCTGCAGCTCCTGAGTCAGCTGCTGCACCTCGGAGTTGAGTGCCTGACGATCACCGGAGGAGTTGGTAGCGTTGGCCGCCTGCACCGCCAGTTCGCGGATACGCTGCAGGATATCACTGGAGGATTGCAGGGCGCCCTCGGCAGTCTGCGCCAGCGAGATACCGTCATTGGCGTTACGGCGAGCCTGGTCAAGACCGCGGATCTGTGCGGTAAAACGCTCAGAGATGGCAAGACCGGCGGCATCGTCCTTGGCGCTGTTGATGCGCAGACCCGAAGAGAGGCGCTGCAGTGAGGTCTGCAGGGCGCTTTGCGACTTGTTGAGATTGCGCTGAGCTGTCAGCGACATGATATTGGTATTAATGAACTGTGGCATGGTAGCCTCCTATCATTCACCAGAGAGATAAGCCCTGCCGGTGAG
>JAOUQQ010000155.1 GCA_029879245.1 Chromatiales bacterium | reverse complement strand
TGACTACCTCTCACTACATGGGGTGTCACAGTTTCTAGATACCCTGAAGAGCGTGGAAAAGGCGATTGGGCATGACATCGATTTTCAGCTGGCGATGACCCGCTACTACCCGAGGCGCAGGCTGGCGCGCTCCATAGTGAAGAAGCTGCTGCACTACTTTCCCGGCAGGGTACTCGCAACCCCGGTGCGGGAGGCATCGGCCATTACAGAGGCGCCCGGTTTCGGCAAAACCATATTTGAATACGCACCGCAAAGTTACGGCAGTGATGACTATCGTTCTCTGGCAACCGACCTTGAAGTGGGGAGGGTGATGTGAGCAGAAAAGATAAGGCCGTGGAGTACGACCCGTTGCAGTGGTTACACGACGAGGCCGGCGGCAGAGAGGAAAAAACAGAAGCTGAATGCGGCAGTGAGGCCGAGCCAGCGATAGTTAGTATTAGTGCCGAGGAAGAGGGAGATGTCGTTGCGGTTGATAGCTGTTTTGTACTTGATGGACATATTCAGATTATGGATGTGGCGGTACTAAAACGCGGGCTGGACGCCTGGCTGGCACAAGAGGGTGATCATACGTTGGTGGCAGAATCGGAGCTCACGATCGACGGCGCCGGTGTACAGCTGCTGCTGGCACTTGCGGTGCAGGCCGATGAGATTGGCGTCGAGGTTAAATGGAGAGAGATCCCTGAGACAGTCCGCGAGGCTGCCAGGTTGATGAATGCAGAGAAGATTTTGTTTGGCAGTGCATCCTGATATGAGCACGATTGATAAATGTAACGATTTAAGTGAGGGATAGTGATGGCAACAATACTGGCAGTAGACGACTCAGCGTCAATGCGTCAAATGGTGTCACATACTCTGAAGAGTGCCGGCTATGATGTGATCGATGCGGCAGATGGATTGCAGGGCCTGAACAAGGCAAAGACATCTCAGGTCAATCTGGTAATAACCGACGTCAATATGCCACAGATGGATGGCATTACTCTGGTAAAAGAGCTGCGCGCACTCCCCCAATATCGCTTTACCCCGATACTGCTTCTGACGACTGAGGCGGGAGCCGATAAAAAGGCAGAGGGAAAGGCGGCCGGTGCTACGGGATGGTTGGTCAAGCCATTCAATCCTGAACAGATGCTCGCCACCATCAAAAAGGTCATCCGTTAGGAGTTCGCTATGGCTCTGGATATGTCGCAATTCCTGCAAACCTTCTATGAAGAGAGTGCAGAGGGGCTGGAGACGATGGAGACGGGACTGCTCAATCTTGATGTGGGACGGGCCGACAGCGAAGAGATTAATACCATTTTCCGTGCCGCACACTCGATCAAGGGTGGCAGCGCCACATTTGGCCTGCAGGCGGTGGCCGACTTCACCCACCATATGGAGACGCTGCTGGACGAGCTCAGGGACGGACGCCGTGCGGTTTCGCAGGAGGTGGTTACACTACTACTAGAGTCTGTCGACGCCCTTCGTGAACTGCTCTCGGCATCGCAAAGTAACCAGCCGGTCGATGCAGAGAGGATCAATGCAACCGGACAGAAGATGCAGGCGCTGCTTGGCGTCGAGGCGGCGGCGAGTGAGATAACTCAGTCTGTGAATAGTATGACGGGAGGTATCCACGGGTGGTCGATACAGTTCAATCCACATCGTGACATCTTTATGAGTGGTAATGATCCGATGAGAATCATTGCCGAACTGAATGACCTTGCCGAAATGGAGATCTCTCTCAATGCGGACGAACTGCCGCTGCTGGGCGATCTGAACCCAGAGGAGAGTTATCTATCGTGGGACATCACTCTCCATGGTGACCTCACGCGCGATGCACTGATGGAGGTGTTCGCCTGGGTGGAGGGTGAGTGTGACCTGACAATTACCGAGATCGTAGATACAGCGACAGAGAGGGAGACAGCGGCGGAGGCGCCTGCTGAGATGGTTCGCAGTGAACCCGTCGTGGAGAACGTATCTCGTGTCGAAATGAAAAGGGAGGAGAAGCGGGGCAGCGGTGATGGCGGGTCAATCCGCGTCGCTATCGAGAAGGTTGATGCGGTCATTAATCTGGTGGGTGAGCTGGTAATCACACAGTCGATGCTGAGTACGCTGGGTGAAAACTTTGAATCGGGACAGATTCAGAGTCTGCGCGATGGGCTTGCCCAACTTGAAAGAAATACGCGTGAGCTACAGGAAGATGTAATGCGCATGCGTATGCTACCTATCAGCTTTGTCTTCAATCGTTTTCCCCGCCTGGTGCATGACCTCAGTGCAAAGCTTGGCAAGAGTGTCGAGCTACGTATGACGGGTGAGAGTACCGAGGTTGATAAGACTGTGACCGAGAAACTCTCTGACCCACTCGTTCACCTTATTCGAAATAGTATGGACCACGGTATAGAGCAGAGTGCGAATGAACGTCGCAAGGCGGGTAAGTCTGAGACCGGGGTGGTTGAACTGAATGCCTACCACAAGGGTGGCAATATCGTTATTGAAGTCAGGGACGATGGGCGTGGCCTCAATGCAGAGAAGATTAGACAAAAGGCGATTGAAAAGGGGCTGATTGAGGCTGAGCGAAAACTCTCGGACGAAGAGTGTTATGAGCTGATTATGTTGCCAGGATTTTCGACTGCCGAGACGTTAAGTGATGTGTCGGGGCGCGGTGTGGGCATGGATGTGGTGCGGAAAAATATACAGAGCCTCGGTGGTAGCGTTGAGGTGACTTCGGAGCCGGGTCTCGGCTCATGTTTTACCGTCAGATTGCCGCTGACACTGGCTATTCTTGATGGGCAGACGGTCAGGGTTGGCAGGCAGAACTACATTGTGCCGCTGGTGTCGATTGTCGAATCGATTCAGCTGCGCGGCGAGCTTTTTAATCAGGTGGCGGGCAAGGGGGAAACCTTTAACCTGCGTGACCAATACATTCCGGTTATCCGTCTGCACGATATCTTCAATGAACCGCAAGCTGATGATAGTGAGTTTGGTGGGCTGTTGATGGTGGTTGAGTCAGAGGGGAACAAGGTCGCCCTGATGGTGGATGAGCTACTGGCACAGCAGCAGGTGGTGATTAAGTCGATGGAGGCCAACTACGAGCGTGTCTGTGGCATCTCCGGCGCCACCATTCTGGGTGATGGCACTGTGGCCTTGATTCTCGATATTAACGGCATTATTCAAATGCACAGAGGCCGCTTTAATAGCTGTGCCGCGTGAGGACGTAGTTATGAGTGAAGCAGCAGTCATCGATAGTAGTTACGAGATTATCCCTGAAGGTAGTACCGGACAATATCTCACCTTCATACTGGCCGATGAGGAGTATGGTGTCGATATCCTTCGGGTGCAGGAGATTAAGGGGTGGGATGATGTTACCCCTATTCCCAATACTCCAGCGTGCGTCAAGGGTGTGATCAACCTTCGAGGGGCCATTGTGCCGATCGTCGATCTACGCAGTCGTTTCAAGCTGGACGAACTTGAGTATGGGCCAACTACCGTGATGATCATCCTCAAGGTTCGTGCTGGGTCACGCGAACGCATTATGGGGGTGGTGGTAGATGCGGTCTCTGAGGTTTACAACATTGATGGTGAAGAGTTGCAGCCACCGCCCGAGTTCGGTGGCGTGATCAACGTGGAGTTTATTCGCGGTCTTGCCTCGGTGGAGGAGAAGATGATTATCGTGCTCGATATCGATCATCTGCTTGACGCTAGCGAGATGCAGCAACTTGGCGCTATCGCGCAACAGGCTTCAAAGACTAAATAGAGCGTGCGGTTAGCGAAAATCATTAGACATGAGACCTGAGAACCTCGCATACCCATGCAACTCAGAATTCTAAATTTTATGGTGTCTGCCAGCTACCACTACCGGGTAAGAGCAGTACGCCGTAGAGGAGAGAGAAATGAAAATTAATATGCCGGTAACAGACAACGAAG
>JAOUQQ010000154.1 GCA_029879245.1 Chromatiales bacterium | reverse complement strand
CAATATACTGGCCGCCATTGCGGGACATGCTGAACTTGCCCTGCTGAAGTGCGAAGAGGATGGCCGGGAGAGGAAGCACCTGGAGGTTATTAGCTCATCAACCGAACGGGGCAGGGAGCTGGTACAGAAGATTCTCGCCTTCTCACGAAATGAGGAGGGTAAAAGTCATCGCTTCAGCATGAGTGAAGAGGTGCAGAAGGCCCTTGATATTGCACGGGCCACCATCCCAAGAAGTGTGGTGATTAATGATTCAATCACGTCGAATTTGCCTGATGTGATGGGTGACCCACGTCAAATTCATCAGGTGCTGCAAAATCTGCTCAATAATTCCTACCACGCAGTCCGCGACACAGGTCGCCGTGGAGAGATCACTGTTAGCCTTACAGAAGAGCGGGCGTGGTTACACCTTGTCGTCGCCGATAATGGTATTGGAATGAGTTGCGAGACCAGAGAGCATATCTTTGACCCCTTCTATACTACCAAAAAGGTGGGAGAGGGGACGGGGCTTGGTATGTCGGTGGTGCATGGAATCGTCACAGAGCATGGAGGGAGCATTGAGATCGATAGCATCATGGGGGCGGGGACAACCATCCATATCTGGCTTCCTGTTGCGAAATCCATTCCGAGCGCATCAGAAGGGGCTGCTGTGGAGTAGGTAATGGCGTGGATTTGTGGTTTAATCCACCCCCATGTATCGACCACTATCTCTGTTTATCGGCCTGCGCTATACCCGTGCCAAGCGCCGTAACCACTTTATCTCCTTTATCTCGTTAATCTCCATGGCGGGCATCGCCCTCGGGGTGACCGCGCTTATCACCGTACTCTCGGTGATGAATGGCTTCGAGACCGAGCTGCGCCAGCGTATTCTGGGGATGACGGCGCACGCCACTATTAGCGGATATGACGGTTCGCTTGATAACTGGCGTGAGTTGGGTGAGATTTCAGACCGCCATAAGCGGGTGGTTGGCTCCGCCCCCTATATTCAGAAGGAGGGGATGCTGATACACGGTCAGCAGGTTAACGGTTCGCTGATCCGCGGGGTACTGCCGGAGGAGGAGCCGAAGGTCTCTGAGGTGACAAGGAAGATCGTTGTTGGCAAGCTCGATGACCTCATAGCGGGGGAGTACAACATCATCCTTGGGGTGGATCTGGCGCGTATCCTCGGGGTGATGACCGGCGACAAGGTGACCCTGGTGACACCGACTGCCAACGTCACACCCGCCGGGGTGATGCCACGCCTCAAGCGCTTTACCGTAAGTGGTATCTTTGAGGTGGGGATGTATGAGTACGACAGCGCCCTGGCACTGATCCACCTCGATGACGCGCGCAAGCTCTTTCGTATGGAGGACGGGGTGACCGGGGTGCGGCTCAAACTCGACGACCTCTTCAAGGCCCCGGCAGTGAGCCGAGAACTGGCCGAGTCGATCCCAGGCATCTATCTGGTACGGGACTGGACCAAACACCACGCCAACTTCTTCCGCGCCATCAAAACAGAGAAGACGGTGATGTTCTTCATCCTGCTGCTGATCGTCGCGGTGGCCGCCTTTAATATCGTCTCTACCCTGGTGATGCTGGTGACCGACAAGACTACCGATATCGCCATCCTGCGCACCATGGGGGCGACGCCGCGCAATGTGATGGGGATCTTCATGGTGCAGGGGACAGTGATCGGATTTGTCGGTACCCTGCTGGGACTTTTCGGTGGGATCGTGCTGGCCCTCAATGTGGAGAATATCATCCCCGCCATCGAGGAGATGGTGGGACGCAAGATCATGCCCGCGGATGTCTACTACATCAGTGATCTACCCTCTGAGCTGCACTGGGAGCAGGTTGTTGTGATTGGCCTTATCTCCTTTGCCATCAGCGTGGTCGCCACCATCTATCCGGCGTGGCGCGCCTCGCGCACCCAGCCCGCGGAGTCGCTGCGCTATGAGTAACGAGATTGTTATCAGTTGCACAGGGCTGCAGAAGCGCTTTGATCAGGGGCCGCTCTCTGTCGAGGTGTTAAAGGGAATTGATATGGTGATCGAACGTGGAGAGCGGGTCGCCATCGTCGGTGCCTCTGGTTCCGGTAAGTCGACCCTGCTGCATCTACTCGGGGGGCTCGATACCCCAACGGCTGGTGATGTCATGGTGACCGGCAAGTCGATGGCCAAGCTGGGCGAGGCGGAACGTGGTCTGCTGCGAAACGAGGCGCTCGGTTTTGTCTATCAGTTCCATCACCTGCTGCCGGAGTTTACCGCGCTGGAGAATGTGGCGATGCCGCTACTGATACGGGGCGATAAGAGCGCGGATGCCAGACAGGAGGCCGAGATGATCCTCTCCCGAGTGGGGCTGGGTCATCGTACGGCACACAAACCTGGCGAGCTGTCCGGTGGTGAGCGACAGCGGGCTGCGATCGCCCGTGCACTGGTCACCCGCCCGCGTTGTATCCTTGCTGATGAGCCGACCGGTAATCTGGATCAGAAGACCGCCGATCAGGTCTATCAGCTGATGCTGGAGCTGAATGGGGAGCTCGGCACCAGTCTGATCGTTGTGACCCATGATAGGGAATTAGCAGGACGCATGGACCGCACCCTGCATATGGTTGATGGAGTGCTAAGCTAGTTCTTCTCTCTGGCGGCGGCCTTGCGTTGCCGCCGCAACTTGCGCAGTTGGTAATATTTCACCAGATGAAGGCGCCATAATCCGCGGATTGTGGCATAGCCGGTTGCCGCACTGATAACCCCCATAACAAAACAGCCAAGGAGAAAGGGCTGCCAGATCGCCCCCAATTCGTTTTGTAGCCAGTCGAAAGAGAGCTCGAAGGCGATATGCCCCGCAGCGGGCTCACCCAGGATCCAGGTTCCTACCAGATAGGCGAAGTAGAAGAGTGGCGGCATTGTGAGCGGATTGCTGACCCATACCAGTGCCACAGAGAGTGGTAGATTGACCCGAAAGGCGGTGGCGCCCATGGCCCCCAGCAGCATCTGAAATGGTACCGGTACCCAGGCCGTGAAGAGCCCTACCGCAAAGGCACCTGAGGCGGAGCGTCGGTTGAGGTGCCAGAGATTGGGGTCATGGAGCAGGGTGCCGAGAAAACGTAGGTGTTTGTGCTCACGGACCGTCCTATGATCCGGCATAAGGCGTTTAATGAATTTTTTCGGCATTATCTCAAGGCTGGTTTGATGCGCTGGGGTTAGCGACTATAGTATCTGTAAATGGACATTAAGTGAATCTGATGCAAGCAAGGACGTTGGCATTTCTGTTAGGGGTTTCTCTGGTACAGCTTCAGGCTAGCTTGCCTGGCGTTATATGGCTTTCTGCTGCGTTTGCACTCTCCCTGTTACTGCTGACGCTCAATCGATCAACCGGGCTACTGGCGGTGGCCTTCACGGTTGGACTGGCATGGGCCACCCTCTATGCCGAGCATCGCCTTGATGATGCGATCCCCGATGGGCTGGAGGGGGAGGAGGTGGTGGTGACAGGGGTGGTGGCCTCACTACCCGAACACTCCCCAAGACGTAGTCGCTTCCTGTTTGAGGTTGATAGCCTTGAACATGCGGGAGAGCATCATGACACCCCATCGTTGGTACGTCTGAGCTGGTACGAGAAGGCACCGCCGCTGCTTCCTGGACAGCGTTGGCAGATGAAGGTGAAGCTCAAACGGCCTCACGGCATGCTCAATCCTGGTGGTTTTGACTATGAACAGTGGTTATTCCAGCAGGGGATCAGGGCGACGGGTTATGTCCGGCACGGGGAAGAGAATCGCCTGCTGGGGCAAAGCTGGTACGTCTCTTCAGTGGAGCAGGTGCGCTATCAGCTGCAGCAGCGTCTTGGTGAGACTCTTGCCCATGAGGAGTTTGGCGGTCTGTTACGTGCTCTGGCGATAGGGGATCGGAGTGGTATCAGTGATGAGCAATGGTCGCTGCTGCTCGATACCGGCACCAA
>JAOUQQ010000153.1 GCA_029879245.1 Chromatiales bacterium | reverse complement strand
ACCCAGCACCTTTGCCGCCATCTGCAGCAGCTTAAGGGTGAGGTTAACGCCGACGCTCATATTGGGTGCGAAGACGATGGCGATATCGCTGGCGGCAGCGTGGAGCGCCGCCTTCTGCTCGTCGCTCAAGCCGGTGGTACCGATGACGATCTTTTTTCCGTTGGCACGGCAGAAGGCGAGGTTCTCTGCCGTTACCTCCGGCAGGGTGAAGTCGATCAGCACATCGAAGTGATCGCAGGCTGCCTGCAGTGAGTCAACAATCTTCACCCCCAGCGGGCCGACCCCTGCCATCTCACCGGCATCGGCACCGATCAGTGAGGAGCCGGGGCGGACGATGGCGGCGCCGAGTGAGACCCCCTCCATCTCGTGGGTGGCCTCGATCAGGTTGCGGCCCATACGACCAGCGGCACCGGTAATTGCGATTCTCACTCTGCTCTCCTCACACTTTTAATTCATTATTACCGCTGGCCTGTTACCAGCTGATATAGCTATAACCCTGCTCCTGCAGCTCCATCAGATCGGCGGCCCCTACCTCAACCACCCTGGCAAAGGGTACCAGATCGGCCTCTGTCCATTTGAGGCTCTTCATGGTGTTGCCGCAGGCGTGGAACTCCACCCCGTATTTGGAGAGCGAAGAGACACGCTGGCGGATCTCCTCCTTCACCTCGCGCCCCGGTTTTTGTCCCAGGATGTGGATCCCCTCGGCAAAGGCGACCACGACGATCTTCACGTTATCCCCATACTTGCGCACCATCTCGCCGACCGAGAAGATAACGTGGTCCTGATAGCCCAGATCGGCCTTGTTAAACTGGTAGACGATATGGTGATCGGGCGGGTCACCGGGGAAGCGTAACTCCTCCTCTTTCTCCTCGGCAGCAACCTTTGATGATACGGCAGCAATACCTGCCGCAGAGAGGAGCCCGCCAAGGAGGCGACGACGTCCGATACCAACCCTGTCCAGCCATGTTTTCAGTTCAGACATTTTCGCTACTCCTCAGAAACGCGAAAGCCACCGGTGTGCGGCGGCTTCCATGAAGTTTTCGTGAGTATAGTGGAACCAGCCGCCTAGAGCTTCATATCATCGAAGAAACTCTTCACCTTGTCGAGCCAGCCGTGGTGGGCGGGGCTGTGTTTGCCATTGCCCTTCATGCTGCCCTCAAATTCGCGCAACAGCTCCTTCTGCTTGCCGGTGAGGTTGATCGGGGTCTCAACGATAATACGGCAGAGCAGGTCACCGGTTTGACTACCACGCACCGACTTGACCCCCTTGCCGCGCAGACGGAACAGCTTGCCGGTCTGGCTCTCCTCCGGCACCTTGAGTTTGACCCGCCCGTTGAGGGTGGGGACATCGAGCTCACCACCCAGGGCGGCGGTGGTAAAGCCAATCGGTACCTCGCAGTAGAGGTCGCTACCATCACGCTTGAAGATCGGGTGTTCGCGTACACTGATCTGCACATAGAGATCGCCGGCCGGCCCGCCGTTCTCCCCCGCTTCGCCCTCACCGGAGAGGCGAATGCGATCACCATTATCGACACCGGCAGGTACCTTCACCGAGAGGGTCTTCTTCTTCTCCACCCTCCCCTGGCCGTGACAGCTGTTGCACGGGTCGGAGATGATCTTGCCGTTACCGTGGCAACGCGGACAGGTCTGCTGCAGTGAGAAGAAGCCCTGCTGCATCCGCACCTGCCCCTGACCGTGACAGGTGGGACAGGTGGTGGGAGTGGTCCCCTTCTTCGCCCCGCTGCCGCCACACTCTTCGCAGGCGACCAGTGTCGGCACGCGGATCTTCACCGAAGTGCCGTTAACCGCATCTTCCAGACTCAGTTCCAGGTTGTAGCGCAGGTCGGCACCGCGATAGACGCGCTGACCGCCGCCGCTGCGACCACCACCACCAAAGATGTCACCAAAGACATCGCCGAAGATATCGGAGAAGTTGGCGCCGCCGCCAAAGCCGCCAGCGCCACCACCACCCATACTGGGGTCGACCCCGGCATGACCAAACTGATCGTAGGCGGCACGCTTCTGTGCATCAGAGAGGATGTCGTAGGCCTCCTTGGCCTCCTTGAATTTCTCCTCGGCACTCTTGTCGTCGGGGTTACGATCCGGGTGGTACTTCATCGCCAGACGCTTAAAGGCCTTCTTGATCTCGGCCTCGGTGGCGTTCTTCTGCACCCCTAGAATCTCGTAATAGTCGCGTTTCGACATCGTATCCGCTTTCGCTTTATCTGTAATTTTCCGGTTCCCTAACGAAACCGCTCAAAACAGCAACAGGCGGGAGCCCCGCCTGTTGCCATTACCGTGGCTGAAGAATTTACTTCTTCTCGTCGACCTCTTCAAACTCGGCGTCGACTACATCGTCGCCACCGGCATCACCAGCCTGCTCTGCGGCACCCTCTGCGGCACCGGCATCACCACCCTTCTCGGCGTAGAGCTTCTCGGCCATCTTGCCGGAGGCGTCGGTAAGCGCCTTGGTCTTGGCCTCGATATCATCCTTGTCGTCACCCTTCATCGCCTCTTCAAGATCCTTAATGGCGGTTTCAATCGCCTCCTTCTCGGAGGCCTCGATCTTGTCGCCCACCTCTTCCAGACCCTTGCGGGTAGCGTGGATCATAGTATCGGCGGTGTTGCGCGCGGTAACCAGCTCGTGGAATTTGGCGTCCTCGGCCTTGTGGGCCTCGGCATCCTGTACCATCTTTTCGATCTCTTCATCGGAGAGACCGGAAGAGGCCTTGATCACAATGTTCTGCTCCTTGCCGGTGCCCTTGTCCTTGGCCGAAACGTTGAGGATACCGTTGGCGTCGATGTCAAAGCTCACCTCAATCTGTGGCACACCACGCGGTGCTGGCGGAATGTCGGAGAGGTCGAAACGGCCCAGCGACTTGTTGGCGCTCGCCATCTCACGCTCACCCTGCAGTACGTGCACGGTGACCGCGGTCTGATTGTCATCGGCGGTGGAGAAGACCTGGCTCGCCTTCGTCGGGATGGTGGTGTTCTTGTCGATGAGCTTGGTCATCACGCCGCCCATGGTCTCGATACCGAGCGACAGCGGGGTAACATCCAGCAGCAGTACATCCTTAACATCACCGCCCAGTACACCGCCCTGAATGGCGGCACCAACGGCCACCGCCTCATCGGGATTGACGTCCTTGCGCGGCTCCTTACCGAAGATCTCCTGCACCGCGGCCTGTACCTTGGGCATACGGCTCATACCACCGACCAGGATCACATCGTCGATCTCGGCAGCGGAGAGACCGGCATCCTTCAGCGCAGTACGGCACGGCTCGACGGTACGCTTGATCAGCTCATCGACCAGAGACTCCAGCTTGGCGCGGGTGATCTTCATGTTGAGGTGCTTGGGGCCGGAGGCGTCAGCAGTGATGTAGGGCAGATTGACCTCGGTCTGCTGGCTGGAAGAGAGCTCGATCTTCGCCTTCTCTGCCGCCTCTTTCAGGCGCTGCAGCGCCAGCGGGTCGTTGTGCAGGTCGACGCCGTTGTCCTTTTTGAACTCATCGGCCAGATAGTCGATGAGGCGCAGATCGAAGTCCTCACCACCGAGGAAGGTGTCGCCATTGGTGGAGAGCACCTCGAACTGGTGCTCGCCGTCGATCTCATTGATCTCGATGATGGAGATATCGAAGGTACCACCACCGAGGTCGTAGACGGCGATCTTGCGATCCCCGGTCTGCTTGTCCATACCGAAGGCGAGCGCCGCAGCGGTCGGCTCGTTGATGATGCGCTTCACCTCAAGACCGGCGATCTTGCCAGCATCCTTGGTCGCCTGACGCTGCGAGTCGTTGAAGTAGGCCGGGACGGTGATCACCGCCTCGGTCACGGTCTCACCGAGGTACTCCTCGGCGGTCTTCTTCATCTTCTGCAGCACCTTGGCGGAGATCTCCGGGGCGGCCATCTTCTTGCCCTTCACCTCTACCCAGGCG
>JAOUQQ010000152.1 GCA_029879245.1 Chromatiales bacterium | reverse complement strand
CCTTTCACTACACCGATACCTATCGTCGGGCAATTAAGCTCACCGCTGTCGTGATCACCACTGAGAAGGAGCGGCTGAAGGAGCGCGCCCACCGTACCGGTAGCAGCGCCATGGATAGCCACTACTACGCGGAACTGCGCGCCCTGGAACACGCGATGAATCATGTGGTGAAGGGGGAGAATCCGCGGCTGGTGGTTCTGGGTGAGCGTGATGGTAGCGGGGAGAGTTTTGCCGAGCGGGAGGCGAGGCTCACCAGTCGCCTGACCGAAAGTCAGCTGGTACTCAACAGGGAGCGGGAGGAGAAGGAGCAGCTAAAGAGGGATCTGAAAAAGGTGGGTGATGCCTACCAGAAACTGCAGGCCGAGAGTGGCGAGTTACGAAAACTTGCGGCACGACTACGGCGTAAGCTGTCACAAACCTCCTCCACCTTCGGCGTAGTCGGTTTTGCCATGTTCGTGATCATCACGGTACTGGGGTTCGCGGTCATTCGGCCCTGAACCCCGGCCACCCTCTCCTTACGCCTCACCCGGAGGCGTCAGAGTCACCCCCCTGTTCCACGGCATCATCGCCAGTACCCGGGCGATAATGCAGCGGCCAAAGAAGGTGACCATAACGGTACCCACCAGCAGCATCCAGTAGAAGATGCGGGTCGGGTCAAACAGCGCGATGATGGCAAACAGGGTATAGACCTCCCTCACCTGACTGGGAAAGGCAAAGGCCCCTTTGGAAAAGATATAATCTATGCTCTGGATGATGCTGATGATGATCACACCATAGAAGCCGAGGGCGCTTAGCTGGATCATCTCCATGCTATCCACATAGTTGGCGGCGAGCCCAACAATCATGCAGATCAGTGTCAGCGCCCAGTACCACCACTCGCGGCTCCTCAGGTTAATAGCCAGTTTCATTTTGTTGCCCTCATATGAGTCTCTCGTTATGCGCCAAAACCGTCTTCACACGATGGTACTCTACAGCATTCTCATCCCTCTGCTTATCTATTACGTCAGTGCACGGATCTCCGTAGCGATCTGCGCCAGTTTGCCATAGAGCTGCTGGCGTTTGCGAGTCGGCCACCACTCATAGAGAAAGAGATTGATCGGATACCACATCGCCACCCACCCACTGATCAGAAAACCCTCCTCGATGATTGACCAGAAGAGCCCCTCGCGCCCCAGCGAGGTGATCACCTGCTGTGCCAGAATACAGGTGATGAGGAAGCCGAGGCCGATGAGCAGGGCGCGATGACCGATCTGCATCGTCTGGCGCAGGTGGTGCGCCATCACCATACGGCGATAGTCGAAGTAGTTGTGTACCGCCTCGGGCAGACTCTTCGCCTGTTCGCTGGCGGCGATCTCACCCGGAAGGTGGATCACCAGCTTGATCGGGGTTTGCAGGGAGAAGTCCCCCGCAGCGCTGACAATGTACTCCTCCGCGGCCGGGTCGAGATCCTTCTCACGGAACGGGGCGGGGTCGAGCGAGTTGAAGAGCTGCGCGATAGTGCTCAGGTTGACCTCAATGAGGTAACTCTCACCCTCGCGGTTGTATATCGTCTCCTGCCCCTTCATCGCCCCTCCTCGCGGTTTGCCTGTTCATCGGCGGCACCGCATAATCGTCTCACTATTGTATCAAGGCGATGCCGCATGAAATACCGAGACCTTCGCGACTTTATCAATCAACTGGAAGAGCGCGGCCAGTTAAAGCGCATCACCCAGGAGATCGACCCCTATCTGGAGATGACCGAGATCGCCGACCGCACCCTGCGCGCCGGTGGCCCGGCCCTGCTGTTCGAAAACCCGAAGGGCAGCGAGATTCCGGTGCTCGCCAACCTCTTTGGCACCCCGGAGCGGGTCGCCCTGGGAATGGGTGAAGAGTCCGTGGAAGCGCTGCGCGAGGTGGGCAAGCTGCTCGCCTACCTGAAGGAGCCGGAACCGCCAAAGGGGCTGAAGGATGCCTGGTCGAAACTGCCGGTACTGAAGCAGGTACTCAATATGTCCCCCAAGGTGGTGAAGCACCCTCCCTGCCAGGAGGTGGTGCTGGAGGGCGAGGCGGTCGACCTCGGCAAACTGCCGGTGCAGACCTGCTGGCCGGGCGACGCCGGCCCCCTCATCACCTGGGGATTGGTTATTACAAAAGGCCCACGCAAGGATCGGCAAAACCTTGGCATCTACCGCCAGCAGGTGAGAGGTAAGAACAAGGTGATCATGCGCTGGCTCTCCCACCGCGGCGGGGCGCTCGACCTGCGCGACTTTCAGGAGAAGAATCCGGGCCAGCCCTTCCCGGTGAGCGTCGCCCTCGGCGCAGACCCGGCCACCATTCTGGGTGCCGTCACCCCGATCCCCGACGCCATCTCCGAGTACGCCTTCGCCGGCCTGTTGCGCGGCGCCAAAACCGAGGTGGCCGACTGTATCGGCAATGACCTGCAGGCACCGGCCAGCGCCGAGTTCGTGCTGGAGGGGCACATCTACCCCGACGAGTTCGCCGACGAGGGCCCCTTCGGCGACCACACCGGCTACTACAACGAGGTGGACCGCTTCCCGGTCTTCACCGTGGAGCGCATCACCCATAGAAAAGAGCCCATCTACCACTCCACCTACACCGGCCGCCCGCCGGACGAACCGGCAGTGCTGGGGGTGGCGCTCAACGAGGTCTTCGTACCGATCCTGCAGAAGCAGTTTCCGGAGATCGTCGACTTCTACCTGCCGCCCGAGGGGTGCTCCTACCGCCTCGCGGTGGTCTCGATCAAGAAGCAGTACCCGGGCCACGCCAAGCGGGTGATGCTGGGGGTCTGGTCGTTCCTGCGCCAGTTCATGTACACCAAGTTCGTCATCGTGGTGGACGAGGACATAAACACCCGCAGCTGGGAGGATGTGATCTGGGCCATCACCACCCGCATGGACCCGCTGCGCGACACCACCCTGCTCGCCAACACGCCGATCGACTATCTGGACTTCGCCTCGCCAGTCTCCGGCCTCGGCGGCAAGATGGGGATGGACGCCACCAACAAGTGGCCGGGAGAGACCGAGCGCGAGTGGGGCACCCCTATCGTGATGGACGAGGCGGTGAAGGCGCGTGTCGATACCCTGTGGCAGGAGCTTGATATCTGCTAAAGGAAAGCGATGTCGCTAACGGAGATCTCCCAATCCTCTAAACAGTACGCCGATGCCCGTGCGGTTTCCATGCCGGGGCGATCACATCGGGCATATCGCCGCGTTTGATTAGCCTTGCCGGGGCGAGGGTGAGGTCGCCATAGCGTTGGTTGATCTGATCCATGATCTGGTTGCTCGCCTCGTGTGATGGCTGTTTCTCTGCAAAGAGATCCCGCTGCAGCTGGAAGGGTCGAGGGTCGAGAGCGGTGACCTGCACCTGAAAGATCGGCTCGCCATGCCACTGCTCGGCCAGCAGCTGACGGCAGAGGGCGAAGATGGCGCGGCCGTCGTTGCCCGGTAGCGCTAGCTGGAACCTGCCTGCGATCCACCCCTGTTCACTCTTAATGCCGATGGCGAGGTGTTGTGCCTCCATCCGGTGGCGGCGCAGCCGCGCCCCCACCTTTTCGCTCATGTGCTGCAGGAAGGTGAGTAGCACCTCGGGTGCGGTGGTGGCGGGGGGGAGGACCTTGCCGTGACCGATCGATTTGGGCGGTGGAACATCCGGGTGGAGCTGCTCCGGGTCGAGCCCCTGGCACATCAGCCAGATACGCCGCCCCAGATTGCCGAAACGGGCCGCCAGTACGCTGATGGGGAGGCGTTTCATCTGCCCGCAGGTGTGGACGCCACGCTCGGCAAGGAAGGTGCCGATCCCCCTGGCGATGCCGCTTAGCTCGGTGGTGGGGACGGTGGCCAGGCGCTGTTGTGCCTCCCAGGGGGGGATCACGGTAAGGCCATCGGGTTTGTGTAGCTTGGCGGCAAACTTGGCGGTGGTTCTGTCGCCGCTCACCCCCGCCGAGCA
>JAOUQQ010000069.1 GCA_029879245.1 Chromatiales bacterium | reverse complement strand
GCAACTCGTTGCGGATGAGGTCGGTGATGATCTCCTCGTGCGTCGGGCCGAAGCAGAACTCACGGTTGTGGCGGTCGGTAAGGCGCAGCATCTCCGCCCCCATCACTCCCCAGCGCCCCGACTCCTGCCACAGCTCGGCGGGCTGCACCGCGGGCATCAACACCTCCTGGGCACCGGCGCGGTCCATCTCCTCGCGCACGATCGCCTCTACCTTGCGTAGTACACGCAGCCCCATCGGTAGCCAGGTGTAGAGTCCGGCGGCGAGCTTGCGGATCATCCCGGCACGTAGCATCAGCTGGTGGCTGATCACCTCGGCGTCGGCGGGGGTCTCTTTTACGGTGGCGATAAGGTATTGACTGGTGCGCATGGCAGTCGCTCTTCAGGTTCGTGGCGAAAAGGGGGGATTTTACGCCAGAACGGCGCAGCGATAAATCGTCAGTGAAATGGTCGGGTTAGAAGGTGCCGCCGTTCCAGCCCCAGAGGTGACGGGGTGGGCTGGAGAATTCGATGTAGATGCGTTCCATCGGGACATTGAGGGCACGGCTAAGCAGCTCGCAAAGATCCTGAGAGAACTCTGCGCTTCGCGCCTCGGGTAGCCCCAGACTCTTTAGTTCCACATAGGCGCAGGGACTGTCGTCACCACCGAAGGTCATGGTGATACCGCTCTCGATACTGGTCATCACATAGCGCTCGGGTTTGCCCAGCAGCATGGTGACGGCCTGGGAGCACTCCTGCAGCAGCGCTGATTCGGTTCCCTTATCCAGCGTCTGATTTGTGTTGATTAACAGGTAGGGCACGGCAGAGACCTAACGACACGACTCATCAAGCTGGGCGTTGAGTTCGTTGACCTTTGCCTCACGCATCTCTCGGCTGACCACCATGACGTTGCCCTCACTGTCGGTGATCTGGCGGTTGTCGCGATAGAGCTCCAGGTCGTGCAGCAGTTGCTGACAGCGCTCGGCGGCAGCAAGTGCTACGGGGTCATCGGTGGGCTCAGGGATCTCAATGGGGGTGGCCTCAACTTCAACCTGCGGCTCGGATTGAGGCTGATTGATGACCGCTTCATCATCGCCGGTGTGATTACGAGGTTTCTGGCTGTAGTGGACGTTACCGTCCTCATCGGTCCATTTATAGAGTTTGGCCGCCTGCGCCGGTGTGGTGCTGAGCAGGAGCGCCAGAATCAGGGTTGTCAAAAGGGTGTGTCGCATTGCCGTTCTACTATTATGTCCTGTAAATCCTGAGACCATTGTAACACGCTCTGGTTCAAAGCCTGTTGCAAAGGATTGAAACAGGGCTGGAACGCGGATAGCGCTTGACCTGAAAGCGGAATGTAGATAGTTTTCCTATAATTCGCAACTTCTTATATACTTGCCCGTTTTCGCGGGCATTTTTGCCTAAAAGACCGAGCCAGGAGACTCTCAAGGTGGAATTGACCGGTGCAGACATCATAGTGCGCTTTCTGCAGGATGAGGGGGTAGACCACCTCTTCGGGTATCCGGGTGGGGCAGTACTGCACATCTACGATGCTATCTACAAGCAGGATAAGGTGAAGCACATTCTGGTTCGCCACGAGCAGGCGGCCACTCACGCGGCAGACGGCTACGCCCGCTCTACCGGCAAACCGGGTGTGGTGCTGGTCACCTCCGGTCCCGGTGCCACCAACGCGGTTACCGGTATTGCTACCGCCTATATGGATTCGGTACCGATGGTGGTGATCACCGGCCAGGTGCCTACCCCCCTCATCGGCAACGACGCCTTCCAGGAGGTCGACACCGTCGGCATCACCCGCCCCTGCGTTAAGCACAACTTCCTGGTGAAGGATGTCAAAGACCTTGCAGAGACCCTGAAAAAGGCCTTCTACATTGCCACCACCGGTCGTCCTGGCCCGGTGTTGGTAGACATCCCCAAGGATGTCACCGCAGACCGCACCAAATATATCTACCCAAAGAAGGTAGAGATGCGCTCCTACAATCCGGTGGTGAAGGGGCACAGCGGCCAGATCAAGAAGGCCGTGACGATGATGCTCAACGCCAAGCGTCCGATGATCTACACAGGTGGGGGCATCATCCTCGCCGATGCGGCAAAACCGCTGGCCGACCTGGCGCACCAGCTAGGCTTCCCGGTGACCAACACCTCGATGGGCCTTGGTGGCTTCCCCGCTACCGACAAACAGTTCCTGGGTATGCTTGGGATGCACGGCACAGTGGAGGCCAATATGGCGATCTCCCACTGCGACCTGCTTATTGCCATCGGCGCCCGTTTTGATGACCGCGTTACCGGCAAGATCGAAAAGTTTGCCCCGAGTGCCCGGATTATCCATGTGGATATCGACCCCGCCTCCATCTCCAAAAATGTGACGGTGGACGTGCCGATCGTCGGCGACGTCAACAGTGTGCTCAAAGCGATGATCGCCCAGCTCAAGGAGAGTGGGCGCAAGCCTGATGGTGAGGCGCTGGCCAAATGGTGGGAGCAGATCGAGGAGTGGCGCGCCAAAGAGTGTCTGAAGTACAGCACCAAAGGCAAACTGATCAAGCCACAGTACGTCATCGAAACCCTCTACAAGGTGACCAGGGGCGATGCCTTTGTCACCTCTGATGTGGGCCAGCACCAGATGTGGGCGGCGCAGTTTTACAAGTTCGATAAGCCACGTCGCTGGGTCAACTCCGGCGGCCTCGGCACGATGGGTTTCGGCCTGCCGGCAGCGATGGGGGTACAATTTGCCCACCCCAAGGCGACGGTGGTCTCGATTAATGGTGATGGTGGGGTGCAGATGAATATTCAGGAGCTGGCCACCTGCATGCAGTATGGTCTGCCGCTTAAGATAATCTGTCTCAACAACGGCTTTCTCGGCATGGTGCGCCAGTGGCAGGAGTTCTTCTACGATGAGCGCTACTCACAGGTACACGTTGAGGCGCAGCCCGACTTCGTAAAGCTGGCCGAGGCCTATGGCCACGTCGGCATGCAGATCGAGAAGCCCGAGGATGTGGAGAAAGCGCTGAAGGAGGCCTTCGCGATGAAAGACAGATTGGTCTTCATGAACTTCCTCACCGACCCGGGCGAGAATGTTTTTCCGATGGTGCCGGCAGGGGCCGGCCTTGATGAGATGATCCTGATATGAGACACATTATCTCCATCCTGATGGAAAACGAGGCGGGGGCACTGTCACGGGTGGCGGGCCTCTTCTCCGCGCGCGGTTACAATATCGAGTCGCTCTCGGTGGCCCCCACCGAAGACCCCTCGCTGTCGCGCCTCACCCTGGTAACCCGAGGTTCGGATCAGATCATCGAGCAGATCACCAAGCAGCTGAACAAGCTTATTGACGTGGTCAAGCTGCTCGACCTCACTGAGGGCCCTCACGTGGAGCGTGAGCTGATGTTGATCAAGGTGAAGGCATCGACCGGCACCCAGCGTGAGGAGATAAAGCGTCTCTGCGATATCTTCCGCGGTCATATTATCGATGTCACCGACAAGAGTTATACCATTGAGCTGACCGGTAATGTGGCCAAACTCGACGCCTTTATCGAGACCCTGAAGAAAGAGGAGATCCTCGAGACCGTGCGCTCCGGTATTACCGGTATCGCGCGAGGTGACAAGGCACTGCACATTTAATCTTTAATTTTGTTTTGAACTATCGACTGTTTGAAGGACGACTGACATGGCACTGAATATGTACTACGACAAAGACTGCGACCTCTCCATCATCCAGGGGATGAAGGTCACCATCCTCGGCTACGGCTCGCAGGGCCACGCCCACGCCAACAACCTGAAAGACTCAGGTGTGGACGTCACCATCGGCCTGCGCCCCGGTTCCGCCACTGCGAAGAAGGTGGAGAAGGCCGGCATCACCGTCAAGGCGACCACCGATGCGGTGAAGGGTGCCGACCTCGTCATGGTGCTGACCCCCGATGAGTTCCAGTCACAGCTCTACAAGGAGTCGATCGAGCCCAACATCAAAGAGGGTGCAGTACTCGCCTTCGCCCACGGCTTCGCCATCCACTACAACCAGGTGGTACCGCGCGCCGACCTTGACGTCATCATGATCGCCCCCAAGGCCCCAGGCCACACCGTGCGCTCCGAGTTCGTCAAGGGCGGGGGTATCCCTGACCTCATCGCCATCCATCAGGATGCATCAGGCAAGGCCAAGCAGATCGCCCTCTCCTACGCCATGGGCGTCGGCGGTGGCCGCACCGGCATCATCGAGACCTCCTTCAAGGATGAGACAGAGACCGACCTCTTCGGTGAGCAGGCGGTACTCTGTGGTGGCGCGGTCGAGCTGGTCAAGGCCGGTTTCGAGACCCTGGTCGATGCCGGTTACGCCCCCGAGATGGCCTACTTCGAGTGTCTGCACGAACTCAAGCTGATCGTCGACCTGATGTACGAGGGCGGCATCGCCAACATGAACTACTCCATCTCCAACAACGCCGAGTACGGTGAGTACGTCACCGGCCCGAAGGTGATCAACGAGGAGTCGCGCTGGGCGATGCGTGAGGCGCTGCAGAACATCCAGAACGGCGAGTACGCCAAGAAGTTCATCCTCGAGGGCATGTCCAACTACCCCGAGATGACCGCCTGGCGCCGCAACAACGCCGCCCACGAGATCGAGGTGGTTGGAGCACGTCTGCGTAAGATGATGCCCTGGATTACCGCTAATCAGTTGGTGGATAAAGAGAAGAACTGAGGTTTTCTTCTTCTCTTGAAGAGAAAGGCCGCTTACCTGTTGGGTGGGCGGCCTTTTTTTTTATGGTAGTTTTGATGTTAGTCTTTCTGGAAAGTAGAGCCGACTATTGAGAATGATGATTTTTGAGATGGAGACTCGGCATGATGCGATGCAATAAGATTCTGTTTAAATTCACTCTGGTTTTATTGCCATTTCATGGAGTGTTCATGGGGATGCAAGCCTCAGCCAGTAGTTCAGCCGCTGGGATTAGTTGCGCCAAGGCAGCTACCAAGATTGAGTCAATGATCTGTTCAAGCAGCACGCTGCGCGAACTGGATCTCGAACTGGTCAAACGTTACAAAGAATTCCAATTACGCCTGCCAAAGGAAAAACGATCTACCTCTACTGTGATGCAGCGACTTTGGTTGAAGAGCCGAGATCGTTACTGTTCCGGCAGCCTAAAGAAAGCCGGGGAGGTTGGTGACCGTTTTCGGTATCTTCCAAAATATTATGCTAGCGTTCTATCAGGAAGCATGCTGAATACTCATCCCTCTGCTGATATGGAGAAATGTCTCGAAGACTATTACCGGGACGCGATTGGTGGGTTTAAGAAAGGTGCCCAGAAGAGTTATCTCTTTCTAGAGCAGAAAAAAACTAGTTATAGTGTGGATATAGGTGACGTAGATAAGATTACGTTATCAAGGCAGCCTCCTGAGAAAGGATGGGGCGGACACAAGATGAAGGCTGAGGGAGAGGCTTATGCGGTCTATCTGTACAATAATGGGAAAAAGACTCTTCTAAGCGAAATTGGGATATTTGATAGTACGGACTCTATGTACCCCGGTGCTCATGAAGAGTCGATGGTTAACTTTATCGAGATATTTCTCCCGGAGAGTGGCAATCCGGTTTTCTCTGTTGTGACCTCGACAATTTATGAAGCAGATCGTAGTTGTATAGACGAGGAAGTGTCTCGAACGTTTTTTTTCGTCAGCGACCCACTGAAAAGGGTGCATGTCTCGCAGGTGAGCAACACCCATTCATGTGGTGGTAATAACTATTATCAGGCAAGCAAGCAGGCAGGACGATGGCAATCGTCGGGTGACAGTATCAATTTTCTGCGTATCGAAAATCACTCAGATATGTTCTACAGGGTCTTTTCTACGGCCACTGTATTTGCTGTTCATTCCACTGGCGAGACTACGACGCGTGAACTTAATGATAGCGAGTTGCAAACACTTTATGGAGCGAAGTTCCCAGATGTTTATCGGGGTTTAATGGAGTACTATCGGGAGAACAGTGCCTGGCTTACGGACGGGTATGGAAATGAAGAGTGCAAGCCCATCGTTGTAGCGTTGAGAAATTATTACCAAATTAAGGAATCTCTGGATCACGCAACCGTTGGACATATACGTGTTTTTTACAACAATCTCGACAGTTACAGCGAGTACGATGAGTTAGTCACTAGACTCTACCCATTGGTCAAGCCGCTTCTGGAGGCCAGAGAGCTAATGCGGCAATCAGGAAAAGATCCGGTAAACCCCGGTGAGATGGAAATCTATTCATTTCGAGAGGCATTTCATGAAAAAACAGGTTATCCAAAAATGGATGGATGTCTAGCACAAACCAGCTCGATTTCTTCTGAGATGACTCTGGAATTATGGCTATATAGTTTTTGGCTACGCCGAGTTGATGATGGCACGGACGAACTAACCGAAAAAACATTGCGAAGTGTTATGAAATATAAGGAAAATAATTAACACTGCAATTGGTGAATTGGGGAGTAAGGCTGGTTTTAGTTATCCACACTCCCACGCAAATACTTAAACAACTCCCGCGCCGCTTTCGGTGGTTTATTCAGCTTTTGTTCCTGTTGCGCATTGCGCAGTAACTGGCGCAGATGTTGTCTGTCGAGTTCGGGGTGGTCGTTGAGTAGTTCGGCGAGGGCACTGTCGCCCTCTTCGATGAGTCGGTCACGCCACTGTTCGAGACGGTGGAATCTGGCGTTTTCGCGCAGGTGTTCGCTCTTTAGTTCATCCATCGCGGCGATGATCGGTTCGGCATCGATTTTACGCAGCAGTTTACCGATGTACTGAAGCTGTCGTTTTTTGCCGCCGCGCTCTTTGATGCGGCGGGCGAGGTTGACCGCATCGAGCAGGCTATCTTCGAGCGGGATCTTGTCGAGTTTGTTTTGCGGCAGTTCGACCAGTTCTTTACCAAGGTCGGTAAAGGCATGACTTTCGCGCTTGAGCTGGCTCTTGCTGATGAGGGTTAATTCATCCTCATCATCGCCGTTTTCAATCTCCGGGTAGTCGTCCTGGTTCATGGTGTTGCCTATACGAGAAACAGGGCCGCGAGGCCGAGGAATGCGAAGAAGCCGATCACGTCGGTGACGGTGGTGAGTACCACACTGCCGGCCAGCGCCGGATCGGCACCGAGCTTTTTCAGCATCAGCGGGATGGTGGCACCAGCCAGTGCGGCGACAAAGAGGTTGACCATGATCGCGGCGCCGATGACGATGCCAAGGGGGTGGCTCTGGAACCAGACCCCGGCGACTACGGCGAGCACGATGGCCCAGATGATGCCGTTGAGCAGGCCGACGCCGATCTCCTTGCGTAGTAGTTGCCGCGCGTTGCTGCTACTGATCTGCCCCAGTGCCTGGGCGCGGATCACCAGGGTGAGTGTCTGACTGCCTGCGATGCCGCCCATACTGGCGACGATCGGCATTAATACAGCGAGGGCCACCAGCTGTTCGATGGTGGCGTCGAACAGGCCGATCACCCAGGAGGCGAGCAGCGCGGTGAGCAGGTTGATACCGAGCCACACGGCACGGCGGCGGCTGCTGGCGACGATCGGGGCGAAGATATCCTCCTCCTCGGTCAGACCGGCCATACCCATGAAGTCGTGGTCGGCGCGTTCACGGATAACGTCGACCACATCGTCGATGGTAATACGGCCGAGCAGTTTACCCGCCTCATCAATTACCGGGGCACTAATAAGGTCGCGGTGTTCGAACAGGGTGGCGACCTCCTGGGCGGGGGTGGTGGCAAGGATGCCGTCGTTAGGGTTGAGCATCAGCCCTTCGACCCGATCATCAGGGGAGTGGGTAAGCAGCATGGTGAGCGGTAGCAGACCGAGGTAGATCCCCTCACGATTAACCACCATCAGGTTATCGGTATTTTCCGGCAGTTGTCCGAGGCGGCGCAGGTAGCGCAGCACCACATCAAGACTGATGTCGGCACGGATGGTGATGGTGTCGACATTCATCAGACCACCGGCGCTCTTCTCGTCGTAGTGTCGTACCGATTCGAGGCGTTCGCGGTGCTGATCATCCATCCCCTGCAGCAGCTCGGCGATAACATCTTCCGGCATCTCCGGCAGCAGGTCTGCAAGGTCATCAAGGTCGAGGGTGCCAGCCGCGGCGACCAGTTCGTGCGACTCCATCTCATCGATCAGGGTGGCACGAAGGTTGTCGTTTACGTGGAGCAGGATATCGCCATCGACACTGGGGTCGACCTGCTCCCACAGCAGGTTACGCTGATCGGTCGGCAGGGATTCGAGGAGCAGGGCGATCTCGGCGGGATGGAGGTCCTGCAGGATCTCGCGAATGGCGATCAGATCCGGCTTCGACAGCGCCTCATGCAGCGTGTCAAGGCGCTCCTGTACCGACTCTTTTTCTGCTGTCTCTGCCATTGATTTGCCCAGGGTGTGTGTGAGTCAGTGTAGCAAGCACACCGTCTGCAGGGAATGGTGGAAGAGAGATTTGGAAAGATTTACTGCAGCGAGATCAGGCCCAGTTCGATTGCAGTGGTGGAGGGGGTTGCACTCGCCATTAGTTTTGGCAACTTGCGTTGCAGTTTGGAGATATCGGTTCCCAGTAACGCCTGTTTAACCTCCAGTATGGAGGAGGGGGGCATACTGAATTCACGTAACCCCATGGCGAGCAGCAGACGGGTGTAGCGACTGTCGCCTGCCATCTCGCCACACATGGAGACCGGGATCTTTGCCTTATGGCCCGCCTTGATGATGCCGTGGATCAGTCGGAGCACACCGGGATTGAGCGGGTCGAAGAGGTGATTCACGCTCTCATCGAGACGGTCGGTGGCGAGGGTGTACTGCATCAGGTCGTTGGTGCCGATGGAGAGAAAGTCGAGTCGCTCGGCAAACAGGTCGGCACAGATGGCGGCGGCGGGGACTTCGATCATCGCGCCAACGGCCATTTTCGGGTCGAACGATTTTTTCTCTCGCCGTAGTTCACCCCGTGCCTGATTCAGCAGGGCGAGTGCCTGGGTCAGCTCCTGCACGCTGGTGAGCATCGGGATCAGCAGACGCACCTTGCCCTTGCTGGAGGCGCGCAGGATGGCTCGCAACTGGGTGAGAAAGAGTTGTGGCTCCTTGAGACAGAGGCGAATGGCGCGCAGCCCCAGAGCCGGATTGGTGCAGGCGGTGGCGCCGGGGACGATCTCTTTGTCGGCGCCAAGGTCGAGCGTACGGATGGTTAACGGCAACCCCTTAAGGCGTTTGATGGCGTTGAGGTAGGTTTGGTACTGCTCCTGTTCATCGGGCGGGGACTCACGGTTCATGAAGAGGAACTCGGTGCGATAGAGTCCTACCCCGGTTGCCCCGACCCGTTTGGTGGCGGTGATATCATCTGAAAGTTCGATGTTGGCGTGAAGGGAGACGCGCGTGCCATCCAGCGTCTTTGCCCCCTTATCCTTGAGTTTGAACAGTTCGCGTCTGGCAACGGTGGCGGCACGCTGGCGTGCACGGTAGTGTTTAAGGGTGGCTTCATCGGGGCTGAGAAGCAGGGCTCCGTTATTGGCGTCGAGAATAATGGTCTCATCCTCTGCCACATATTGATGCACATTGGGTACCCCGACCAGCGCAGGGATACCGAGGGAGCGGGCAAGAATGGCGGTGTGGGAGAGCGGGCCACCCCGTTCGGTGATGATGGCGGCGACGTTGCGGTGATTAAGTTGCACCATGTCACTGGGGGCGAGATCGACGGCGAGGATGAT
The DNA here is from genome assembly GCA_029879245.1 of Chromatiales bacterium. Lineage (GTDB taxonomy): Bacteria > Pseudomonadota > Gammaproteobacteria > Thiohalomonadales > Thiohalomonadaceae > JAPHSX01. Next base: position 3,724 of record JAOUQQ010000069.1, on the reverse strand, counting down.
CCGTTGCTCATCGCGTTCACTTTCATGCAGGATGCCCTGCGTCTCTTCACGCAGCAGCACCTGTTGTACCCGCCGCACCACATGCTCGACATCATCACGACGGGTGCGCAGATAGGGATCCTCCATCGCATCGAAGACCTGCACCAGGGCGTCCTGTTGCAGTTTCAGCGCCCACTCGGCATTACAGCGGCGCTGGCGAATGAGTTCTGCCGGGGCGCTGGAGAGTGCCTCATCCTGCAGCATTAGCAGATGGGTATCGATAAAGGAGACCACCTCTGCAGGGGCGTGCTCGGGGACCTGCTGGCGAATAATACGGAGCTGGCCACAGGCGGTCTCGATGGCGTGTTTGAAGCGCGCCACCTCATCCTCGATATACTCAGAGGGGAGCACGTATTCGACAATATCGAGCTGGCCGTGCTGTGAGACACGGGCCTTGCCGATGGCAATACCTTTTGAGACTGCGATACCACTCAGGGCTATGGGCATGTTCTCTCCTCCGTCTGAGCGCTACTCCTCCTCGCCAAAGCGCTCGGCTATCAGTTGTTCAAGCTGTTGAACGGCCTGCTCCTCGTCACTGCCGTCGGCCATCAGTATCAGGGTGCTCCCCCTGGCGGCGGCGAGCATCATCACCCCCATAATACTCTTGCCGTTAACACTGTTGCCGTTGCGGCTGAGGGTCACCTCACTATCAAAACCGGAGGCGAGGTTGACGAACTTGGCGGCGGCTCTGGCGTGTAGCCCCAGCTTGTTGACAATGGTGATCTCACTTTTGAGCATGGTTTATCTCATTCGATTGTGCCAGTGGCGGATAGACGAAAATACCGCTGTGCCCACCGCCCCGAGCGGTCTCTACGAGCGCAGGGAGTGGCAGGTCGGGATAGTTCATCACCCGTATCAGCATCGACATATTGAGACCGGAGACGAGCATACGGGGAACCTCATTAGTGATCAGGGTGGTGGCGACATTACTGGGGGTGGCACCGTAGAGATCGGTCAGGATCAAGACCCCCTCTCCCTGATCGACCTCGTCACAGAGTGTCCGCGCCCCGGCCTGTGCCTGCTCCAGCTCTTCGTCGCGCTTGATATCGAGAACCCGGGTAGTAAGCGGGAGCTCACCAATCGTGCCGAACACCGCCTCGACGAGGGCGCTGCCGACCGGGGCGTGGGTAATAATCAGCAGGCCGACGCTCATAACAGCTCTCGATGGCGGGTCAAAATCGTGAACCCCTGTTTGTGAAAGTGTTTGCTCAGGCGTTCGACAAAAAAGACCGAGCGGTGCTGTCCGCCGGTACAGCCGATGGCCACCGTCAGGTAGCTGCGGTTGTCTGCCTCGAACTGCGGTAGCCACTGCTCAAGAAAGTGGCTCACCTGCTCAAACATGCGGTTGACCTCAAAGTGGTTCTCCAGAAAGTGGACCACCTCGGGGTCGCGCCCGGTGAGGGGGCGCAGTCGCGGCTCCCAGTGGGGGTTGGGCAGGCAGCGCACATCGAAGATAAAGTCGGCCTCGGGGGGAACGCCGTGCTTGAAGCCAAAAGACTGAAACAGCACCGACATACTTTCACTACCAATATCACCAATACTCTTCTGCACCAGCTCACGTAGCTGATGGATGTTGGTGTGCGAGGAGTCGAGCTTGATATCGGCCTCATGGGAGATGGGCTTGAGCATCATACGCTCCTGCAGGATCGCCTCCTCCAGTGGTACCTCATCATCGGTGAGTGGGTGTCGTCTTCTCGTCTCACTAAATCGTTTGATCAAAATATCGTCAGTGGCGTCGATGAAGACCACCTCGATCTGCAGGTCGGTCTTTTTGAGCTGTTTGAGCAAGGCGGGGAAGGTGTCGAAGTCGTTATTGAGATTACGTGCATCGATACCAACGGCCACCATCTCGTAGTGGTGGTGCTGCTGGGCCCCCTCCATCTCTGCGGCGAAGGCGGGGAGCAGGGCGAGCGGCAGGTTATCGATACAGTATCCCCCGATATCCTCCAGGGCGTGCAGGGCCACACTCTTGCCGGCCCCAGAGGTGCCGCTGATGATCAATAGTTTCATTGTTGTTCGTGGTCAATCAGGCGCTGTTGTCGCGCAATGAAGTCCTCTGCTGCATCGTAGCCGCGATTATACAGAATTTGGTTGCGGGCGGCGGCTTCCACCAGCACCGCAAGGTTGCGCCCCGGGGCGATAGGGATCTCGACCTCGGGGATCGCCACATCGAGCAGGGTATGCAGGCGGCGACTCCCCCGGAGGCGATCGAGTGGTTCGCTGCGCTCTGCATCGATGGGGGTAAGCTGGGCGATGAGATGGAGCTTCATCTCCGGGCGCAGGGCGTTGTCACCAAACAGCTCACGAATATTCATGATGCCGAGGCCCCGTACCTCAAGAAAATTCTCCAGTGCCCTGGGACAGTGGCCAATCAGCGTCTCTGGGCCACGGCGTTGAAATGCGGGGGCATCATCGGCGACCAGCCGATGGCCGCGGCTGATCAGCTCAAGCGCCAGCTCACTCTTGCCGATGGCGCTCTCGCCGGTGAGTAGTACACCGATCCCCATCACCTCCATGAAGACACCGTGCACCACCAGAATATCGGCCAGCAGGCCGCGCAGGTAGTAATCGATATCCCTAACCAGCCGATGGCTGGAGTAGGGGGAGGCGCAGAGCGGGGTAGCGGTGCGCTTTGCCATCTGTAACAGCTCTTCGGGTACCGCAGCAGCAGCGGCGATCACCAGTAGTTGTGTCGGTGCGCTGCAGAGCTGGGCGAGGGTGTCGTGGCGTGAGTTTTTGCCTAGGCTGTCAAGATACTCGAGTTCAGAGCGACCGAGGATCTGGATGGTGTGGGGGTGGATGAGGTTGAGGTGACCGACCAGCGAGAGGCCACCCTCATCGTCATCGCAGGGTGTGAGTGGAGACTGTTTGCCGTGATGTTTGGTCAGCCAGCGCAGGGCGAGGCGTTTTTGATAGGCCTCGAAGAACTGCTGCAGGGTGACCGGATTTTGCATTACAGGGGGCAGGGCTTTACTGCTGCCCCTGCCACTCCGCAATGGCGGTGAGCAGGCTGCGTGCGTCGGGTGAGGCGCGCAGTTGCTCTACCAGTTTATCATCGCTGAACATGCGGGCCAGTTGCGCCAGCAGTTGCAGGTGCTCCTCGGTTGCCTCCTCCGGCACCAGCAGGGCGAACAGCAGATCGACTGGCTGGTTGTCACTGGCATCAAAATCGATCCCCTCCTGCAGCTTGATGAAGGCGGCAAGAGTTTTGCTGACCTCCTTCACGCGCCCGTGGGGGATGGCGACTCCGTGCCCAAGGCCGGTACTGCCAAGTCGCTCGCGCGACAGCAGGCTGTCAAAAATCTCGTTTTGCGAGAGTGACGCCTGGTTGGCAGCCAACAGTTGGCTCAGCTGCTCCAGCGCCCGCTTTTTGCTAGCGGACTGGGTGTTGCAACTGATGTGTTCAATATCGAGTAGTTCTGCAACTTGCATGGTGTTGATACGCGCCTGCTGGTTAGTCGATGGGTTGGTCTTTCAGTCCGCCCTCTGAGCGGTGGTGGTCGGTGATCTTCTCCTTGTGCTTCTTCACCTGACGGTCGAGCTTGTCGACCATGTCATCGATCGCGGCGTACATATCCTCCTCGGTAGACTCGGCGTGCAGGGTGTTGCCGGTGATCTGCACGGTGGCCTCTGCCTTCTGACGCATCTTCTCGACGCTGAGGATGACATGGACGTTGGTAACATG
>JAOUQQ010000151.1 GCA_029879245.1 Chromatiales bacterium | reverse complement strand
AAGCGGACAATGTCGCCATTAAGATCGAGCACGACAATGACATTCGCAGCGACATCCAGTAGGGTGTTGTTAAAGTCACGCTGTACCCGCAATGCCAGGGCATCACGACTGCGCTGTGATACATCGCGATCAATACCGTGGTAGCCAAGAAGCTCCCCGTTCTCATCAAGGATGGGGGTGCCACTGGTCTCAAGTACGACCTCTGTGCCATTTTTATGGAGATTCGTATTTTCAAGATTTACTATCGGTGCCTTGGTGGCAACAATCTCCTGAAAGATCGCGCCGACCCGTTGGGCCTCCTTTTCAGGCATCAGGTCGAACGGTGTCTTGCCGATGATCTCATCGGCATGGTAACCGATCAGGTCATACACCTTGGGACTTGCATAGGTGTAGACACCCATGGCGTTGACCTCCCAGATCCAGTCGGGGCTGGATTCCAGAAAAAAGCGATAACGCTTCTCACTCTTTTGCTGGGCAATTTCAGCCTGTTCACGCTCCCTGATCTGTCCCAACAGTGTGTCATGGCTCTCTCGGGTGCGTTGCTGGTTTCGCGCCATAGTGTGCAGGTACAGCGACGCTAACAGGGTTATTAATATGCAAGCGCCAAGTACTGTCCATGCCCCCCACATACGATGGCGTTCGATGAAGGCTGGCGCGGGTCCAAATAGAAATGTCCACTCCCTGTCGAGCACCTTGACCACCGATTTCATGTGTAGGCCACTCTTCAGGTGTGCCAGATCATCAATGGTGGGTTTGAACGGTTCACTGCGGGTGCGTGAGGCGTGAAAATGGAGCTGCTTTTCACCCTCAGGGTTGGTGCTGTCGATCACCCACACATCGATACCGATGGGAGGAATATCCGCCATAGTGAACTGAACACCGGCACTAAAACGGAATTCACCAACAATCACACCAGCAAAATGGCGACGGCGTTCCTCAACGCTCTCAGGCTCTCGTTTCCCATGATAGACCGACCGGATGATCTGGTAACCAAAGTGTTCATCACTACCGTCACTGAGACGAAGGCGTCCTGTCAGTATCGCCTCTCCACTATCACGCGCCTTCTCTATCGCCAGACGGCTTGCCGAGTCAGAGGCGATATCAAACCCCTGCAGAGAGTTGTTGTTGTCATCCTGATGGGGCTCAATGTAAAGGGCAGGAAAGCTGGCTTCACTGGAGCCTCTCTCTAATCCACCTGGCGAGTCTTTCGGGCTTACGTTGCCTGGCAGAGTGTGTTGCGGTTGAGCAGTTTGTGGGCTCCAGGCGATCCAGACGAGGTCGGGTGTACGATCCAGCTCATCGCTGATGATGCCAGAAAAGGTATCACTGTCGATATCAGTGGTATTGGTCAGTAGTTCCGCCATATCGTTGACCATATCCGTGTGGGCAACAATATTGTTACGAAATGAGGCGAGGCGAATCTGGGCGCCAAAATTGAACAGATTTTCAGTTCTTGACTGTTCCCAGGATAACGTTGTCGCAAATGCTATGACCGAAATGACCGTGCCAATAGCAAATGTGATAATTGCCGTATCAAATTTCAATGCTTGCATTTAAAGCTCTTAGAAAACAGGCGTGTTCGGGTTTTTATGGTACATGGTGGTTCCTGGAGATAAAACAAGCGCCCCCTTATCTATTAACCTTTAATATTGTGTGGGAATATTCGCAAGAGGTTGGGGCAGGGCGGTGCCGTAACAATTCAGGCTATACTGTGGCCATTACACGATTTGGAGAGATAACCTTAATGGAAAGGGTCTACAGCGCAAGAGATTTTGTCCGCCCCTCTGACACCACACCCATCCGCTCCGTGGTGCTGGAGACCGGCGATTCGGTGATTGTCGTCTGGCACGCTAAGCCCGGTCAGGAGATCCCTCCTCACTACCACCCCCACGGGCAGGACACCTGGACCGTACTCAGCGGTCAGGCCAGCTACTATCTGGGTGGTGGCCAGCAGACACCTCTTAAGGTAGGGGATATTGCCGTGGCCCGTCCGGGAGAGGTGCATGGCGCCTTTAATGATGGCGATGAAGAGTTTGTCTTTGTCTCAGTGGTATCGTCAGACAAGGCAGGATACGAATCGTCGTCAAGGTAGGGTAACGAACGTCTCTATTGTTGCCATTAGCCTAAAGGGTCATCCTCAAATTTGTGCTGGATGGCGGTGATATCCTCAATGCACCTCTCCATGGCATCGACACAATTGCCGTCGATCTTCCCCGCTACTGCAAGGCGGTGCAGTTCGGCGAATGCCTCTTCGTTGCTCCAGGCCTTTTTGTAGGGGCGCTCGCTGGTGAGGGCATCAAAGATATCGGCTACGGCGATGATGCGCGCCTCCAGTGGAATGGCATCGCCCTTCAGACCATGGGGGTAGCCACTGCCATCTATCGCCTCGTGGTGGAGCTCAACGATGTTGTGCAACATGTTGATAAAGGGCATCTCCTGCAACTTAAAGTTATCCAGCATGCGTTGCATAATCTCACGACCTGCAGAGGTGTGCTGCTTCATTAGCTCAAATTCATCACCCGTCAGACGTTCAGGTTTTAGAAGAATGCGATCCGGGATGGCGATCTTGCCCACGTCGTGTAGTGGGGCAAAGCGGAAAAGGTATTCGATAAACTCATCATCAATGCCGTGATCAGGCCCCATCCGTTTGGCAATAAGGCGGCTATATCTCGACATGCGCTTTAGATGGGCCCCGGTCTCCGGGTCACGGTGGTGGCTGATGTCCAGGGCGGAGGTGACCGAACCGAAGAGGATGGCGATCTGATCCATCTCCTTGCTAACCATCAGGCCGATCAGGTGGACAAAGGGTGAAAGGAGTTCACAGCTCGTCTCGGTGAAGACGTGTTTGTCGTAGGAGTTGATAAAGATAAATCCGGCGAGCTGCCCATTGTTGAAGAAGGGGGTGGTGTAGCTGGAGCCATATCCCCGCTCGGCAATTCGCTTACTATGGTGCTTACCCACATCACGAAATATATCCAGATCATTGATGACCCTGGGCTGACGACTATTGGCGATCTCAGTGAGGCTCCTGGATTCGGCCAACGTGCTCTGGTAGAAGGTCAGGGCACTATCACCATCGCTACTATGGATGAAGGTCTTTATCAGATCCCGCTCGGGTTCATAGATGGCCGTGGCGATACGGTCAACAAATGACATGTGCCGGAGGATCTCGTTATGAATCACCCTTAGTTTATCTGTGGCTGAGCCCTTTTGATGAAGGCTTGCGAGTGTATCCAGGATTGTGCCTGGTGGTATATCTGACATTCGGTATGACTCTTCTGGTTACGATTATTACATAGCGAGCCCGTAGGATGCGGTAAAGAACGAACCGCATCATTCGCGTCACTCTCCACCATACACCACTTCACCCTGAATTCCTGCCCAATCTTCGGGATACACTCCGCGCCGAACAAATTGGTGAAAACTTGAGTGCGGCCACTCACTACCGCATCCTACAGTGAACTCTCCAGGTCTATGTAAGTGCCACATAAGCACCTACCCGCCCTCATTAAAACGGTTCCTTCCCATCCCTCTCACGCGTCAACTTCACCTGCTTTTTGAATAGCGGGAAAAGTACATATAACTGCCACAATTCTATCACTACACCCGAGGTGAAGATGGTGTAGACCACCACTCTGTCTTTAAGGAAGGAGAAGACTTCACCGCTGTCGGGAATAAACAGGCCGTAGAGCCCGATCCCGAGAAAGAGCGCGCCGGGAGCGCCCATTAATTGATATTTAATAATCTGCTTTTTTACCGCTTTCAGCTCGGCATCAATTTTATTATCCATCTACATCACCTTGTCTCTTGTTGTCATTGAATGAAGCCAACTACCCATTTCCGCAATTCACCCCGGATCACGTTGCTCTTCATCCGGGCTAGTCGTCAGCACATTCCTGGCCCAGGTCTCCCTCAACCTAAGCGAACTCACCAACGCCACCACCGCAAACCCCGCCATCAACAACATGGCATTGTGATACCCGGCGGCACTATAAACATT
>JAOUQQ010000150.1 GCA_029879245.1 Chromatiales bacterium | reverse complement strand
GTCGCCGCCGATGGGGTGGTTTACGTATCCGCATATCAGGGTTATGTGGCGGCTATTGATGTGGTCACTGGGCGGTTACTCTGGACCCGTGAGATCTCATCACAGAGCGGTATCGTCCTGGATGAGCAGGCGATCTACTTTAGTGACAGTGACGCCAATGTGTGGGCACTCTCTCGTGCAAATGGTGCCACCTTGTGGAAGCAGGGGATGATGGTTCGCCGCGCCCTGAGTATCCCGGCCCAGCAGGGGCGTTACATCATCCTTGGCGATTTCGATGGATATCTCCACTGGCTCAACAAGGAGGATGGCCGACTGGCAGGTAGAACTCGCGTTCAGGATTTTAATGAACACTTCCCGATCAAGTCCGAGGCGTATCCCTTTTCCTTTAAAGAGAGGCGGGCACTCCTTGTGGCACCCATTGTTGAGGGTACCCGGGTCTACGGCCTTGATCAGCGTGGCGTACTCGATGCCTATACCGTCTCCGTTATTAAAGTAACGGCAGAGTAACTCCCATGAAACCGGTCATTGCCCTCGTAGGGCGCCCCAACGTCGGTAAATCGACTCTCTTTAATGTCCTGACCCGTACCCGCGATGCGCTGGTGGCCGACTATGCCGGTTTGACCCGTGATCGCAAATACGGCACCGGTCGTCTGGGCGACGCCCCCTATTTAGTGGTCGATACCGGTGGTCTTAGTGGTGAGGCCCAAGGGGTCGATGTGGAGATGGCGCATCAGGTGCAGACCGCCATCGGCGAGGCCGATGCGGTACTCTTTCTGGTCGACGCCCGTGAGGGGATGAATGCTGCCGATGAGAATATCGCCAGCTACCTGCGCCAGTGCGGCAAGCCTGTCACCCTCGTGCTCAACAAGAGTGATGGTATTGATGCCGAGATGGCCGCCACCGAGTTCTATGCCATGGGCTTGGGTGAGCCAGTGGCCATCGCAGCCAGCCACAAGCGTGGTGTACATGGCCTGATCAACGGTGTGCTTGAAACCTTCCCTCCCCCCGAGGATGAAGAGGATGAGGCGGAGCAGGGGATCCGCGTCGCCGTAGTGGGGCGACCCAACGTCGGCAAGTCGACCCTGGTCAACCGCATCCTCGGGGAGGAGCGGGTGGTGGTCTTTGATATGCCAGGCACTACCCGCGACAGCATCTACATCCCCTTTGAGCGCGATGGGCAGAAATACACCCTGATCGATACCGCCGGGGTACGACGCCGTGCCCGCATCAAGGAGGTGATAGAGAAGTTCAGCATTATCAAGACGTTACAGGCGATCAGTGACGCCAATGTGGCGGTGATGGTGATCGACGCCCGTGAGGGGATCAGTGAGCAGGATGCCCACCTGCTCGGTATGGTGATGGAGGCGGGTCGTGCCCTGGTAATCGCCATCAACAAGTGGGACAACCTGCCGCCTGAGCGCAAGGAGGCGGTGAAACATGAGCTGCAGCTCAAGCTCCCTTTTATCGATTTTGCCAAAATCCACTATATCTCCGCCCTGCACGGTACCGGGGTTGGGGAGCTCTACGCCTCGATCAACAAGGCCTACACCTCAGCGATGCGCAAACTTGCCACGCCCGAGCTGACCAAGCTGCTGGAGTCTTTGCAGATGCAGCATCAGCCACCAATGGTCAATGGTCGGCGCATCAAGCTGCGCTACGCCCATCAGGGGGGCAGAAACCCGCCCATCATTGTGGTGCACGGCAATCAGGTCGAGCGTCTTCCTGCCGCCTATAAGCGCTATCTGGAAAAGGGGTATCGTAAATACCTCAAACTGGAGGGCACCCCGATTCGCATCGAATTCAAGGGGGGAGAGAACCCCTATGCGGATAGCAAACGACGTAGTGAGGCACCGAGGAAGGCGCTGCTCAAACAGCAAAAGACCGGTGAGCTTAGCAAAAAGCAGAAGCGTAAGGGCAAGAAGTAGAGCCTTTCATCTTTTGCCGGGATCTCAGCCATGCTGTTACAATCCTGATCCGGTGGCTCGCCAAAGTAGCGCGCCTCCCCTTAATTACCAATGGAGAGTGAAATGAGCATCGATCGTATCGTATTCGCCGTCGCCGGCACCTTTATCCTGTTAAGTGTTGCCCTCGGCATGAGCATCAGCCCCATCTTCCATCATGAGTACTGGCTCTTTTTCACCGCCTTTGTTGGCATTAATCTGCTGCAGTCAGCTTTCACCGGATTTTGCCCACTGGTGATAATCCTCAAGGCTTTTGGCGCCAAGCCTGGACAGGCTTTCAGTTAAGTCAAAAGTCCACTCTTGAATCAAAAGCCCCGCTGATATTTATATCAGCGGGGCTTTTTTCTGCGCCACTACGCAGGTCGTATTCGATTTTTCCGGGGAATGTGGCAAAACATGGCGGGTTCTACATGGACAGTCGGGTGAGCGTTCACGTATAATTGCCGCCCAACCAGTCGGTTCACTCTGTTACCGGCACTCTTATTCGAATTCATAGGCGGGAAGGGCCTGATCAGGCCCCTCCCGCTTCGCGCATCTAATACGTGGAGGTTACCTTGCGGCAACCGGCCCTGCTGGCCCTTGAAGATGGCACCCTGTTCTGGGGGGAGTCAATCGGTAGTGAAGGGCAGACCGTTGGTGAGGTGGTGTTTAACACCGCGCTTACCGGTTATCAGGAGATTTTGACCGATCCGTCCTATGCCCGGCAGATCGTTACCCTGACCTATCCCCATATCGGCAACGTCGGCACCAACGACGAGGACGAGGAGTCCTCCGATATAGTTGCCAGTGGTCTGGTGATCCGCGACCTGCCGCTGCTCGCCAGCAGCTGGCGCAGCCAGCGCCCGCTGGATCAGTACCTGCGCGACCATAAGGTGGTGGGCATCGCCGATATCGACACCCGCAAGCTGACCCGCATCCTGCGTGAGAAGGGTGCGCAGAGCGGTTGCATCGTCTCCGGTGAGAAGATCGATGCCGAGGCGGCGGTGGCTGCGGCGAGGGGCTTCGGTGGCCTCAAGGGGATGGACCTGGCGAAGGAAGTGACCACCGGTCAGCCCTACGAGTGGGCTCAGGGTAGCTGGACCCTTGAGGGTGGTCTGCCGGGGCATCCCGATGGCCCCATCGAGGAGGCACTGCCGCACCACGTGGTGGCCTACGACTTCGGGGTGAAGCGCAATATTCTGCGTATGCTCTCCGACCGTGGCTGTCGTCTCACCGTGGTACCGGCCAGGACCCCCTTTGACGAGGTGATGAAGCTCAAGCCCGATGGGGTCTTCCTCTCTAATGGCCCCGGTGACCCTGAACCGTGTGACTACGCGATCGATTCGATTAAGCAGCTGACTGCCACCGGTATCCCGATCTTCGGTATCTGCCTGGGCCATCAGCTGCTTTCGTTGGCCTCGGGAGCGAAGACCCTGAAGATGAAGTTTGGTCACCACGGTGCCAACCACCCGGTGCAGGATCTGGACAGCGGCGTGGTGATGATCACCAGCCAGAACCACGGCTTCGCGGTGGACGAGGAGAGCCTGCCAGATAACCTGCGGGCGACCCACCGCTCCCTGTTTGACGGCTCGCTGCAGGGGGTACACCGCACCGACTGTCCCGCCTTCAGCTTCCAGGGACACCCGGAGGCGAGCCCGGGTCCGCACGACGTGGCCCCCCTGTTCGACCACTTCATCGAGTTGATCGAAGAGAGCAAGAGATAATTCGCGGGGCGGTGACGCCCCGTTTGACTAAACAGACTGAGTAACAGACTGCGATGCCAAAACGTACAGACATCCAAAGCATTCTCATCATCGGCGCCGGCCCCATCGTCATCGGCCAGGCGTGTGAGTTCGACTACTCCGGTGCCCAGGCGTGCAAGGCGCTGCGCGAGGAGGGGTACCGGGTGATCCTGGTCAACTCCAACCCCGCCACCATCATGACCGACCCGGGGATGGCCGATGCCACCTACATCGAGCCGATCAACTGGCAGACCGTGGCACGCATCATCGAAAAGGAGAAGCCCGATGCCCTGCTGCCCACCATGGGTGGCCAGACCGCACTCAACTGCGCACTCGACT
>JAOUQQ010000068.1 GCA_029879245.1 Chromatiales bacterium | reverse complement strand
TCCTCTTTGTCCTTGGGTTCCGAGGCAAAGAGCTGTCCTATGCGCTCAAGCCAGTTGCGGTGCTGCCCGTCCGGGGCAGCCCCGCTCGTTCGGTCTTCGTTCATGCAGTGTGGTTACTCATTAAGATAGGGATTTGTATAGCCTAGGCCAGTGAGCAGGGCAATTTCAAGTCCTTCCATCTGCTCTGCCTCGGCATCGGTGATGTGATCGTAGCCCAGTAGATGGAGGGTACCGTGGATCACCATGTGTGCCCAGTGTGCCTCAGAGGCCTTGCCCTGCTCCAGCGCCTCACGCTCCACCACCACGCTGCAGATGATGATATCGCCCAGCAGCGGCAGCTCGACGCCAGGGGGTTGTTCGAAGGGAAAGGAGAGGACATTGGTCGGTTTGTCCTGATGGCGGTAGGTGCGGTTGAGCTCCTGGATCTCCGCCTCATCGGTGATGCGGATGGTCAGCTCTGTCTCCTCGCGCCCGGGTTCTACCCTGTCGATGACCGCCGTGACCCACTGTTGCAGGATCGATTCTGAGGGCAGATCGACCGCCTCAACGGCGATCTGCAGGTCCAGCTCAATCACGCTGCTCGCCCTGCTCTCGCTCGAATTTGTCATAGGCACTAACAATGCGTTGTACCAGCGGGTGACGCACCACATCCTTTGCCTGGAAGAAGGTGAAGCTGATCCCCTCGGTCCCCTGCAGCACCTCGATCACGTGGCGCAGCCCCGATCTGGTGCCGCGCGGCAGGTCGATCTGGGTCACATCACCGGTGATCACCGCTGTGGAGCCAAAACCGATACGGGTGAGGAACATCTTCATCTGCTCGGAGGTGGTGTTCTGCGCCTCGTCGAGGATGATGAAGGACTCGTTGAGGGTACGGCCGCGCATATAGGCAAGCGGTGCCACCTCGATCACATTGCGCTCCATCAGCTTGGCGACGCGCTCGAAGCCCATCATCTCGTATAGGGCGTCGTAGAGGGGGCGCAGATAGGGGTCGACCTTCTGCGCGAGATCCCCGGGGAGGAAGCCGAGGCGCTCCCCCGCCTCCACCGCCGGGCGGGTGAGTACTACCTTGCGTACCTCATCACGCTCCAGCGCCTCCACCGCACAGGCAACGGCGAGATAGGTCTTGCCGGTACCGGCGGGGCCGATGCCGAAGTTAATATCGTGGGTAACGATGTTGTGCAGGTACTTCTTCTGGTTGGGGCCGCGCCCTTTTACCACCCCGCGCTTGGTGCGGATCACCACCTCCTGCACCCCATCTGTTTCCTCCAGCAACGCCTCGACACCCGACTCCTGCAGGTAGAGGTGTACCCGGTTGGGTGAGAGCGGCTCATCGGCGGAGATGCGGTAGAGCTCCTTCAATACACCGGCAGCGGCCTTAACCGATTCACTATCACCAATAATGCGGAAGTTGGCACCACGGTTGTTGATCTCCACCCCCAGCCGCCGCTCCACCTGACGCAGGTGTTCGTCAAACTGACCAGAGAGGTTGGCAAGGCGGGTGTTATCGACCGGCTCCAGCGAGAGGTCGAGGCTGTCGGCGCTATCTTTCATCGGGGTGCTCACTCCGTATCTAGCAGTTCGCCGCGCAGCGAGTTGGGATAGGCCTCGGTAATGCGCACCCTCACAAACTGACCAATCACCTCCCTGCCCGCCGGGAAGTTGACCACCCGGTTGTTTTCGGTACGACCGGAGACCTCGTTCTCATCCTTGCGTGAGGTGCCCTCCACCAGGATGGTCTGGATGGTACCCACCATCCCCTCACTGATGGCACGCGCCTGTTCATTAATCCTGGCCTGCAGGCGGGCGAGGCGCGCCTTCTTCACCTCGGCAGGGACATCATCGGGCAGGTCGGCCGCCGGGGTACCGGGGCGCGGCGAGTAGATAAAGCTGAAGGAGTGGTCGAAACCGACCTCCTCGATCAGCCTCATCGTCCCCTCGAAATCGTCATCCGTCTCGCCGGGGAAGCCGACAATAAAATCGGAAGAGATGGTGATATCGGGGCGCTTCTCACGCAGACGGCGGATCTTCGACTTGTACTCCAGCGCGGTGTGGCCGCGCTTCATCAGGGTGAGGATGCGATCCGCCCCCGACTGCACCGGCAGGTGGAGGAAGGAGACCAGTTGTGGCACCTCGGCGTAGGCCTCGATCAGCGAGTCGGAGAGCTCCACCGGATGGGAGGTGGTGTAGCGGATGCGGTCGATGCCGTCGATGGCGGCGACGTAGTGAATAAGTAAGGCGAGATCCGCGATCTCTCCATCGTGCATGGAGCCACGATAGGCGTTGACGTTCTGCCCCAGCAGATTGACCTCCCTCACCCCCTGGGCGGCGAGGCCCGCCACCTCGGCGATCACATCGTCGAAGGGGCGGCTCACCTCCTCGCCACGGGTGTAGGGCACCACGCAGAAGGTGCAATACTTGGAGCACCCCTCCATGATCGAGACGAAGGCGGTGGGGCCCTCGGCCTTCTGCTCCGGCAGACGGTCGAACTTCTCGATCTCGGGGAAGCTCACATCCACCACCTGGCGACGGTGGGCCACCACCTCGCCCAGCATCTCCGGCAGGCGGTGCAGGGTCTGCGGGCCGAACACAATATCGACGAAGGGGGCACGCTTCTGGATCGCCTCCCCCTCCTGGCTGGCGACGCAACCGCCGACGCCGATGATCAGATTCGGATTCTTCTCCTTCAGCGGGCGCCACATCCCCAGCTGAGAGAAGACCTTCTCCTGCGCCTTCTCACGCACGCTACAGGTGTTGAGCAGCAGCACGTCGGCCTCTTCGGGTCTCTCCACAGGCTCCAGACCGCAGGCCACACCGAGCCCCTCGGCCATGCGGGCCGAGTCGTACTCGTTCATCTGACAGCCGAAGGTTTTGATGTAGAGGGTGCGCATAATCGAAGTGTTGCCGAAAAAGGGGGGCTAGTTTACGCCAGATCGCGCGGACACCCAAGCACCACAGGGCCGCACAATTCTCTTCCCCATTACTGGTGCTTGAAATAGAATCGCTCATCCTGTGATTCCCGCCTAAGAATCCGGGTATTTCTTGTCCCTGCCGGCACGGCATAACTGGAAGCTTGGATGTTAGGTATATGCGTGAATCGACCATTGAAATGCCGCTGCAGCTGGCAGTGCACACCCTGTCCGGGATCACCGGTGCCCTGGCCCGTGACGGCTACGCTATCGTCCCCAATTTTCTCGACAACACCACCTGTGCAGCCCTCGCCGCCGAGGGGCAACGGCAGATCGATGCGGGCCTGTTGAAGATGGCCGGGGTCGGCCAGGGTGAAGAGCATAGCCTGCGCCGCGAGATCCGCTCCGACCATATCCTGTGGCTGGACGACGGCAACAGCGCCCCGCTGCAACGGCAATATCTGGCGCTGCTGGAGGCCTACCGTCAGGAGGTCAACCGCCAGCTCTTTATCGGTCTGTTCGAATTTGAGGGACACCTCGCCCTCTACCCCCCCGGCAGCTTCTACAAACGCCATCTTGATCGCTTCCGCGATGATGACCGGCGCACCGTCACCGCCATCCTCTATCTGAACGACGACTGGAAAGAGGAGAACGGTGGACAGCTGCGCTTCTACCCCAATGGCGAAAAGAGCAGCGAATATATCGACGTGCTCCCCGAGGCGGGTACCTTCGTCACCTTTCTGAGCCACAACTACTGGCACGAGGTAATGCCAGGAAACCGAGAGCGGATGAGCCTTACGGGGTGGTTTAAGCGCCGATAACGTGGTAGTTAAGGTATCAGAACGGCAACAACCACTACCCATAATAAGGAGCGACCATGACCAAGTCTGAAATTATTCGCGAGCTGCAGGAGCATATGGCCGGTGTCGGGCAGAAGGTATCCAAGGCGGTGACCGATGCCTTTTTGAATGCGCTGCGCGATATGCTGGTGGAGCAGGGGATGAAGGGGAACAAGGTCAATATTCCAGGGCTGGGCACCTTCTCGGTCAAGGAGAGTGCAGCCCGTAGCGGGCGTAATCCTCAGACAGGTGAGACGATGCAGATCCCGGCACGGAAGAAGCTCGCCTTCTCTCAGGCGGCACAGGTCAAATCGATGCTGAACTGATTGCAGGTAGATCCCACGCAATAAAAAGGCCCGCTGTTGCGGGCCTTTTTATTGTTGCCAGATAAGAGAGGCTTAGCCCTTCTTTTTGGCGATCATGTCGTGGATGATGGGTGCCAGGATCAGTTCCATGGCGAAGCCCATCTTGCCGCCCGGCACCACGATGGTATTGGGACGGGACATGAAGGAGTCCTGAATCATATTCAGCAGCATCGGGAAGTCGACACCAAACCTCTTCGGGTCGCGGAAGCGGATGACGATGAAGCTCTCATCCGGGGTAGGAATATCACGCGAAATGAAGGGGTTGGAGGTATCGACGGTCGAGACGCGCTGGAAGTTGATGTCGGTACGTGAGAACTGCGGGGTGATGTGGTTCACGTAGTCGGGCATGCGACGCAGGATGGTATCGACGATCACATCGGCACTATAGCCACGCTCGGCGCCGTCGCGATGGATCTTCTGGATCCACTCCAGGTTGACGATCGGCACTACGCCGACACCCAGGTCAACGTGGGCAGCCACGTCGGCATCGGCGGTCTTTACCAGGCCGTGCAGACCCTCGTAGAAGAGCACGTCGGTCTCCTCGGCAATGTCTTCCCAAGGGGTGAACTGGCCGGGTGCGTAGGTGTTGCCATCGTTAAGACGACCGCTGTGATGTACTGACTCATCATCGCTGTGGATGTAGTAGCGGCGCTGACACTTGCCGCTATCACCATAGGATTTGAAGGTCTCGGCCAGCTTATCGAAGTGGTTAGCCTCAGGCCCGAAGTGGCTAAAGTGGTTGTTACCGGCAGCCTCGGCTTTCGCAACCGCCTCTTTGAATGCCGCACGGTCCAGGCTGTGGTAGCTGTCGCCTTCGACAACCAGCGGCTTAATCTTCTGGCGGAAGAAGATGTGCTCGAAGGCACGTTTAACAGTAGTGGTACCAGCACCAGAAGAGCCGGTAACCGCGATAACAGGGTGTTTAACAGACATTGGTCTACTCCGAAAAAAGGAACTTAAATTCTTTTATTTCAGCAACTTAAAAACTTTAAACCGCGCATTCTAGCCGAAATAGCAGGGTGAAGTCTCGGAAAAAATATCGCTGCCCCTCGCTGTGAAGGCTTATTCATTGATTTTTAAGTGGATTTAGTTTCCCGTGCGATGGCGCGATAGCCGATATCACGACGCATGAACATCCCCTTCCAGCTAATTTTGTCCGCCAGCGCATAGGCCTTCTGCTGCGCCTCGCTGACGGTGGCACCGAGCGCCGTGGCACAGAGAACACGCCCCCCGGCGGTAACGACCTCACCCTCCTTCTCGGCGGTACCGGCGTGGAATACCTTTGCCTCATTGCTGTCGGCGCCGTCGAGACCGGAAATCACATCGCCCTTGGCGTAGTTGCCGGGGTAGCCGCCGGCGGCCAGCACCACGCCCATGGCGGCGCGCTCGTCCCACTCGGCGCAGGCGCTATCCAGCTTGCGATCCAGGGCACTATTGCACAATGCCACCAGGTCGGACTTCAAACGCATCATGATTGGCTGGGTCTCAGGGTCACCAAAGCGGCAGTTGTACTCGATCACCCTTGGGGCGCCACTTTTATCGATCATCAGCCCCGCATAGAGGAAACCGGTATAGGGATTGCCCTCGGCGGACATCCCCTCAACGGTGGGGACGATCACCTCTTTCATAACGCGGTCGTGGATCTCCTGAGTAACCACCGGGGCGGGGGAGTAGGCCCCCATACCACCGGTGTTGGGGCCTGTATCCCCCTCACCGACCCGCTTGTGGTCCTGGCTGGTGGCCATCGGCAGGATATTCTTGCCGTCGACCATCACGATGAAGCTCGCCTCCTCGCCCTCAAGGAACTCTTCGATGACGACACGGTGGCCCGCCTCGCCGAAAGCGTTTCCGGCGAGCATATCCTTCACAGCCGCTTCGGCCTCGGCCAGGGTCATAGCCACGATCACCCCCTTGCCGGCGGCCAGCCCATCGGCCTTGATGACGATGGGGGCACCCTTCTCCTTAAGATAGGCAAGGGCCGGTTCAATCCCGGTAAAGTTCTGGTAATCGGCGGTGGGGATCTGGTGGCGGGCAAGGAAGTCCTTGGTAAAGGCCTTGGAGCCCTCCAGCTGGGCAGCCCCCTTGCTCGGGCCGAAGCAGCGCAGACCGGCCGCCTCAAAGGCGTCGACCACACCGATTACCAGCGGAGCCTCGGGGCCGACGATGGTGAGCGCAATCGTCTTATCTTTGGCAAAGGCGAGCAAAGCGTCGATATCTTCAACACCGATATTGACGTTCTCCAGTTTCGCCTCACGAGCGGTACCGGCGTTGCCGGGGGCGACATATACGACCTCTACATCGGGCGACTGCGCCGCCTTCCAGGCAAGGGCATGCTCACGGCCGCCACTTCCAATCACCAGTACCTTCATTGTTCTGCCTCTGTCTGTTACTGCCGGGAACCCGCCGCCAATGTCGAACGACTCGTGATATGCGGGTTGTTGTTACTCAAGTAGCGGGCACTCTCGTAGAGGGCACGGGTTAGCGTCTCCATCTCGTTTGCTCGCTGCGGATATTTCTCGATCAGATTATCGCGCGGCTCTGCGCCAAGGATATGGTGCAACTGTCTCTTGCCACTCTGAAGTGAGAGGCGGAAGAAGAACTCATTATCCACCACACCGATCTGAGTGTCGGCCGCGTGGCGAATGATAAAGGCGTACCGGGCATTGTCAAATGCGGGATTGAGCAGGTCTCGTCCGAGGGTGGTATTGAGGTGAGGCTGTCCGGCAAGAGTAGCAAGGGTGGTCATCACATCGACCTCGCTGGCAACGCTATCCACCACGTTACCGCTGGTGATAATGGCGGGTGAGTAGATAACAAATGGGACGCGATTCTGTCCCAGTTGCAGTGCGGTGTCGGCCTTCAGCGCATGGATGCCTGCATTGCCGGAGATCCCGTGATCACCAAAGAAGGCGAAGATGGTGTTGTCAAAATAGCCCGCTGCCTTCACCTCGCGCATAAACCAGCCAATGCTGTGATCCATGAACCGGTAGGAGTTGTACTCCTCCTCTGATTCAAAGCCGTACTTTGCCAGCATCTCTGCAGAGGCACTCTTCAACTCGAAACCGCCGTTGTCCTCGGGAATTGTATAGGGGCGATGGTTGCCGGAGGTCTGGATCACCGCGACAAAGGGCTGACTCTCATGTTGCAGTACCTTGTGCGCCTCTCGGAAGAGGTCAAGGTCAGAGATCCCCCAGACATCGATCACCGGTGACTCGTAACTCCCCTCTTCGTGAATCTTCAGGTCTCGCACGTTATTGGCCAGCATGCCGCGGATATTGGCCCAGTTGGCACTGCCACCGAGAAAATAGTGTCGGCTATAACCTTCAAACTGATCCATCACCACCTGTTGCTCCACCATCTTCGGATTGCGGGAAGAGGTCTCGCTACCGATCAACACATCGGGGAGACCGGTGAGGGCGGCAAACATCGAACGGGCGGTGCCCGTTGTCGGCACATAGAAGTTGCGATAGTAGAGTCCATCTGTCGCGATGGCATCGAAATTGGGAGTCGGTTTTAACGGGTTACCCGAGAGACCTGACTTATAGGAGGCGAAGGACTCCAGGATCACCACCACCACGTTATAGGGTTTATCGTGCATGCGCGGCGGCACTACCTGACGAACAAAATTGAGTTTCTGCGCATCGGGCTGCTCAACCCCAAGATAGTTCGCCAGCAGTGGGTAGTGCTGGCGCACCACCTCCCGGTCAAAGGGCTTACTCAGATTGGTTTTGTAAGTCTCATAGAAGTAGAGCACCGGATTAAAGGCCACCGATGAGGCAAAGTTGTGGTTGCTGAAGAAGGCATCCGACCAGCGCAATGGATAGCTTGATAACTTGCCATAAAGCCCGAGCAGAACGATAAAGAAGGTGGCCGTAACCATTATCGCCTTGCGCCAGCCACGCAGTGGCTGACAGGAGCTGGCAGCACACACGCCCACCATTCTGCCAAGTCCAACCCCCATCAAGAAGAGGGACAGCAGCAGCAGCCCCCCGCCCCACACCACCGGATAGCTCTGCCACACCATCTCCATAGAAATCAACGGATTAGCAAGGAAACGCAGCACCGATGAGTCGATACGGGTATTGAGGTAGGCGTAGTGGCCAAAGTCAGTGAGGTAGAACATCACCGTCGCCAGGGTGGCCAGAATTAGATATCCCTGCCAGAGAAGACGCCCGGAACGGCTCTCGAACGGACTGAGAAATCTGATCCAGCCAAGCAGCAGCATGGGTAACAGGATGAGCAGGGTCAGTCTCAGGTCAAATTTCAGCCCGATGTAGAGGGCCTGCAGCAGATCACCGCCCAACAGCGGATCATTGGGGTTATCAAACAGCTTCCAGAAGAGCAGGCGTGCCGCCGAGAGAAAGAGGAGGTAGATCAACACCAGCAGGGCGGAAAAACGTAACAGGCGGGGTAGACGATTCATCAACTTGAGTCGGTATTACACAATGGTCAGGTGTGAAAAGGGAGCCGGAATTGTACCATAGCGTATCGCGACGGTATGGTGTCCTGGCCTGCCAATGCCACCTTTGTCATGTGACAGGGGTGATAGTTCACAAAATGATGGGGGAGCAGGGTGGAGCGACAACAAAGGCTGAGGAGAAGACGGGGTACTATTGGCCTGCTGCTGTTCCTGCTATTACTGGCAGGCGGCAGGGCCGGGCAGGTCTACCTGCAGAGCCAGCCCCATGGGGTGCGCGGACCCTACCTGCAGATGCCTGCCCCCGACGCCATCACCATCCGCTGGCAGACGGCGGAGTCGATAGAGGGGATGGTGCACTACGGCACCACAATGGAGCAGCTCGACCAGAAGCTGGAGGGGCCGGCCGGTACCCTGCATGAGTTACGCCTCAGCGGACTCAAGCCCGACAGTCGCTATTTCTACCGTATCGATGAGCAGATTCACACCTTTCGCACCTCACCCCTGCCCGGCAGCGATCGCCCCATCCGTCTCTGGATACAGGGTGACCCGGGCTACGCCAACCCCACCGCCATGGCTGGCCGTGATGCGGCCATGCAGTGGGCAGCGACACGACCACGCGGCCTGCTACCGGCAATCGACCTCTGGCTCACCACCGGTGATAACGCCTATAAATCGGGCAAGGATGAGGAGTTTCAGCAGCACCTGTTTGATGCCTACCCGCGACTGCTGCCCACCGTCCCCTACATCCCGCTGCACGGCAACCACGATGCGCGGCGTAACGCCTTCTACAACCTCTTCACCTTCCCCACCGCCGCCGAGGCGGGAGGTGTCGCATCGGGGAGTGAGCACTACTTCGCCGTCGACTACGGCCAGCTTCACCTGATCTTTCTCGACTCCCATGACGGCGACCTGGGCCATGACGGTGAGATGCTGCAGTGGTTAAAACGCGATCTCGCCACCACCAAACAACGTTGGATAATAGCCCTGCTGCACCACCCACCCTATACCAGAGGCTCCCATAACTCCGATGATGATGGTGACAGCAGGGGCCGGATGCGCCGGGTACGGGAGAATGTCCTGCCACTGCTGGAACAGGCGGGTGTTGACCTGGCGCTCTTCGGCCACAGCCACGTCTACGAGCGCAGCCACCTGATGGCGTGCCACTATGGCGACTCATCCAGTTTCAGCGAGGGGATGCAGCTTCAGCGCAACGATAAGGGGGAGTATCACAAGGGTCTTACCCGACACCCCTATGACGGGACGGTCTACAGTGTGGTTGGCTCTTCCGCCCGGGTCCATAGCGGCCCGCTCGATCATCCGGCGATGACCGTCGCCAAAAGTGTTGAGGGCTCCCTGATAGTCGACATCGAGGCAGAGAGTCTGAAGGCCTATTTCATCAACAGTCAGGGACAGGTCCTGGATCACTACACCATCGATAAGGGCGCCGCGCCCCCCTATTCGGCGATAGCGCAGTGTCCCGGAACATAAAAAAGGGCGGTGCCAGCAGGCACCGCCCTTAACTCTGCAGTTACAACCAGAAAGTCGTCTGCGTAATCAGCTACAACCCTTGGGGCGCGGCAGACCGGCAATCTTGTTGGCCGACTTGATCAGGCCATAGGGGAAGAGTGAGTAGATGTACTGCTGTGAGCTACGATCCGCGCCATACTTTGTCTTCATGATCTTGGAGAAGACACGCGGCTCTGCCACGCTACCGTTCTCTTCAAAGTAGGTACGGGCCTCGTTGATGATATCCCAGTGCTCATCGGTCAGCTCTACCTTCTCATTAACCGCGATCCCCTTGGCGACATCCACGGACCACTCACTCAGGTCCTCCAGCCAGCCGGCCTCGCTCAATTTGATGATCTTGCCATCGATATTCAATTCCATCGCTCTTTACCTCAAGTGTCTAATGTGAAGTCGTCAGGCGTCTCTCCAGGCGCGGTGCCCGAGATAAAACCAAGTAATTTAGTGGGATTTTACAAAATCTGAAATAATAATCAACCTGTTTTTGTCTGTGAATTCATCACACCCTCTATCAAGTGTGCTGTTTACCCCGCCCGAGCATTGCGATATGGTTCTGGGGCGGACTCGCCGTCCGTACAAACAAATAATGAATTTTGGGAGATAAATAATGAGCGAAAAGAAGATATTACCCGCATTTCTACTCTGCTTCTTTCTGGGGATGTTCGGGGCACATCGCTTCTATGTTGGTAAGATTGGCACTGCAATCCTGCAGATTGTCACCCTTGGGGGGCTTGGCATCTGGGTTCTGATCGACTGGATTATGATCATGATCGGCTCCTTCACCGACAAAGAGGGCAACAAGCTGACCGAGTGGACCTAACCCCTCGTAGCATTGCCAACAGAGAAAGGGCGCGATGCGATTCGCGCCCTTTTTCTTTGTTGTGCCTCCACCCTGGATCGAAAATCGTAAGGAAGCCCCTCTACTAATTGGCTATAATCGCGGGCTACCGTTCAACCGAGCAACCATTCAGGCAGGAACCGTGAACTTCATCGAGACCCGTGGCAACGACGGCCAGCACCCCCTCAAGGTCAGCTTCTCCGAGGCGATCCTCAACCCCATGTCCTCCTTCGGTGGGATCTACTCCCCCGAGTCGCTGCCGAGCTTCGGCGATAGCTTCCTCGCCGACCACCTGAATGCCGACTACAAGTCGCTGGCGCGCGACATCCTCGCCGCCTTCGAGATCGACATCGAGCCCGAGGTGATCGAAAAGGCCTTGGCCCTCTATGACGAATTCGACGATGCCAAGAACCCGGTGCCGGTGGTGAAGGTGAAGGATGACCTCTATGTGAGCGAGCTCTATCACGGCCCGACCCGCGCCTTTAAGGACATGGCGCTACAGCCCTTCGGCATCGTGCTCTCGGCCCTGGCGCAGGCGCGCGGCGAGCAGTACCTGATCCTCGCCGCCACCTCGGGCGACACCGGCCCCGCGGCGCTGGAGACCTTTAAGGACCGCGCGAACGTGCGCGTCGCCTGCCTCTACCCCGACGGCGGCACCTCCGACGTGCAGCGCCTGCAGATGGTGACCGAGGCCGCCGCCAATCTGAAGGTGATCGGCATCAAGGGCAACTTCGACGATGCGCAGGCGGCGCTCAAGGGGCTGCTCGGTTCGGCCGCCTTCAAGGCGACCCTGAAGGAGAAAAATATTTCTGTTTCCGCCGCCAACTCGGTCAACTTCGGCCGCATCATCTTCCAGACCATCTACCACGTTCACTCTTATCTTGAGCTGGTGCGCCAGGGGGCGATCACCCTCGGCGAGAAGGTCTATCTGAATGTCCCCAGCGGCAACTTCGGCAACGCCCTGGGCGGCTACTACGCGATGAAGATGGGGCTGCCGGTGGCGAAGATCCTGATCGCCTCCAACCGCAACAACATCCTCACCCAGCTCATCAACACCGGGCGCTACGACCTGCGCGAGACCCCGCTCATCGCCACCACCTCGCCGGCGATGGACATCCTCAAGTCCTCCAACATCGAGCGCATCCTGTTCGATATGTTCGGCGCTGCTCGCACCAAAGCGCTGATGGCCCGGCTGGATAATGACAAGCACTACGAGCTGACCAGCGATGAGCTGGCGAAGGTGCAGGCGATCTTCGCCGCCGATTTCTGCGACGACGAGCAGGGCAAGGCCTACATCAAGGAGGCCTTTGCCACCGGCTACCTGATGGACCCGCACACCGCCACCTGCTTCAGGGCCTACGAGACCTGCCGCGACGAGCCGCTGAAGACCATCGTCTACTCCACCGCCGAGTGGACCAAGTTCTCGCCGGTGATCGCCAATGCCCTGACCGGCGAGGTGGACGCCCGCGACATCGACGCACTGAATGCGATCGCCAACGAGGCGAAGATCGCCATCCCGGCGGTGATCAGCTCGCTGTTCGACAAGCCGATCGCCCAGGGCGTAGTGATCGACAAGGGCGACATCGAGCAGGAGATCCTCGCCTTCCTCGGCTGATCACCTCCCAGCCCTCCCCCATCTTCTTCCACCCAATCTCAGCATCCAGCCCCTACTCGGGGGCTCACAGCTAATCGCAACCAGTGTGCTGTGGTTCCCATCGTTTATTCCAGTGCTGCACTACACTTTGTAGAGGCCACTTTGGCCTGAGCACGAAAGAAGGCATGGGGTATGGGTAACAATCTCAGGGTCGGAATCGTTCAAGGGTATAGAGATAACGTTCACCCCGGTCATATGATGACCTCAGTGGCGTGCAGGGAGTTACTGCAAGGTGGCTGACAACCACGCTGCGGCTCCCCTCTACCTCGCCCTCGATCAGGGGGGGAGTGGTTGTCGCGCCCTGGTCTTTAATAAGCGGGGAGAACGGGTAGCCGAGGCGCGTCGCACTCTTCGCACAATGATCGACGGGGCGAGGATAGAACTCGATGGTAACGAGCTGGTGTCGGGGCTGCGTAGCGCGGCCGAAGAGGCACTGGCACAGCTTGGTGAAAGTCAGACCCGGGTCGAGGCCGCGGCTCTGGCGACACAGCGCTCTAACATTATCTGCTGGCGTCGTTCCAGTGGTGAGCCCCTCTCTCCGGTACTAAGCTGGCAGGATAGACGCGCCGCCGACCGGCTGGCGGGGCTCGACGCTACGCTGGTAAAAACACACACCGGACTCTTTCCCAACGCCCATTACGGGGCGAGCAAGATCGCCTGGTGCCTGGAACATCTCCCCGCCGTTCGTCAGGCGCAATGCGATGGTGATCTATTGGTCGGCCCGATGGCCAGCTTTATCGCCAGCCGCCTCACAACCAGCCCGGCGCTGGCCGATCCGGTAAACGCCTCGCGCACCCTGCTATGGCACCTTGAACACCACGACTGGGACACCACCCTCTGTCACCACTTTGCGATTGACCCCCATCTGCTTCCCCCTGCCGTTGACTCTGACCACGGCTTCGGTCGACTGCGACTGGAGGGGCTGGAGCTGCCACTGGAGATCGTCACCGGAGACCTGGCAGCCGCAGCGTTTGCCAACGGCCCCCCCTCTTCCGATCAGGCCATCATC
>JAOUQQ010000008.1 GCA_029879245.1 Chromatiales bacterium | reverse complement strand
TCTCAGTCCAGACAAACGGTGCCCTGCATATGCGCTATACCGCACGTAAGCGCAATATCGAGTGGAAGGACGATAGCACGACAGAGGCAGCACTGGCGGCGCTGGAGCGGCTGCTGAGTGACAACCCCTATATCTTCCGTGCCACACTGCAACCGGGTATGGGGCTGCTCTGTAACAATGTGTTGCACACCCGTGATGGTTTCAGGGATGACCCCAAGGCACCACCACGTCTGCTCTATCGTGCGCGCTATTTTGACCGTATCGATGGCACCTGAGCTATGGCTATTGATATGAATCAAGGCCTGGCGTTATAGACACTGGCCAGAATGGCACGAAGCGGATCAGGAGTAAAAATCGATGAGTTACAGCAACCCTATGGCAAATGATCATCACCATTGTGATGAGCTGTTCGCCGCCGCAGAGCAGGTAGTGGAGGGGGGTGAGTGGTTACGGGCATCAGAATCCCACCGGCGTTTTATCGAGGCGATGAGGCACCACCTTGAGGCGGAGGAGCAGCTGCTCTTCCCCGCATTCGAGGCCGCGAGCGGAATGACACAGGGGCCGACCAGTGTAATGCGACACGAACATGAGCAGATGCGCGGCCTGTTTGCGCAGATGGATCAGGCCGTTGCGGCACAGAGCGGTGATGACTATCTGGGGGCATCAGAGACGCTGTTAATCCTGATGCAACAGCACAATGCCAAGGAGGAGCAGATCCTCTACCCCATGCTCGATCAGATGCTGGCACCCCAGGCTGATGAGTTGCTGCCACAACTGGCCGAGCGAATCGATTCGGCAGGCGTGTAACGTTTATGGAGCAGATCCTCGATGTCAGTGCCCTCGCGGCCCCGGAGCCGCTGCTGCGTGCGGTGGATGTGATAAAGGGACTGCCACAGGGTGACTATCTGCGATTTCGTCACCGCATGAAACCGTGCCGGCTTTACGATGTTCTGAAGGAGAGTGGCCTGGAGTGGGAGACGCGACAGGGAGAGGTGGTGGAGTGTGAGCTCTTTATCTGGCATGCGGGAGACAGGGTCGCTGAAGAGGCGGCAAGAGCGGCCGCCGCAAAGCTGGAGCCGTGGCAGGATTAACCGGTGAACTACACCGCACTCTCACTGAGTCAGACCCCCCCTCTATCGGTACCGCTACGCTTCTTTCTTACCGCTCCCCTCTTTCTGGCTGCAGCAGCCCTGTTGTTGCTTATCAATGCAGATGCCCTGACCGTCGGGCGCTGGAGTCCAACGATGCTGGCGCTGACACACCTTGTCACCCTCGGATTTCTCGGCATGGTGATGGTAGGGGCGATACAACAACTCCTGCCGGTACTGATCGGTGTGCCGCTCACCTATCCGCGTCTCACCAGCACGCTCCTCCATCTGTTGATGGCGGCGGGGATATTGCTGCTGGTGACGGGGATGGCGTTAACCTCGCTGTTCCTGCTGCAGCTGGGAAGCGCCCTGCTGCTACCGGCGCTACTGGGTTTTATTCTACTGGTCTGGTATACCCTGTGGCGCTCACCGTCTACCCACGCCACGGTAGGGGCGATGGCGCTGGCACTGTTCGCTCTGCTGGTGCTGGGGGGGATCGCGCTCTGGGTAATGCTGCAGGGCGGCTGGCATCTTCCCCTGGCGCATCCGTTGACCCGCTTGCATATCGGCTGGGGGGGGCTGGGTTGGATCGGGGCACTGCTGATCGGGGTGTCCTATCAGGTGGTGCCGATGTTTCAGATCACACCGGAGTATCCGCTGCGCGTCAGGCGCTGGTTGACTCTGTTACTGGCAGGGGTGTTGCTACTCTGGTCAGCTAGCGCTCTTTTCATACCCTCCGTCACCTGGCTGGCTGAGTTCGCGCTAGCGGGGCTTGTGCTTCTCTTCGCTGTGCAGACGTTGTGGCTGCAGCAACAACGCAAGCGCCGCCTGGCCGATGTCACCTTCGACTTCTGGCGCCTGGCGATGGGGTCGCTGATCCTTGCTGTGGTGACATGGCTGCTGGGGCAGTGGTTTAACTGGCCTCAACTTGGGTTGGTAACTGGGGTGTTATTTTTGCTCGGTTTTGCCACATCCGCGATTAACGGCATGCTCTACAAGATAGTCCCCTTTCTGGTCTGGCTACACCTTAATAACCGGGTGCAGTCCAGTGGCGGCTGGCAGGGGAGTATCCCCAACATGAAGCAGATCATCCCGGTGGTGGCAACGCGGCGTCAGTATCAGCTCCATAGTGCAGCGTTACTGCTGTTACTACTGGCTGTGGGAGTGGAGATAGTACCCGTTGTGCGCATTGCTGCGGGTTTGTGGCTGATAAGCGCCCTCTATCTGGGATGGAATCTGCTGCAGGGGATGCGCTGCTACCAGCACTACCTGCGGCAGGTGGGACAGGGTTAGGCGATGGCGGGGTCCCGACCGGTAAGCAGCAGGGTTAGCAGGTCGTGCACCGAGCGCAGCTGGTTACCAAAGGGGAGTGGCTCGGAGCCGCGGAAAAAGAGCCCCTTATCATAATTGCCCTCTACCGCGGCCTGCAGTTGGGTGTCGATACAGAACTGTCCGGAGCTCGGGTCGCCATCTTTCAGACCGCAGTGGCTGAGGCACTCAAACCAGACCGCGCAGGTGCCCTTTTCCGGTGTCGCCCGCGAGCGTACCCTCTCTTCACGCTCCAGGTATTTCTTTAGCCAGGGTGTGAGAACGGCACGAGCGGGCAGACCAGCGGTGCTCATAAAGGTGACGATCTCCTCGGGCTTAGCCTCCAGCAGCACCTTCTTGAAGTTGGGGTGTGCATCACCCTCTTCGGTAACGGCGAAGGGGGTGCCGATCTGCACCGCGCTGGCGCCCCAGCTGAACACCTCCTTAATCTTCTCGAAGGAGTTGATACCGCCGGCAGGGATGAGGGGGATGGGGTCAATCTTGAGGGCCTCAAAGACCTTGGGGATCTCGGCCAGTACGCGCTTGAAATCGTAACGCTCGTTGACGATATCTTCAGGCTTTGGGGCACCAAGGTGCCCACCGGCGTAGCGCGGGTGCTCGAGGACGATAGCATCGGGCAGTACGCCCTTGCGCATCCAGCGCTTCAACACAGCGCGTACCCCTCGCTCCTCGGAGAGGATCGGGATCAGCGCCACATCGGGGTAATCCTTGGTCAGCTCCGGCAGCTCGAAGGGGAGGCCTGCGCCCATAATGATGGCATTTACGCCGCTCTCACACGACTGTTTAACGAGTTCGGGGAAGCGGTCTACCGCACGCATCACGTTGGAGGCGATAAAGCCGTTGGGACCAGCGATCTCACGTGCCGCCTTGATCTCTCTATCCAGTGCCTCGAAGTTGGCCTCATCAATGATGGCGCGATCCTTTACCCGGTGGGTGCGCGCCATCAGGTCGGGGTGATGTACGCGTAGGTCGATACTGGCGATGGTGCCGATAGCACCCTCGCGGGCGACGGTGCCTGCAAGATTATGTGCTGATACACCAACACCCATACCTCCCTGTATAATGGGCAGCAGTTCGCGTCCGCGAATCTTCAGCTTGGGCAGAGAGGTCTCAATCATTCATCACCTAAGAGGTTTATTCAGGCACAAAGGCCGCTATGATACATCAAGCGGGGTCAGAGTTCCCCATAATTAACATTGAGTGGCGCCTGAACGGTTGCTACTCAAGCCCATAAAATGACAGGTTATTTCATGGCAACACCATCCGCGGCAGAACAGTTTCGCTCGATTATCGCCTACCCGCTGCACGGTAACTGTTATCTCAACATAACCAGTGAGTGTACCCTGCGTTGTGACTTCTGCCCCAAATACAACCGTACCTGGGAGGTGCAGAGCTACGATCTGCGACTGCACCGCGAGCCCACGGCTGAGGAGGTGATGGAGGCGATCGGTGATCCCAAAGCCTACAAGGAGATCGTTTTCTGTGGCCTGGGGGAACCGACGGTGCGGTTTGATGTGCTGATGACCATTGCCCGTGGTGTGAAAGCAGGCGGTGGTCGGGTGCGGGTCAATACTGATGGACTGGTCAATCTGCGTCAGGGACGTGATGTGACCAGAGAGATGGCCGAGGCGGTCGATAGTCTCTCTATTTCGATGAACGCGCAGAACGAGGCGATCTACATCAAACATACCCGCCCGAAACTGGCGGGGGCCTATGCGGCGATGCTCGACTTTGCACACCAGGCCAAAGAGGCGGGGATGGCGGTCAGTCTCACCGCCATCGATGGTCTGGAGGGGGTCGATGTCGCCGCCTGTGAGACGATCGCCCGTGAACTCGGTGTCACTTTTCGCCGCCGGGTGCTGGATGAGGTCGGCTAGGGCTTGCACAGGTGATTCTATTTGGAGTAGCTTCAAACACTCTTTCGGAAATTACCGGAAGAGTATTGGGAGGCGGAGATGGATAATCAGAGATTACTGCAGGGCGGTAGAACGGTGGTGGCGGCAATGCTGCTGGGGGCGGCTATGGGCACCCATGCTGAATACTATAAGTGGACCGATTCTGAGGGTCAGGTGCACTACAGTCAAAAGCCTCCCGCTGAGTTGCAACGTAATAAGGTAGAGAGGATGAACCTCAAGGTGCATACCTCGGAGCCTGTTGGGGAGGCAGATTCCGAGCAACCCAGAGGAATGCTGTGCGGTGAACTGACTCTACCTCCGCCGATGCCCGACCCGGTGGTGCGGATCACTCAGTTGCGTCGCCTGCTTGAGCGGTGGCAGAAATTTGTCGATGAAAACAGTGCCAGCACCGATGAGGCCGTGCGCAGCAAGATCAAGGATCACCAGTGCGGCATCAACTACGTCAAAACAGAATTGGCCTCTCTGGCAGAGGTAAAGGAGAAGTTTGAGCAAAATTACGAAAAGGCAAGTGTTGAGTTGGCTGAGCGAAAGCAGCTAGTGCGGGAGTGTGAAGAGGGTGAAGAGGGTGAAGAGGGGCCCGTCGCTGTTGCAGAGTGTCGCGGTGAGCACCGTCGCCGAATCGAAGAGCTGGAACAGATCATGAGGAATCTGGAGGCGCACCAGAAGACACTTACCACTCCTTAGGAGGGCATAGTCCGTTCAAGTTGATCTATGTCATATCGTAGCGGTTAACTCCTTACCTACACTCAGGGTCCCTTTTCCTGCATCTGGAAGCCACTGGTGGCTCTGAGCGACTACGTCAATACACTGGGGCAATCCCTCCTTAACCGCTACGGTGAGCGGGTGCACAAACTCGCCATCCATGCGGGGTTCACCTGCCCCAATCGTGATGGCAGCAAGGGGCGGGGTGGCTGTACCTTCTGCAACAACAGCTCCTTTAGCCCGAATGCACGACATGCCACCGACGTGGCGGGGCAGATCGCCGCCGGGCGGGCGGTGATCGCCAAACGTACCAGGGCGAAGAAGTTTCTCGCCTATTTTCAGGCCTACACCAATACCTACGATGACCCGGTACGTCTCAAGGCGCTCTACGATTCCGCCCTTGCAGAGCCCGACGTTATCGGCCTCTCCATCGGCACCCGCCCCGACTGCCTCCCTCCCGCTGTGCTTGACCTGCTGGCGGGTTACCGTGCCGAGGGGCATGAGATCTGGCTGGAGCTGGGGCTACAGTCGGCCTTTGACCACACCCTGGCGCGGGTTAATCGCGGCCACGGGTTTGCCGAGTTTCGCTCCGCGGTAATGGCCGCCAGGGAGCGCGGGCTGCCGGTGTGCGCCCATCTTATTGTGGGACTACCCGGGGAGGGCGCGGCACACAATCTGATTACCCTCGACAGGGTTCTGGCACAGGGGGTGGAGGGGCTCAAGCTCCACCCTCTCCATGTGGTCAAGGGGACACAGCTGGCCAACGAGTGGCGGCGCGGGGAGTACTCCCCATGGGTAATGGAGAAGTACATCGCCACCGTGGCAGACTTGATCGAGCGCACCCCGCCCGAGGTGATCTATCACCGTCTGACCGGTACGGCCCAGGAGTCGATCCTCCTGGCCCCTGAGTGGTGCAACTGGAAGTGGCGGGTACTCAACGGCATAGAGCAGGAGTTGGCCCGCCGCGGCACCTATCAGGGGCGACTACGCGGTATTGTCGGCATGAAGGTCAACGGCTGAGGGGTAGAGGTTGATGGCAAAGGTGGAGCTGGTCTGCCCCGCGGGGAGCTTTCCCGCCCTGCGTCAGGCGGTGGATAACGGCGCCGACGCGGTCTACATGGGCTTTCGCGATGCCACCAATGCGCGCAATTTTCCCGGTCTTAATTTCGATGAGCGCGGTGCCCGCCAGGGCATTGACTATGCACACCAGCGCGGTTGCAAGGTGTTACTAGCGCTCAATACCTATCCACAGCCGCAAAGCTGGCAAACCTGGACCAGCGCCGTCGACAGGGCCGCCGCCCTCGGCGTTGATGCCCTGATCCTCGCCGATATGGGCTTGATGGCCTATGCACACCGTACCCACCCACAGTTGCGACTCCATTTATCTGTTCAGGGCTCGGCCACCAGCGCCGAGGCGATCGCCTTCTATAAAGGGAGATTCAATATCCAGCGGGTAGTGTTGCCGCGGGTGCTCTCTCTCTCCCAGGTTCGGCGTGTTATCGAGAATACCGAGGTGGAGGTGGAGACCTTCGCCTTCGGCTCGCTCTGTGTGATGGTGGAGGGGCGTTGTTATCTTTCCTCCTACGCCACCGGTGAGTCGCCCAACACCTGTGGGGCCTGTTCACCGGCAAAATCAGTACGCTGGGAGGAGACCCCACAGGGGCGCGACGTGCGCCTTAATGGCGTACTCATTGACCGCTATCAGGGCGATGAGAGCGCCGGTTACCCGGTGCTGTGCAAGGGGCGCTTTAAGGTCAATGGCAAGCTGGGCTACGCGCTGGAGGAGCCGACCTCGCTGTCGGTGCTCGATATCCTGCCGCAGCTGATCGAGGCGGGCGTCTCGGCCATTAAGGTAGAGGGTCGCCAGCGCAGCCCCGCCTATGTGGGGCAGGTAACGAGGGTGTTGCGCCAGGCGCTGGACGCGGCGCAGGCCAACCCGCAAAGCTACACCCCGCGCAGCGACTGGGTGGCACAGCTCGACAGGGTGGCTGAGGGTTCCACCCATACCCTGGGCGCGCTGGAGAGAGTGTGGCAGTGAGGCTCGCTCTAGGACCTTTGCTCTACTACTGGCCGCGCGAGCAGGTCTTCGATTTTTATAAACAGGCCGCCGAGTGGCCGGTTGATATCGTCTACCTGGGCGAGGTGGTCTGCTCCAAACGTCGCGCCCTCAAGCTCGATGACTGGTTGGCGATTGCCGAGGAGCTTAGCGCCGCCGGTAAGGAGGTGGTGCTCTCCACCCTGGCGCTGGTGGAGGCGGAGTCGGAACTCAAGACGATGCTCCGCATCATTGAAAACGGCGACTACCTCATCGAGGCCAACGACATGGCGGCGGTGAATATGGCCGCTGGACATCGCCCCTTCGTCGCCGGGCCGCACCTCAATCTCTACAATCAGGAGAGTGTGTCGCTGATCCACAATTCTGGTGCGATTCGCTGGGTGATGCCGGTGGAACTTGCCAAGGAGACACTGCAGGCGATGCTAGATAGCTCCCCTTCTGAGCTGGAGACGGAACTCTTCGCCTGGGGCCGCCTGCCTCTCGCATTCTCTGCCCGCTGTTTCACCGCCCGTAACGCAGGCCTGCCGAAGGATGACTGCCAACTGCGCTGTGGCGACTACCCCGAGGGGATCATCA
Source organism: Chromatiales bacterium (assembly GCA_029879245.1). Lineage (GTDB taxonomy): Bacteria > Pseudomonadota > Gammaproteobacteria > Thiohalomonadales > Thiohalomonadaceae > JAPHSX01. The sequence goes on along the minus strand of JAOUQQ010000008.1, from coordinate 36,434 downwards.
TGCACTCTCAGGAGGAGCAGCCCTTCCTCACCATCAATGGCATCCAGACCCAGTCGGCCACCACCTACTGCCTGCTCGACGCCGTGGCGGAGATCGCAGAGATGGGTGTCGATGTGTTGCGCATATCACCACAGCCGTATCACATGGCAGAGGTGGTCGAGATCTTCTATGAAGTGATCGATGGCGAGCTGAGTGTCGAGGAGGGAATAGAGAGTCTGCGCAAGATAACTACCAGTGAGTTGAGTAACGGCTTCTGGTATGGCGAGGCGGGGATGGTGTGGCGCGAGGTTAGAAATTTAATATCCTGAGTATTTTACATAAGATGCAAGAATACTCAGGGCAAGTTTGACGAATTTACTGCATTGACATTCGTTTCCTGTGTACTAGTTTTAAGTATGCGAGACGTCTGCTGGTGAAAGGGGCGCGGCAGTTGTTCTGATTCAATCACATACAAAATAGCAATGCGTCACGGTTATGCGCCAGCGTAGCAGATGCGTGTGAGCATGAAAGCCAGCTTGGAGAGATATTTTTTACAAGCCAGCAAAATCATTTTAAAAATATTGCAGCCTGATCACAGGTGAACGAGGAGATGGAGGCATATGAAAATGTGGAAGAATTGGGACGCTAACCACAAGAATGGCGTAGCTCAGTACAGGGTGGTTGCTGTCGCATTGAGTGCCATTTTGTTATCCACATCCTTTAGCAGTAAAGCCTGTTATCTAGAAACTGCAACTGGAGGACCAATCACATCTCTTGAGATCAACGCGGGCTCAGGGGCTACGACAAGCGCCATTCTAAACTGCTATTCCTGTAAGGCTAACGTGCTATATGCAGCGAGTGACACTATTTTGGTTACGAATGTTAACCCCATAGCCCCAGCAACATTTCCAGTACCCGATGTGGGCGGCGGTACATACAAACAGGAGTTCACGATTACAGCAGGGGACAATGGCTTTGCAAACGTGACGATTAACTGGGATGCCTATGGTACAGACGCGTATGGTTATTCCTGTGATGCCTATGATGGTCCGGGTACTATTGGCGTAACCGTATCAACACCTAGCGATGAGAGTACCGCCAACACCCCCTCCTCCGGTAGCGATGGAGACCCTGTCAACACCTTCAACGGCGAGCTCTATAATCACGAAGGGGCGGACATCAATCTTGGCGGCCCGCTGCCGCTGGTACTGAAAAGATATTATGCCTCCTACTTAAGCCGCGCCTACATCCGAGGAGAGCTGGGCGATAACTGGCGCCACAACTACGAGTGGAGCATCCACTGGACAGGCAACAACCTAGTTCTAATCGACAGCCTCGGCCGCTCCACCCGCTTTACCTCCGACGGAGCTGGCACCTGGACCCAACAGAGCAACAAGGAGGCCCCCTACCAGATTGTGCAAACAGGGAATGTCATCGACATCCTCGATCCCAGAAGCGAACTGGTCTACCACTTCTCCATTGATGCCAACGTCAACGCCCATCGCCTGACGGAGATCCGAGACCTCAAGGGCAATGTGCTGACCCTCTACTACTGGGGGTGGGAGAACTCGAATTATGTCGGCAAGCTGGGAAGCGTCTCAGATGGATTAGGCAGGGAGCTGGAGTTTGGATATTTCACCTACACTGGTCCGAAGAAGAAGCTCTGGAAGGTGGTCGAGCTTCAGGGCGGAGTCGTGGGTAGGAACGTGCTCTTTTCCCACACCATGAACGGAGATGTGGAAGAGCTGACCGGTGCTCGTGATATGCGCGGCAACACCACCAACTTCACCTATGCGGCGCCGGACGGGGCAGACCGTGCCCTGATGGAGAGCAAGACACGCCCGGCGGGCAACACCCCCTACTCACAGACCTACTATGTGGTGGCCGATGGGGCAAACAGCGGAAGGGTCAAGACACAGACCGACGCACTCACCAATCTCTTTACCTTCGACTATCTGGGCTCAACCACCACCATGACCGACGCACAGTCGTTCACCAAATCGCATGTGCACACTGCCACCGGTGAGTTGACCTCACACCAGGGAGAAGATGCACAGAGCATCGCCATGACCCACGATGCCGAGGGGCGGCGCACCTCGGTGACAGACCGTCTGGGTGAGACCAGCGCCTATGCCTACCACGGTCCAAGCGGCAAACTGGCCTCAATCACCAATGCCGATGGCACCAGTATTAACTATAGCTACACCGCCAGGGTGACCGGTGGTTTCACCTTCTATGACCTGACCACCATCACCTATCCGGACGCCTCAACCGAGAAGTTTACCTACGATGCCAACGGCAACCGCCTGACGCATGTGGACAGGGGCAACAACACCTGGAGTTACACTTATAACACCCGCGGCCAGACACTGACCGCCACAAACCCCAAGGGCGGAGTTACTACCTATACCTATAATGCCGATGCCACCCTGGCTTCGGTAACGAGCGCGGCGGGGAATACCACAAACTACAGTTACGATACCAGCCGCAGACTGACCACCATCACCTTTGCCGATACCTCGACCCGAAGCCTTGGTTACGACAACAACGACAATCTGCTGAGCGTGACCGATGGCAATGGCAATACCACCAGCTATGTCTATGACACCAACAACAATCTGACCACCATCACCGATGCGGCGGGCAATAGCGTCACCATGGCGTATGATGCGATGGACCGCGTTACCTCGGTGACCGACCGAAATGGCAATGCCATGAGCAATTCCTACGATGCGATGGGGCGTCTTAGCAGCTTTACCGACAAGGCAGGCAATACCTCCACCATTGCCTATGATGCGCGCGGGCGTGTCAGTGGCATCACCGATGCGCAGAACAACACCTGGAGCGTGGGGATGGATGCCGAGAGCATCCTCGCCTCGGTGACCAACCCGCTAGGGGATGGGGCCAGTTTTAGTAGCGACACACTGGGGCGCATTACCGGTGCCACAGATGCGCTGGGGGGCACCACCACCCTTAGCCTTAACAGCATGGGTCAGGCCACTACGGTACAGGACCCGCTCGGTAGAAATACCACCCTTAGTTACGATGCACAGGGCAGGGTCAGTGGCATCACCCTGCCGGGTGGCCTAATTGGCGCGACCTATACCCGGGACAGTCTTGGCAAGCTCACCACCATTACCGACCCGGCGGGCAACAACTGGCAACGCAGCTACGACAATGCCGGACGACAGACCGCCTATAGCGACCCGCTGGGTGGCACGGTCAGCTACACCTATGATGGTCTTAACCGTATTGCCAATGTCACCTACGCCGGAGGCGGTACCCAGGCGCGCACCTATGATGGTAATGGCAACCTGACCCGCCGGCTCTACTCAGATGGGGTTGACCTTAACTTCACCTACGATGCGTTGAACCGCCTGACGGCGGCAAATGGCGTTACCCTGACCTATGACAATAGTGGCAACATCGTTAACAGCAACGGTATTGCGATGACGCGCGATGCGGCCGGGCGCATCGCCACCCTCACACTCGCCGTCGGCAAGGCCATCACCTACAGCTACAACAACCGTGATCTGCTGGCGAGCGTGGCGGACTGGACGGGGGCCACCACCACCTTTGGATATGATAATGCGGACAGACTCACCACCATTGCCCGACCCAACGGCATCACCACCACCTATAGCTATGATGCCAATGGTCAGATTGTGGGTATCAGTGATGGGGCACTGGCAACCGCAACGCTGACACGCAATGCGGTGGGTGAAATTACATCGGCCACCAGAACCACCCCGCAGACCAGGGCGGTGAGTGCCGGCAGCACACAAACGCTGGCCTTTGATGCCGCAGCACAAATTAATGCAAACACTTATGATGCCGATGGCAGACGCACCGTTGATGCAACACGCAACTACAGCTGGAACCTGGCTAATCGACTGACCGGTTATACCGAAGGGCCCGCCACCGTCAGCTTTACCTATGATGCCATGGGTGGTCGGACCAGCCGAACCGAGGGGGCCGCGACACGTAACTACGTGCTCAACTACGCACTGGGGCTTACCAGCGCGAATATCGAAAAGGATGGCGCGAACGACCTCTACTACTACATCACCACCCCGGGTGGCGCACTGCTCTATCGTATGAATGCGGCGGATAACACCCGCCATGACTATCACTTTGATGAGATGGGCAACACCCTCTTTATGAGTGACAGTCTCGGTGCGGTAGTGAACAGCTACGCCTACTCACCCTATGGCTCTCGACTTAGTGCGACTGAGGCGGTGGAGAATAACCTCACCTGGCAGGGACAGTTTGGTATTGCCAACGACAGGACAAGCGGCCTCTACTACGTACGAGACCGTTACTACGACGCGGCTACCGCACGTTTTATTAGTCGTGATCGTGTCAGGGGTAGTGGGCCGAAGTCAGTAAATCCCTATCAATACGCATTCGGCAATGCGATGAGTTATGTGGATCTAAATGGCACATCTCCATTTACCATAGAGGGTGTGATGGAGCAGATGTCGGCAGAGGAGATTCAGCATGTAGGGATGGACAAAATCAGGGATATAGTTGAGGAAGCTAATGCCGGTGAGTTTGGAGAATATGTTGACGTGGGCGACCTGGCAATGGGGCTGCTGCAAGAGGGTTTTTACAATGACACGACACATGTTACTGACAGATACAACGTGCCTGAATTAGTGTTTTTGGAAGTATCTATTCCGTCGCCAGAGCCGCCCAGTGGAATTTATTACATGGTAGGTGCGTCTCATCTTGAGAAACCGCCGACATCTGTGGAGGAATTTGAACGCAAAAGACTTGAAGGAGAATATGAGAGTGTAATGGTTGAGCTACAAATAATGAGGGACAAATTTGACAGAGCAGAACGGAATGTGAGAATTGCAAAATATGACCAAGAAGACGCAAATAATGATTTTCTTCAGAATTTGTGGTCGCCGATCGAACCTGATTTTCGTGAAAGAATTATGGTACGCATAGCGGAGAGTGAATTAAAGAAAGTCAAGAACGCAATGGATGAGTTAAATTCAAGGCGACGTTACTTAATGGGTCAAATAAATTATTTTGATTCTGTAGCTCGTAATCTTCAAACAATAGTCGTCCTCAACTAAGGAGCAGAACCATGAGAAATCCCATTAAAAACATGGTGCGTAACTCATCTCTGCCCCTTTACCGGATGGCTAAAGCGTTTCTTACTACACTACTGCTTGCTGGTGGTGTGTTGTTGTCTGGAATGACCCACTCCGCCGAAACCTACCAATACGACGATGCTGGCAGGTTAACGCGGGTAATCTACGACAACGGCACCAACATCACCTACACCTACGACAATATGGGTAACATCACCAACAAGGTGATGAGCACCACGCCCATTCTGTTTTTTACCCTTGATGTAACAAAGGCAGGTACATCAACGGGAAGAGTGAGCAGTGATATCGTCGGTATTGATTGTGGTCTCGACTGCAATGAGGTGTACGAAGAGAACACCAGTGTCACCTTAACGGCTACCCCGGATGCGGGTGCCCTGTTCTCCGGCTGGAGCGGTGGCGGCTGTAGCGGTACGGCGACCTGTACGGTGCCGATGAGTGCCAATACTACGGTGACGGCTACCTTTGATGTAATCCCTGTTCCCTACACGGTTACATTGAATCCAACGGGACTTGGAGCTGGAACGGTGACGAGTAATCCTGTTGGTATCGATTGCGGTATTGATTGTACCGAAGTCTATAACAGTGGCACCTCGCTAACACTTGATGCGGTTGCTGCTGCAGGATCGATCTTTACGGGTTGGAGTGGTGGTGGATGTAGCGGGACGGCCAGTTGTACGTTTACAGTCTCGGCAGATACTACCATCACAGCCGATTTTGCCCGCCTCTTTACCCTGACTACCGTTGCAACGGGTAGTGGTACTGTTAGCAGTGCCGCACCGGGTATCGATTGTGGAGTCGATTGTACGGAGATCTATGTCGAGGGCACATCGGTTGAGCTGAGTGCGGTCGCGACGGCTGGTAATATCTTTACGGGCTGGAGTGGTGGCGGCTGTAGCGGAACAGGAGCCTGTACCGTATCTATGTCAGCCGATACGACGGTTAGCGCAACCTTTACCCCGCTATATTCGCTTAACGTCACAAAAACCGGTACGGGTTCGGGCACCATTAACAGTGCCCCGGCGGGTATCAGCTGCGGTGCAGACTGCGTGGATGTTCTGCCTGATGGTAGCGTGATCACCCTGACCGCGACAGCGGATGCCGGATTCGCCTTCACCGGTTGGAGCGGTGGTGGCTGTAGTGGTATCGGGGAGTGTGTGATTACTTTAAATGGTGATACAGCGGTATCGGCAAGCTTCGCCCCTACCTTTACCCTGACCACGATTCTGGCAGGCTCTGGCAGCGGCACGATTAGCAGTAGCCCTGCGGGCATTAACTGCGGTAGTGATTGTAACGAGGTATACGGTGAGGGGATGGTGATTACACTCACACCTAACGCCGGTGTCAATTCATCCTTTACGGGCTGGAGTGGTGGTGGTTGTACAGGCACCGGGCCATGTGATGTGACGCTCACTGCAGATACCACTGTTACCGCCACCTTTGGTATCGGTTATCAACTGAATGTGAGCAAAACCGGCAGTGGTACTGGCACAGTAACCAGTGCACCATTCGGTATCGACTGTGGCGCAGATTGTACTGAGGGCTATGTCGATGGCAGTGTCGTTACACTGACTGCGGTGGCCTCGCCGGGTTCGATATTCACCGGTTGGAGCGGTGGAGGCTGCAGCGGAACAGGGAACTGTATTGTTACCATGACAGCGGCGAACAGCGTCTCGGCCAATTTTGCCAGTGTCTATACAGTTGATGTCACTACCAGTGGTACAGGTGGTGGTACTGTACAGAGCAGTCCTGTCGGGATCGATTGTGGGGTGGACTGCACCGAAATTGTCTCAGACGAAACTACCTTGCAATTATCGGCCACGGCGGCTGCCGGTTCTGCCTTCACCGGCTGGAGTGGCGGGGTATGTAGTGGCACAGGGAGTTGTAACTTTACACCATCAGTAGATGTAACCATTGATGCGGCGTTTAATACCGATACTGATGGTGATGGTGTGGCCGATATTAATGATAGTGCACCGAATGATGCGACTATCGCCTCGCTGTCAGACCTGGCAGGCATTGGAGCGATAGTGATCGATGTCAGTGGCAATACCGGTGCTACTCTTGCACGGGTAAATATTCTTGCAGACAGTGACACACTGCTGGTGCAGACCAACAAACCGGGCAATGCGCAGTTCAGATACGGCGTGGTGACTTATGAGGTGAATGTGGCTGCGGCGGGTGATCAGATCACCGTCGTGCTTGACTATCCGGAGTCCATTCCTTCGGTGGCGCAATACTACCAGGTGGATGCGAGTGGCTTTAGTCAGTTTGGTTCTATAACCGTTAACGGTACACAGCTCACTGTCACCCTGATCGATGGCGGTCCGGGGGATGCGGATGGCGTGGCCAACGGCGTTATCGTACACGCAGCGGGTATCGGAACGGTGATTGTTGCGCCAGATGTACAGGTCTTCTCTGATGGTGGTTACTGTTTTATCGCCACGGCGGCCTACGGCAGTTATCTAGATCCCGATGTGGCGGTACTCAGAAAATTCAGAGACGACTATCTGAAGACCAATGCACTGGGTAGCTGGTTTGTGGAGTTCTACTATGAGCACTCACCACCGATTGCCAATTACATTGCTCAGCATGAGGCATTGAGGGCAATAGTGAGGTGGATGTTGACGCCTATAGTTTATGGTGTGAAATACCCAGTGATAACACTGCTGTTGATGCTCATGCTTGCCCGCAAGTTTGTGAAAAGGTATCAAAGGCGGAGACGTGCAGTCGATCTCATAGATGTGAGTGCAGGTGCATAACAAGTATAGAAGGCGTTATATAGATAAGTTAGAGTTTAAAGGCCGGGGTTTCCCCGGCCTTTTTTTATGGCATATTGTCCCTGAGATACGAGATGATTTAAGGAAATATCGAATGAAGACGATGAAGGCACTGGTAAAGAAGTACCCCAAAGAGGGGATCTGGCTTGAGGACGTGCCACTGCCCGAGGTGGGCAACAACGATGTGCTGATCAAAGTCCAGAAGACGGCGATCTGCGGTACCGATATCCACATCTACAACTGGGACGAGTGGTCGCAGAAGACCATCCCGGTGCCGATGACCATCGGCCACGAGTTCGCCGGCACCATCGTCGACATGGGGGCTAACGTCACCGGGCTGAACATCGGCGACGTGGTCTCCGGCGAGGGGCACATCGTCTGCGAGCGCTGCCGCAATTGCCTGGCCGGGCGTCGCCACCTCTGCCCCAACACCATCGGCGTGGGGGTCAATCGCACCGGTTGCTTCGCCGAATATTTGTCTATTCCCGCGAAGAACGTCTACCGCCCCAACATCACCATCCACCCCGAGGTCCTCGCCTGCTTCGACCCCTACGGCAACGCAGTGCACACCGCCCTCTCCTTCAACATGGTGGGCGAGGATGTGCTCATTACCGGCGCCGGCCCCATCGGCATTATGGCGGCGATGATCGCCGACCACGCCGGGGCGCGGAACATCGTCATCACCGACATCAACGACTACCGCCTCAAGCTGGCGAAGGAGTTGACCCCAAGGGTGATCACGCACAACGTTGTCAGCGACGGCCCGATCAGTAGAGAGTTCATGCGCACCCTCGGCATCCTCGAGGGTTTCGACGTGGGGCTCGAGATGTCCGGCGCCCCCGCCGCCTTCGAGGAGATGATCGCCAAGATGATCAACGGCGGCCACATCGCCCTGCTCGGCATCCTCCCCGACGGCATCGGCATCGACTGGACCAAGGTGGTGTTCAAGGGGCTGACCATCAAGGGGATCTACGGCCGTGAGATCTTCGAGACCTGGTACAAGGGGACGATGATGGTGCAGACAGGCCTGCCGCTGGAGAAGATTATTACCCACCGCTTTCACTACACCGATTTTCAGAAGGGATTCGACGTGATGCGCTCCGGCGAGTCGGGCAAGGTTATCCTCGACTGGAGCGAGGTGAAGTCATGAGTTTCAAGCGTGCCAGAGAGAGCCTGCAGAGAGACCTGCAGGAGATTAAGGATAACGGCCTGTGGAAGTCCGAGCGCATCATCGCCTCCGACCAGAAGAACGACATCACCCTCGCCGACGGCAGCGAGGTGATCAACATGTGCGCCAACAACTATCTGGGTCTGGCCAACAATTCGGAGGTGATTCAGGCGGCGAAGGACAGCTATGACCACTGGGGCTTCGGCCTCTCCTCGGTGCGCTTTATCTGCGGTACCCAGTCTATCCACAAGGAGTTGGAGGCGAGAGTAAGCGAGTTCCTCGGCATGGAGGATACCATTCTCTACGCCGCCTGCTTCGATGCCAATGCGGGGTTGTTCGAGACCATCCTCACGGCTGAGGATGCGGTGATCTCCGACGAGTTGAACCACGCCTCGATCATCGACGGGGTGCGCCTCTGTAAGGCGTCGCGTTACCGTTATAAAAATAACGACATGGCCTACCTGGAGCGTTGCCTGAAAGAGGCGAAAGAGAATGGGGCACGGCGTATCCTCATCACCACCGATGGGGTCTTCTCCATGGATGGTACCGTCGCTCAGCTCGATAAGATCTGTGACCTGGCCGATAAATATGATGCCATGGTGCACCACGACGACTGTCACGCCGTCGGCTTTATGGGCAAGAGCGGGCGCGGGGTGCACGAACATTGCGGGGTGATGGATCGGGTCGATATCATCACCGGCACCTTCGGCAAGGCGCTGGGCGGTGCCTCCGGCGGCTACACATCGGGGCGCAAGGAGGTGATCGAGATGCTGCGCCAGCGCTCACGCCCCTACCTCTTCTCCAACACCGTCGCCCCGGCGATCTGTGCCGCATCCCTCAAGGTGCTGGAGATGCTGGAGCGCTCCACCGCGTTGCGTGATCGGTTGTTCGACAACACCCGATATTTCCGCGAAGGGATGGTTAAGGCCGGTTTCGACATCGCCCCCGGCGAGCACCCCATCGTACCGGTGATGCTGGGCGATGCGCGGCTGGCGCAGGAGATGTCGATAAGATTGCTGGAGAGGGGTATCTACGCCATCGGTTTCTTCTACCCGGTGGTGCCGCAGGGCAAGGCGCGCATCCGTACCCAGATCTCGGCAGCACATACCCGAGAAGATCTGGACAGAGCGATAGCCGCGTTCAGTGAGGTTTATAATACCCTTAACCCATCGTCGTAACAGTGGTCACAATGCCCCATACCTGAAAAGCAAGAAACTATAACAACGAAGAGGAGAAATATGATGTCAGAAGATATTTACAAAACCCCCGATGCAGAGCTGGTATCGCAAAGTGAAGGTGGTGAGCCCGAGTATGCCGGGTTCTGGATACGGGTGGCCGCATCGATCGTCGATAACATTCTCATCAGTATTATTATTTTCCCCCTGCTGTTTCTTATTTATGGGGGCGGATACTTGACGGATGAATCATTCTATAAGGGGCCTGCCGACGTTTTTCTTAACTATCTCTTTCCGATGATTGTGATCATCGCCTTCTGGGTCTACAAGTCGGCCACGCCTGGAAAGATGCTGGTAAAGACAAAAATAGTTGATGCGCGTACCGGGGGTAAGCCTTCAACCTGGCAGTTTATTGGAAGATATTTTGGTTATATCGTTTCAACCCTTCCACTGTTGCTGGGACTGATCTGGGTCGCCTTCGACAAGCGTAAGCAGGGCTGGCACGACAAGCTGGCGAAGACAGTAGTGATTATCGTCAAATAACAGCAGGAGCGTTTGCGCAGGGAGGCGCCATAGAACTAGTTAACCGCCTTGTAGCGGGTATAAAGCTTCTCTACCCGTGCCACATAGTTCTTTGTCTCTTCATAGGGTGGTATTCCACGATATTTTTCTACTGCAGTGACACCGGCATTATAGGCCGCTGTCGCATGTTTGATGTTATTGTCATACCGCTTCAGTAACTGCTTGAGGAGCCGGGTGCCACCGTCGATATTCTCCCAGACGTTGTAAGGGTCCTGCACATTGAGGCGCTTCTGGGTGTCGGGCATCAGCTGCATCAGCCCCTCGGCCCCTGCCTTTGACAGGGCCCTGTGATTGAAGTTGGACTCGGCATGAACAACGGCACGAACCAGCGCCGCATCGACCTGATGGCGGGTGGCGATCTGAATGATCAGATCTCGATAGGCGTTATGATTGAGTTTGACATGGCTCCAGTCCGAGCGCGCCAGGTCACAGCCGATGTAGGAGAGCAGGCAACTGGGTTGCAGGCTCTCGTATACACCCCTGTTTGGTTTATCCGCACTGTAGGTGACCACGCCGTTATGCACATACTTGTAGATCTCCCCCTGTGACGGGAGGGCGATCAGAAGCAACGCACAGATTAGTGCAGTCTGTCGGAGAGAATTCAACATGTTACGCTATTCTTCTAAGACGGACTTACAAGTATAGCCAAAAATTGAAAAACTAGAAGCCCGGGCGATGAACAAACCCGCTGCGCTGGAGAAGGTGGCCCACATTGCCTCCCAGCCGCCTGCCCAGCACGCTGTCCAGGTGAAGCTGCAGGTCGAAGTCGAGTGCATCAAGCAGATTCTTCAAATAGAGCCCCGCCTCGGTCTCTCCCTCAATGGCGAGGGTGCGGTTAAAAAAGAGGGTGTCGGGATCCTCACTGCGGCTGGCGAGGAGCCAGAAGTCGGCGAGTGTGCCACTGATGCGCACATCCCACGCCGGATGCAGGCGCCTCGGCTGGCGCCTGAGCTGATTGCCCTGTATACGGAACAGCAGTTCGGTGCGGGTGTCGGTGATCCTGATAGCCAGTCGCTTGCCGTCCAGGTCGTAGAGCTGGTCGGCCATGTACTGTCCACGTAGCAGATGGTTGAAAAGGCGGCTCAATAGCTCACTGTGCACGCTGTCGGGGAGGGAGCGCAGCAGGATAGTGAGAGGTTTGATTGGTGCTTTCATCATGTGATCCCCGCAGGTGGAGAGCCATTATGGCAAAGGGTTGGGGTGGTAATCGTTGATCCAGATCAGTGGGCCACCCCTCTTGGATAAATGGCGACTAACGGTTAGCCTTGAGTAATTGACTGAATAGCTGGAGAAAGGTTGTGACGGAACAACAGATTCACCTCTCAATCGGTGGCATGAGCTGTGCCGGTTGTGTGGCGGCGGTGGAGAAGGCGTTGCTGGCACTGCCAGGGGTTGAGCAGGCGACAGTCAGTTTTGCCGAGCATACCGCCCTGGTAAGGGGTAGTGTCGATGCGGCAGCCCTGATCAAGACGGTGGTAGATGCCGGCTATGAGGCGTCTGAACTGAAGGACCTGGAGAGCGAGCAGGCCGAACGTGAGGCGAAGGAGCAGGCTCATACCCGCCAGCTCTTCAGACAGGCGATAGCAGCAGCGCTGGTCGGCTTTCCGCTGATGGCGGCGGGGATGGCCGGCCTGCTGCCCGCGTTGGCCGAGGGGACTATCTTCTGGCTCATTGTCGCCGGGGTTACCCTGGCGGTGATGGGCTACTCCGGCCGCCACTTCTTTATCGGTGCCTGGAAGCAGTTCCGTCACCACAACGCCAATATGGATACCCTGATCGCCATCGGTACCGGCTCGGCCTGGTGCTACTCGCTGGCGATCACCCTCTTCCCTGAGAGTGTCCCCACGCTGGCGCAGCACGCCTACTTTGAGGCGGCTGCCATTATCATCGCCCTGATCAACTTCGGCTCGGCGCTGGAGATGCGCGCCCGCGGCAAGACCTCCGAGGCGATTAAACGACTGGTTGGTATGCAACCAAAGACGGCACGGGTGGTGCGCGAGGGGCAGGAGCTTGACGTGGCAATTATTGAGGTCGGTCTGGGTGAGACGGTGCGGGTACGTCCCGGTGAGCGGATCCCGGTCGACGGGGTGATCATTGACGGCCACTCCTGGGTCGACGAGTCGATGATCAGCGGCGAGCCGCTACCGGTCGACAAGGTGAAGGGCGACGAGGTGATCGGCGGCACCATCAACACCTCCGGCACCTTCCTTTATCAGGTCAAACGGATAGGCAAGGAGACGGTGCTGGCGCAGATCATCGAGCTGGTGCGTACCGCCCAGGGGAGCAAGCCGGCGATCGGCAGGCTGGTCGACAGGGTGGCGGGGGTCTTCGTTCCCAGCGTGTTGATCATCGCCGTCTTAACCTTCCTCGCCTGGTATAACTTCGGCGAGGATCTTAGCTACGCCATCGTTGCTACCATGACGGTGCTGATTATCGCCTGTCCCTGTGCCCTCGGCCTCGCTACGCCGATCTCCATTATGGTTGGGGTGGGCAAGGCGGCGGAGTACGGGGTACTCATTCGCAACGGCGAGGCGCTGCAGCAGGCGGGCAAACTCGACACCATCGTCCTCGACAAGACCGGCACTGTCACCGAGGGACGTCCTCAGCTCACCGACATCATCCCCTTTCGCGGCGCAGAGCCTGACAATCTGCTGTCGATCGCCGCCAGTGTCGAGGCGGGTTCCGAGCACCCGCTGGCGGCCGCCATTGTTGCCGGGGCAGAGGAGCGTGGGCTGGAGCGGCTGGAGATCGAGAGCTTTGAGGCGCTATCGGGCCGCGGGGTCAAGGCGCTAATGGGCGGGCAGCGCATCTTCATCGGCACCCAGACCTTCCTCAGTGAGCAGGGGATCTACCTTGGCCATCTGGAGCAGGACGGGGCGCGCCTTGCCGCCGAGGGAAAGACGCCGATCTACATGGGGCTGAATGAGGCGGGGGCCGCGGTCTTTGCCGTGGCCGACCCGATTAAGGCCGACTCTGCCGCGGCTATCGAGCGGCTGCACAGCGAGGGGATGCGGGTGATCATGCTCACCGGCGACCATCAGGAGACCGCCAATGCCGTGGCCAAACAGGTGGGTATCGATGCGGTGATCGCTCAGGTGCTGCCTCAGGATAAGGATATGCATATCGAACGGTTACAGGGGCAGGGGCGAATCGTCGCCATGGTGGGTGACGGTATTAACGATGCCCCGGCGCTGGCACGGGCCCATGTCGGTTTTGCTATCGGCTCGGGCACCGACGTGGCGATCGCCAGCGCCGATGTCACCCTTATTCGCGGCTCCCTGCACGGCGTGGCCGATGCCATCGCCATCTCCCGTGCGACGGTGCGTAACATCAAGCAGAACCTGTTTGGTGCCTTCATCTACAACACGCTGGGTATTCCCGTTGCCGCCGGGGTGCTCTACCCCTTCATCGGGGTCTTGCTTAACCCGATGGTGGCCGGGGCGGCGATGGCCCTCTCCTCGCTCACCGTGGTGAGCAACGCCAATCGCCTGCGCCTGTTCAAAACCGGGGGTGAGAGATGATCTGGGTCAATCTGGCCGGACTACTGCTAATCGGGCTGATCGTCTGGTGGTTCTGGTTGTCTGGAAAATAACGCACGGTGAAACTCCTCTACACCGCTACCAACTCCCTGCTGGTGAGCCACCTGCGCAATATTCTGGAGGGCGACGGCATCGCCTGCCGCATGAAAAATGAGTTTCTGTACAGCGGTGCCGGGGAGATCCCGCCCACCGAGATCTGGCCCGAAATCTGGGTGGAGGAAGAGGTATTCGGGAGAGCGAAGCAGCTCCTTGATGACTTTCTGAGCGACCGCACCGATGAGCCCAAGTGGCAGTGCCGCCGATGCGGCGAGGAGATCGAGGGGCAGTTCGCTGTCTGCTGGAACTGTGGCGGACCCCACGAAGAAGAGTAGGGCCCGCCCGATCATCAATGCAGATAACGCCCACCTGCTGCCACGGCGATGGTGATGAGGCCGAGGATCATGTTAATCCCCACCATGTCGCGAATGCGGTCGATATGGCCCTTGCCCTCAGGCCAGATCTGCGCGGCGACGCTGCGCTTGAGCTTCTGATAGGGGCCGAAGAAGACGTAAAGGTAGATGCCAACCATGGTCAGACCCAGAGCGTGCATGATATGCACATAAAGTCCCACATTGGCCATGCCGTTAAAAACCACGAATAACATGTAATAGCCGGTAGCCAGGATGGTGCCAACGGCCACCCATACCCAGGGAAAGAAGCGTCCGAAGACCCCAACCCACAGCGGCTGACGCAGTGGTGGCTCCAGCAAAGTGGCAGCGACCGGGCGCAGCATCTGGTGGGCGAAGAACATCCCACCTACCCAGATCACGGCGGCGAGAAGGTGGAGGGTAACGGCAATACTCATGGTAGGTGGTCTCCAGTCGTTAGTGAGTTTCTGTGCGCAAGTATAACGGTTTAACCTGTTCTCTACCCGTTCAGGGGGGCGCAATCGTCCCGAGGATTCAGGTGCAGAGCAAATCTCGCAAAAAAGGGCCGGAGCAGGTACTATGCAGGGTCATTTTTTGGTGTGCCGCCCCGACAGCCAGGTTTGGGCGCGGTGCGAACAACGACTTTTTAAGATTTGAGAGGCGATCACTATGGCTGACTTCAAGCTTGCCCCCTCCATCCTGTCTGCCGATTTTGCCCGCCTGGGTGAGGAGGTCGACAACGTTATCGCCTCAGGTTGCGATATCGTCCACTTCGACGTGATGGATAACCACTACGTGCCCAACCTCACCATCGGCCCGCTGGTCTGTGAGGCGTTGCGCAACCACGGCGTGACTGCCGAGATCGACGTTCACATGATGGTCAAGCCGGTGGATCGCATCATCCCTGACTTTGCCGCCGCCGGTGCCACCTACATCACCTTCCACCCCGAGGCCTCCGAGCACATCGACCGCAGCCTGGGACTGATCCGCGAGCTGGGCTGCAAGTCCGGCCTGGTCTTTAATCCGGCCACCCCGCTCAGCTACCTCGACTACGTGATGGACAAGGTCGACATGATCCTGCTGATGTCGGTCAACCCCGGCTTTGGCGGCCAGAGCTTCATCCCGGCCACCATGGACAAGCTGCGCCAGGCGCGCAAGATGATCGACGAGAGCGGTTATGACATCCGCCTGGAGATCGACGGCGGTGTGAAGGCGAGCAACATCAAGGAGATCGCCGAGGCGGGCGCCGACACCTTCGTCGCCGGTTCCGGTATCTTCGGCTTCGCTAACGACAGCGATGCCAACAAGTATGACACCATCGTCAAGCAGTTCCGCGACGAGCTGGCCAGGGTAGGCAAGTAAACACCAACACCCTGTCGTAACACCGCGGGGGTTGTGTCTCTCGGCACAACCCCCTATTTCATGGTGTTATATGACCACAGCAGTGAGATATTGAAGTATGTCTATAAGAAAACCCGAAATGATCCTCATCGATGTCGACGGCACCCTGGTCGACTCGGTGCCCGACCTCGCCTACTGCGTCGATGAGATGATGAAGCAGCTCGATATGCCGGTACACGGCGAGGAGAAGGTGCGCACCTGGGTCGGTAACGGTGTCGAGCGTCTCTGCCGCCGCGCCCTTATCGGTCAGCTCGACGGCGAGCCCGACGATGCGCTGTTCGAAAAGGCCTACCCCATCTTCCTCGCGCTCTACGCCGAGAACACCTCCAAGCGCTCCTGCCTCTACCCCGGGGTGGAAGAGGGGCTAGACTACCTGCAGGCGCAGGGCTACAAGATCGGCTGTGTTACCAACAAGGCGGCAGAGTTCACCCACCCGCTGCTCAAGGACCTCGGCATCTTCGACCGCTTCGCGATCGTCATCAGCGGCGACACCCTGCCGAAGAAGAAGCCCGACCCGCTGCCGCTGCTGCACGGCGCCGAGCACTTTGGCGTCAAGCCGGAGAACGCGATGATGCTGGGCGACTCGATGAGCGACGTGAAGGCGGCGCGCGCCGCCGGCTTCCAGATCATCTGCATGAGCTACGGCTACAACCACGGCGAGGATATCCGCGACTACAACCCGGATGCGGTGATCGACTCGATGGCTGAGCTTAAAGACCTGCTATAAGAAACGGGTTAAGATAAGCGGAAATTACCTGATAACAAGAGGGAAAAACGGTGAGAGAGAACGTCAATAAGCGATGGTGCAGCTAAACGGCCAACTAAACGAACGCTTTCTTACCGTCTCTCTTCCGGGTGATTAGCATGACACCGCAACAATTCGCACAACTGGCCGCCGAGGGCTACAACCGCATCCCGCTAATGCGTGAGGTGCTGGCCGACCTCGACACGCCGCTCTCTACCTACCTCAAGCTGGCAGCCGCCCCCTACACCTACCTGTTCGAATCGGTACAGGGGGGCGAGAAGTGGGGCCGCTACTCCATCATCGGCCTGCCGGCACGTACCGTGCTTACGGTAAAGGGGCACGAGGTGACCGTTACCACAGACTATGAGGTGGTAGAGCAGGTGACAGCCGGGGACCCGCTTGCTTTCATCGAGGCGTTCCAGGCCCGCTACCGGGTTCCGGAAATCGAGGGGCTACCCAGGTTCACCGGCGGCCTGGTCGGCTACTTCGGCTACGATACCGTGCGCTACATCGAGCCGCGCCTCGGCGCCTGCCCAAATAGAGATGAGCTGGGTAATCCCGATATTCTGTTAATGCTCTCCGACGAGGTGGTGGTGTTCGACAACCTCTCTGGCAAGCTCTACGTGGTGGTGCACGTCGACCCCAGTGAACACGACGCACAGAAGCGCGGCGAGAACCGCCTGCACAATCTGGTACTAAAGCTGGAGCAGCCGCTGGCGCGTCCCCCTTATGTAAAAAGCAAGGAGCTGGGTGAGGAGGACTTCGTCTCCGGCTTCACCCAGCAGGGGTTCGAAGAGGCGGTGGCGAAGTCGAAGAAGTACATCACCGACGGCGACATCATGCAGGTGGTGCTATCGCAGCGACTCTCCATCCCCTTTACTGCGCCGCCACTCGACCTCTACCGCTCACTGCGCAGCCTCAACCCCTCGCCCTACATGTTCTTCGTCAACTGTGGTGAGTTCCAGATCGTCGGCTCCTCGCCCGAGATCCTCACCCGCTACGAAGACGGCAAGGTCACCGTGCGCCCCATCGCCGGTACCCGCCCACGAGGCAAGGATGAAGAGCAGGACAGGGCGCTGGAGCAGGACCTCTTGGCCGATCCCAAGGAGCTGGCCGAGCATCTGATGCTGATCGACCTGGGTCGCAACGACGTCGGTCGCATTGCCGAGACCGGCAGCGTGGAGCTGACCGAAAAGATGGTGATCGAACGCTACTCCCACGTGATGCACATCGTCTCCAACGTCGAAGGCAAGTTGAAAGAGGGGATGACAGCGATGGACGCCCTGCGCGCCACCTTCCCTGCTGGCACCGTCTCCGGCGCACCAAAGATCCGCGCGATGGAGATCATCGACGAGTTCGAACCGGTCAAACGCGGCGTCTACGCCGGTGCCGTCGGTTACCTCGGCTGGCACGGCAACATGGACACCGCCATCGCCATCCGCACCGCGGTAATTCAGGATCAAACCCTCTACATGCAGGCCGGTGCCGGTATTGTCTATGACTCGGTGCCGCGCAATGAGTGGGATGAGACGATGAACAAGAGTCGGGCGGTGTTTAGGGCGGCGGAGATGGCGGCGCGGGGTATTGATAACCCGCAACATCGGTAAGGGCAATTATTGGGTAGGAAAATTGTGACTACCGTTATGGGGAAAGCGTATCAAATGAAGAGTGACTATGACGTGGCGATAGTAGGGGCTGGCCCAGCAGGGGCAATGGCAGCTATGACGCTCGCGCAATCAGGGCTAAGAACAATTCTGATTGAGAAGCATGAATTACCCAGAAAGAAAGTATGCGCAGGTGGGTTGGTGAAAAGAGCTGCAAGTATACTGCCGGAAGATATGGATTATCCTGTTGAGTCGGTGTGCAACATACTTGAATTTAGAGTGCATGGGACTGAAGTGAGCGCGAAAACGCAGTATGACTCTTTAGCACAAACAGTTAATAGAAGTCAGTTTGACAATGCACTCGTCAAATATGCCATCTTGAAAGGGGCGCTATTGAAGCAAAAGTGCGTTGTAAAGGAGTTAATAACTCAACCAGTCCATGTCGATTTGGTTGTTGAATCAGGAGACACTCTCTCAGCAAGCTATGTTGTGGTTGCAGAGGGAGCAAATGCGCGTTTGAGCGAAAGTATATTTGGAAAGCAACCCTGCCTGGTTCCTGCAATAGAAGCAGACGTATATGCACGAAGTGAAGTGTTAAGTAAGTATAAGGATAAAATGGTATTTGACCTGGATGTGATAGAGGGAGGTTATGGATGGGTGTTCTATAAAGGTGACCACCTGTCAGTTGGACTAGGCGTGGTTAACGGCGAAAAGAAGAATTTACAGCAATCTTTTTCTGAGTATGTGTTGTCGCTTGGATTTAATCAGGAAGATAAGATTTGCAATAAAAAGGGCGCCTTAATTCCAGTTAGAAAACGCGAAGGGCCATATATGAAGGGAAGAATCATGTTGGTAGGTGATGCGGCTGGATTTGCAGATCCGATAAGTGCAGAGGGATTAAGCTATGCATTGATAAGTGGTAGATCTGCAGCAGAATCGATTATTGAATATTTCGATAGTCCGGAGAATGTATCCAGAGGTTATATAGATAAAATACAAATAAATATATTGGACGAATTGAACGCGGCAGAACGACTTGTTGGTTTGGTATATAGGTTTAAGAGCATTCGGAATTTGCTGTTTAGATTGAGAGGGGAAAGACTCGCTAATGGTGTGGCGAAAATTTTATCTGGTGAGCGACGCATGGCCGATATAACGTCAATATCAAAATTTATAAAAATAATATTTAAACGAAAGTGATAGTCAAGGTGCCGGGATCATTGAAAATAACAGGTAAGATGACTTCGCTCCAGCGAACCCCATAGTGCATTGTGCTGTACGTGTTCAACGTAATTACAGATAACATCCCCAAAACCCCGGTATACTCTCAAAATCCCATCCACACACGAGCCCTTCCCAATGATCGAAATTGGCCATGACTACACCCTGAAAGTAGTGAAGATCCTCGATTTCGGTGCCTACCTTGATGCCGGCGAACTGGGTGAGGTGTTGTTGCCACGTCGTTATATGACCCCCGACCTTGCTGTGGGCGACATGGTGCCGGTGTTTCTCTACCTCGACTCCGACAACCTGCCGGTGGCGACGACCCAGCGGGCTAAGGCGGAGCTGGGTGAGTTTGCCTATCTGCAGGTCTCTGACCTTACCGATGTGGGAGCCTTTCTTGACTGGGGGCTGGATAAGGATCTGTTCGTCCCCTTTGCGGAGCAGCATCGGCCGATGGAGGTGGGGAAGTCGTATATCGTTCACCTCTATCTCGATGTAAAGGGACGTATTACCGCCTCATCGAAGATCGACAAGTTTCTGCAGGACGATGGCGCCAGTACCTTCCGTCCACGCCAGCGGGTGAGCCTGATTATCGCCAACTCCACCGACCTTGGTTACAAGGTGATTGTTAACCACACTCACTGGGGTGTGCTCTACAAGGATGAGGTGTTCGAGCGTCTCAGCTTTGGCCAGAGCAAGCAGGGTTTTATCAAACGCATCCGCCCGGATGGTCGTCTCGATATCACACTGCATGGTGGTAAGGAGACAAAGGATAAGAACGCAGCAAAGGTGCTGGAGTACTTGAAGACTCACAACGGTACTGCACCGCTGCACGACAAATCACCCCCTGCCGAGATTGAGGCGCAACTGGCGATGAGCAAGGCGGCCTTCAAGAAGGCGATTAGCAGCCTTTATAAAGAGCGGGTGATCATCATTGAGAAAGACGGGATTCGTCTGGTGTAGCGATTGACCGGTGACAACCATTCTCGATATATCAGAAGCAGCTTCACATAAAGACCGCTGGTGAGCTCAGCAGGGCTCGGGCAGACATCATGTATACTCGTTACACCCCTTACCTCATAGCAGGAGACACCGATGAGCGAGCTCCCCCACTGCCCCAACTGTAACTCAGAATACACCTATGAGGATGGTGAGATGTGCGTCTGTCCGTCGTGCGGTCATGAGTGGAGTAAGTCTGGTGATGATGCGGTTAATGCCAATGAGTTGATAGTGAAGGATGCCAACGGTAATCGCCTTCAGGATGGTGATACTGTAACTGTGGTAAAGGATCTGAAACTGAAGGGGAGCTCTTCGGTGCTCAAGGTGGGTACCAGGGTAAAAAACATCCGCCTGGTTGATGGTGATCATAATATCGACTGCCATATCCCCGGCTTTGGAGCGATGATGCTGAAGTCGGAGTTTGTGAAGCGATCAGTTTGAACAACTGTGGCTTAGTGTAGTTTCAGATTGTAATACTGCTTTGAATGATGATCGGGATATCAGAGATCTGTCACCTCGCTATCCCCACCAAAGACTGCCATCACCTCTTCGATCATTTTATATAGCTCTAGCGTCATAAAGGCAAAATCACTATCGAACTGCAGCACGGGGTCGTCGGTATAATCGTCCAGCTCCTCTTTTATCGCGTCGGTGAAACGCAGGCGCTTAATGGTCAGATCTTCACCCAGCACGAACGCGACACGCTCACGCCAGTTGAGAGAGAGTTTAGTCACCTGTTTGCCGGCGTTGAGGAGGCCCTGAACCTCCTCGCTGTGCGGGTCCTGGCGGCGGCAGCGTACGATAGCCCCATCCTTATCACTCTCCTGTAACTCGTACTCATCGCCCAGTTCAAACCCTGTCGGAATGTTGTCACCGCGAAGCCACTCGCTCATCACCACGCGGGGAGACTCCTCGGTCTGTGGCTGGCGCAGGCCTATCCCATCCAGCGATTGTCGCAGCAGGGTTATCAGCTCCTCGGCGCGGTTAGCACTGCTGGTATCGACCACAAGCCAGCGATGGGTGCGGTCAATATAGGCGTAGCAGGTGGTGTTACGGGTGAAGGCCTGGGGCAGCAGGGTTTGGGTGAGCTCCTCTTTTAGCTGCTGGCGCTCTTTACGCCCCAGCGAGCGCGATTCGGCCTGCTCGAGCTGTTCCACCCGCTCGGCTAACTGTTCGTTGATCACCGCAGAGGGGAGGAGGCGCTCCTCCTTACGGGCGCAGATCATCGAGTAGTTGCCGACAGTGTGAACCAGCTGCTGACCATTGCGCCCCAGCGGCTGAGACCAGCCGTAGCTGAAGGGAGCGCTTTTTCCGCAGGGGTGGAAGGGGTGGCCCTGCAGCGCCTGGTCCAGGGCGTCGTGATCCAGCTCAAAGGGGCGACTAAGGCGAAACAGAACGAGATTCTTAAACCACATGGCACTTTCCGGTGGAATTGGAGAGCGGCATTATGACAACAACTGAAGGGATATGAAACGTTGTGTGGTGGCGAGGGGGCATTCAGAAGTAGGCAGAGGGCGCCCCGTTGTCTTGCGAGACGGCTCCGACATTGGTGCGATTCAATGGTGGGTTTAATATGGGACAGAGGCGCTTTGAAACAGGCGCTGATTAATAGCCACACCAATCTGATGATCAGACTAATCCTCTACCCTCGATAAATAGTTAACCTCACTAACAGCTCTAACCACAGTATAACCAATGCAAGGTAGCCGGTAATGAATGCGCGCCGGCGCTTGAGGAGTCGGTTTTCACGTATATGGGTATAGGTATGTGCGAGGCGACTGACCACGAAAATCCATGCGAGAGCGATATTGACCACATCTACCAGTGAGGCGCTGTAGGCGATCAGGCAGGCGACGTAAAACAGTACCGGTAGCTCAAACTGATTGGTGTAGTTCTGCTCAGTCTGCATCAGGTAGTCGGGTAGCTCAGCACCCCGATTACATCTGAAATAACTTATCTTGACCTCACCACTCATCACGGCCCGAACACGCAGATTTGACAGCCTGATCCCGACGTAAAAGGCGAGGGCCGCAAGGACAAAGATAGGGTATAGAATCTGTTCAGCCATAGTATTACTCCCTTCGTTTCGTATTTTTCAGCTGTTATAGTAGCCAGAGACAAAATATGTTCAACATCATATTAAGGTAGGCGAGCGATGCCCTATAGTCACGATCACAAACAGCAGAGTCGGGAGCGCATTTTGCAAAGCGCGGCACGCCTGTTTACCCGGCGCGGATTTGAGGGGACCTCGATTAATGAGATCATGGCCGATGCGCGGCTGACACGAGGGGCGTTTTATGCCCATTTCAAGAGTAAACATGATCTCTATGCTCAGGCGATCTCAGGGGCACCGCTCTTTTCACCATTAGCCAGGCCGAAACCAGAGGATGTAGATCAGCAGGCCTGGCTGCTTCAACTTGTTAGTGAATACCTGAGTATGGGCCATATCAATGAGGCAGAGATGCCGTGTCCACTCGCCTTTCTGATCACCGACGTGGCGCTAAATGACAGGGAGGCGCGTGAAGCCTATACCGAGGTCTTCCTGAAGATGAGCCGGATACTTCGCATGGCAACCAGAACGGGAAGCCGGCTAGACAGGGAGAGGGTGATGGCGATTACCAGTATGATGATCGGTGGTGTTGCCATCGCCCGCACCCTGACCGATGAGAAGGCTCAGCTGGGGCTATTAAGAGGGTGCAGGCGTGTTGCATCTGAACTAATAAGTGAGAGAAAGCTGTAGCGAGCAGGAGTTAGCGCGTTATTCACGTCAGGCAGGGGGCTCTCTGAGGTAGTAAGCGGGGAGGTGCGCCTGAGTGTCAATAAGGTGGTGGGAACCTATCTGTTGCCGAATGCGCTGGCGGCGTTTCGCCTGGACCACACCTCTGTCGATATCGAGGTGGTGATCAGTAACCACGTCAGCAGCCTTAGCAGACGGGAGGCGGACATCGCCCTGCGAATGCTTAGGCCACCCTAGCCTGATTGGGCTGCTCGGCTTTGATCAGGATGATGAGATGCTGCGGTCGCGGATGATTTTGGCTTTGAGGTGCAGCGTAAAGCGTTTCAGTTGCGTACTGACAGAGATCGCACTGATACAGGCAGCGGCCGGGGTTAAGTTGACGCACCTGGGTGCGGAGTGGTTTGCGGAAGCGCCCTATGAGGGTCTGGGTTGAGGCGGACACCTTCTGTTTAGGTGGTGCCCACATCAAGCCAGTTGGTACGGTGATCAACCTCGGGGCGACCGAGGTGGTGGCCCTGTGCCCAGTCGATGCCGATCTCGCGGACACAGTCGAGGGTGCGCTCATCCTCAATAAACTCACCAATGGTCTTTACCTCTAGTTCCTGTGCCAGATCCTGGACACCGCGCAGGATGGCGCGGACCTTCGGTTCGTGTGGTGCGCGGCGCACTAGCTCCCCTTCAAGTTTGAGGAAGGTGACCGGAAGGTCAGCCAGGTAGAGGAGTGAGGAGTAGCCGCTACCAAAATCATCAATGGCCAGACGCAGGCCAAAGTCGAGGAAGGGGGCCAGTACCTCGCGGGTGCGGGGGATGTCGGTGAGAAGCTGGCGCTCGGTGATCTCGATCACCAACGGTTTTTTCTCAGGCACGGAGGCGAAACAACTGGTGCAGCTCTGCACTGCCAGATCAAGGATGCTCTGTACCAGTGCGGGAAATTCGAGCAAATCGGCGGAGATATTGACAAAGTGGTCGATGGGAGAGGCGCCCCCCGCCAATTGGCCGACACAGCGGCGTACGGTGTGACTGATGAGCTGATGGTCGATGAGGTGTACCAGACCGCGCTCTTCGGCCATCTGAATAAAGGCCTCGGCGGGAATCACGTCGCCCTCCGGGGTGATGATCCTCGCTAGTGCCTCTTCAGCAACAACCTGGCCGGTGGCCAGTTCGATTATTGGTTGATAGGCGGGGCGGAGGCGCTGCTCATCGATGGCGAGTCGCAACTCAGCCAGCGTGACAGCGAGCGTATCGGCTCGATTGTTCATAGCGCAACCTCTCGTGCTTTCCGACGATTGTCATTTTAGTTAGTGTTTTATCTACCGTCGTTAACGCTCCTGTCAACCAGACGGCCCTGTATCATAGCAAATTGTGACAAAAAGGGTATGAATACCCCCAATTCATAATGAAAATTTGATGATCTGGTTTTATCGGAAGTGCTCTCAATCAAGCCCTTAGGACAAAATGACGGCATGGATATTTTGCTAAGTGTAATAATCTACGCATTAGACAAGTTGCACTGACATGGCTGTGCATACTTCCAGTATTCTCTAGAAGGAGTCACAAAGTTACCAATATGTTACATGTTAAACTATGCGGAAAAGAGAGTGGGATAAGAGATAATGGTTAACCTGCAAGCACTGAATATTCTTATTAATGACACGCCAGGCGCCATTGAGGCCTATGCCACGGAGATTGGGATGGACCCGACCGTGGCCAGGGGTCTGGCGATTCTGCTGATCGCCAATGATGGAAATCTTGCGAGCCTGTCGGTAAATCAGCGTGAGCACTATGAGAAGGTGGTTCTTCCTCTTCTGATGGGAGATGTATAGAGAGGAATGTACAGAACGCCAGTCGAGCCCTAATGATTGGAGGACATCTAACTACACTCTATGCCACGGCAGTGCGATGGTAGTTCAGTAAAAATCCCTTGTGAAGGGTATCTCGAATATGTTGTTTGTCTGACCACGATGTACGGCGTAAAAATCCCTGTTCGCTCATGGCGCGACTAAACTTTCCGTGATTACCTCTACCCGGATCGACGATGATAACCTCCGCATTGTTGTGGGTATGCCGCTTTATAAAGGCGGCAAGAGGTGTCGGCTGTTGCGGCTCGTATAATAGATCACTGCCGATTATCAGATCGAATTGATCTATCTCCAGATCGTCACTTTCCCATGAACCTGCGTGGAAGGGAATGGCGGCGAGATTGTTGAGAAGCAGATTTTTATCTAAAAACTGTTCGGCGAGTGGATGCTGGTCAGTAGTCGTTATGTCGGCCCCTAGTCGCTGCAGTACCAGACTTGCCAGTCCTAGACCGCAGCCCACCTCAAGGATGCGCTTACCCCTGAAGGGAAAACCCGACATCAACTCCGCAAGATACAACCCGGCAGGCCATACCTGGCCAAAAATTGACCACATCGCAGCAGGCACATTAGCGCGTTCGGCCTCGCCATCAGGGTCCCAGTACTGTTGTCTGTCCAGCAGAGAGCGGATCTCAAATTCGCTGTCACCGAAGGTGTAAAATTCGTGTTTTACCTGATAGGGGGACATCGTCATCGCGTCTCGTGGTTGGCCTGAGAGAAATTCAGTCAGGCGAGACGCAACCAATAGATGGAGGCGAAATGCGAATCCGAATAGCGGTACGGGACTTGAGATGCCAAATGGTTATGGCACCATCAGTTACCGTATGGGTGTTTGTCGTGGTGTATCTGCCGTAGCAGGCAGACACTTTGTTAGCTAAGTCGCGGCGGTGCGGCGGCGCGTGGCATAGGCACTAACTGAGCGACCGCCGATGCGATCATTCAGATCGCTGGCGACACTCTCTGCGTGCAGGGTGACACTGTTTAACGTGCCAGATTTCATGCCATCAATCGCAGAGCCTTTGCGTTGTATGAGATAGCGATACCAGTTATTGCCATCCATGCCATCAGGGGTGTCGATCTTCTCAACCGCCACGACCTGGTAGAGGTGCTTTTCAGTTGTGTGTTGCTGCATGTGTCATTACCTCCGTGTCACGAACGGTGAGCGGCATGTGATCTCTTACCGCCGCGTGAATGGTGTGTGCGGTTGTCGTTTGCGGCTCGATTGGCAGAGTGATCTCTACCGCCAGGTCTTCTGTTTGTACCGCGACCGTTGTTGATGGGCACGGCCTTGATGCTAGGGTCTGGTAGAAAATCGTCGAATATGACTCGTGGGATCTCACGCTTGAGGAGACGCTCGATATCATTGAGCAGCTTAAGCTCATCAATGCAGACCAGAGAGAGCGCCTGCCCCTCATTACCTGCCCGACCAGTACGCCCTATCCGATGGACGTAGTCCTCGGCAACATTGGGAAGCTCGTAATTGATGACGTGTGGTAACTGATTGATATCAAGACCTCGTGCGGCGATGTCGGTGGCTACCAGAACACGTACCTTACCGCTTTTGAAGTCAGCCAGTGCCCGGGTACGTGCACCCTGACTTTTGTTACCGTGTATTGCTGTTGCGCTAATACCGTCTGTTGTGAGCTGCTCGGCCAGGCGATTACAGCTGTGCTTGGTCCGGTTGAATACCAGAACCTGACGCCAGTTATTGGAACCAATGAGGTGGGAGAGCAGTTCACGCTTGCGATGGCTATCGACAGGGTGGATCACCTGCGAGACGCGCTCAGAGGCGGTGTTGTGGCGTGCCACCTCTACCAATGCCGGTGAGTGGAGTAATCCTTTGGATAGCTGTTTGATCTCGTCGGAGAAGGTGGCAGAGAAGAGCAGCGTCTGTTTCTGTTTGGGGAGTAAGGCAAGTATCTTGCGGATATCGCGGATAAATCCCATATCTAACATACGATCGGCCTCATCGAGCACCAGTATTTCGACCTGTGAGAGATCGACGCTCTTCTGGCCAATGTGGTCAAGAAGCCGCCCGGGAGTGGCGACAAGGATATCGACACCGGCGCGTAGCTTCTGAAGTTGTGGATTGATCTTTACTCCGCCGAAGATCACAGCAGATCGCAGCGGCAGATATTTGCCATACACCACTACGCTCTCACCAACCTGGGCCGCAAGCTCACGCGTTGGGGTAAGAACCAGTGCCCTGACGGGACGGCGAGCGTGAGAAGCCCTTCCCGAGAGTGTAAGGCGATGTAACAGCGGTAGGGTAAAACCGGCCGTCTTACCGGTTCCGGTTTGTGCGCCGCCCATAAGGTCACTTCCGGCAAGGATATGAGGTATTGCCTGACTCTGGATGGGTGTGGGTGTGCTGTAGCCTTTATCGCTAACGGCACGCAGTAGTTCGGCCGAAAGGCCGAGGGAATCAAATGACATGTTTGGATGATCTCCAGGATCAGCCTGCCCAGGTGCATTGCAGTGGGGCGGTCCAGGCGAAACTTGTTAGTGATATTCGGGGTGATCGATAGAATCGCCACGATGAATGAGGTGCAGACCGGGGAGCACCAGCGAGGATATCCGTCAACTATACCTGAAACAGGGATAGAAAGGTGGATATCACAGATACTAAGAGTGCATGCGCTGCCGAAGGTTCGAAAATAATCGATCAGGCCAGCCAGGATGCAACAATAAAACAGGGTAGTGTTTAGTGGGTACGACTACGGAAAATGTTGAAAACAGGGTGTTGCTATCAACACCCTGTTCAATGTAAGCAGCCTAGCGTGCTGGCGCTACATTGGCAGCGGGGGCACCAGGGCCGTAAGGACCTGTCGGGTAAGGAGCTGCAGGAGCGCCGTAGCCGTATGGTGCGCCATAGCCGCCATAGGGGGCGCCATATCCACCATAGGGGGCGCCATAGCCGTTAGACCCATTGTAGCCATTAAAACCGTTGTAGCCGTTATAGCGGTTGTTGCCATAGCCCGAACCATTACCGCGCGCAGAGGAGTTCATGCTGAAGCCAAAGTCACCGCCTCCGTTACCATCACCCCAGCCATTGCCGTTACCATTACCAAGACCGTTGTTGTTGCCCCAGCCATTGTTATTGCCGCCGAAGGGTCCCCACCACGCCTGTGACACGGTGGCAACCGAGAGAAGGGCTGCGGCGCCCAGTACAGTAAACATTTTCATAGATAATCCTTTGTAGAGATGTAATTGCCCAGGTCTGATGAGGGCGTATAAGACATGCCGAAATTCGTTGTCGGCTCTCAGCGATAGACCTTGAAGGGAGTGACCGGGGTCATGCTTGAAGGAAAGAGGCTTGAGTGGATACGTGATCACGGCCAAGCCTGGCATACCCACCAGTGGTATTAATTTCACCGGTGGCGCGGGTCGGACTTGATTATGCAAACCATTAGTTCTGCAACAGGCCTGCTGGGTGGAGTATAGGGGATCCTGACCTAAAAAGCTTGCGATTAATTAAGATGCATCATGGAGTGTATGCAAAAACGCTAGATAAATAGTTACTGTGATCAGTGAAAAACAGGCGTATGGTGATGGCGTCGCTAGTGGCATCACGTGAGGAGTAACTGAATGGAAGGCATATCAGACATAAGAATTGGTGGAATTGATGAGAGTCGACCGCCAATGATCCTGAAGCAGCCCTACATTGATCTTGTGTTTAGACTTAACCACAAGGCACCCTCTGAGTGGTGTGTTGCATTCAATGATCTAATGGCAAAAGACAAGCTCTCTGTGAAGATTGAACCGAGTGAGGGCATCTATATCGAGACCTGGGTGAGAACACCTGAGGAGATTGAGCCAGTATTACAGAATCTAAAGGAGATGGTGAATCGATGCAGTGAGGAGTATGTGGAGCGAATCGAGGATGAGGCCAGGGCTGCAATTAGAAGAGATAGCGGTAATATGGAAGATGAGGGAGAACAGGGTAGATTAAATCGAATTGTGGCAGGGCTAAAATTTGATGCCTGATGGAAATGGTTGTAGTAATGATTTCATGACGATCCGGGAAGCGTCTGGCAGCGGATGTAATAGAAATTCGCAATATAGTACAAAGATGATGTTTAGTGGCCAGTGACGGAAGCAATATCTCCTTAATTCGAATAGAGCCAGATAGTCACACCATAATGCGGATCAAAAAGGTTGATCGAATAACCAAGAATGAGACCGTCAGTATTCAATGTTTGCGTGATCTCAATGTAATCGGTATTGATGATGCCGGTATAGCTCTCCTCCAGAGTGATAAAATCAGCACTGTGATCTGGATTGCTGAATAGATCCCATATTCCCACCTGTTCGCTGCCGTCAGAGCAGTTCATGGATGCCAGATTGCCATAATCTCCATCCAGCGCAAAAGAGGGGATGTCATTCACGGTAGTGGGATAGCAGACAACACCATTTCCGAGTACCTTTTTGACTTCGTGGCCATACTGATCAAGGTAGAGGGTGGCGGTGCGACGTAGAGTGCCGCCGCTTGCTGCGTGAACCAGACTGATCTCTGTCATGGTGGGAATGGTCCATGTGCCATTTACCCATTCTCCAGGAAGCCCCTGCCGAGTGATGTAACCACTCCAGTCATGCCCATAACTGTCGCTTCCGTGTAGAGGGAAATGCATCCACTCACCCTGCGCCAGACCGTGTACAGAGGCTAGGCTATAGCTGTGGTTATATAGGGGAGTGTAGTCATAATCAGTACTATGATCAGTACTGTGAATAGTAACCTCCTCGGTAATCGTCGTTTGACAGGCAGTTAACAGGAGTGGTGAAAGAGCCAGTAGCAGGACGATAAGGGATCTGAATTTCATGTGAGTGGCCTCGGCTAGAGATAGTATGGTGGCAGAGTAGCGAAGAGACGCTGAACGGTAGCTGAACAGAGTAAGAGAGATGGGCGGTGAAAAGGGCTACTATATTGATTAACACGCATGAATACTGTCATTATTGGGTAAGGCAAAGGAAAACAGGGAGGAGTGACGTGAAAGTTTTTATCCTGGCGATACTGTTGTATTCAAATGTGACACTTGCTTCAGTAATTGAAGAGATGGTTAAAGAGGGAATAAGGCTGCATGATGCGGGTGAATATGAAGATGCCATCAGTAGGTATAAAGAGGCGTTAAAACTGGAGCCAGAGAGTGCGATGGTGCTATACGAAATGGCGCTCTCATATCAGGCTTCAGGGGATAATAAAGAGTGTATAAGGACCTCAGATGAGGGATTTAAATATCGTTCAGAGTACAGAAGCCAGCTGTATGTGGCGAAGGGTAGCTGCCAGTCTCAGACTGGTGATTATGAGAGTGCCATAAAGACATTTGGAGATGGCCTGAAGGAGTTTCCAAATGATGCGATGCTGCATTTTAATATTGGCATTACACTTTACAACAGTAATCGCATTAAAGATGCCAGTGAACACTTCAAAAAATGTATAGAAAATAAACCTGCCTACCCGTCACCCTATTACATGCTGGCGCAGTCCTTTCATGAGCGGGGATATCGTATTCCGGCGGTGTATCTCTATAGTCAATTTGTGCTACTTGAACCTAATACGCAGCGAAGTATTGATGCATCAAAGAAATTGCTTTCACTTATAATGTCATCGGTATCGCGAAGTGATGACGGAGATGTGAATATCTACGTAAATCCAGATGGCCCGGTTGATGAGGGAGATTTTAGTGAGCAGGATATGATGTTGTCGATTGGTGCATCCATGATGATCGATAATGAAGTAAAGAAAATCGACAAAGTTATGCCGCTAACAATGAATCTCAATGCGCTTGCCGAGATGTCAAAAAATGATAAGAGCAGGAGGCTAGAGTCTACATTCATATGGCGCTACGCCATTCAAAATATGATCGCGTTGCACGAGAGGGATAATATTGGCCCTCTTAGTTATATATTAGCAGTAAATGCCGGTATAGAAGGAGCTGATGGCTGGCTGGAGGAAAATTCAGAAAAACTGGATTCACTCTTTATGCAGAGAAAAGAGTTGCCATCGTTTAGTATGTAACTAAATAGAAGGGGTCGCTAAATTTAGCGCGTATGTTGAATCAAGAACGGTGCCAGATACGTGAAGCTTGTTGGCAACGGCTCGTTTTCTGAAAGCTACTCAAGCGAGACTGGTTGATATATTTGAACATGCCATTATTCTCAAATTACGGCAGATAAAACTTGATAATTGCTTCTCGGGTGGTCGTGCGTTTCTCTACCCTAATCATGGTTTCTTCT
Organism: Chromatiales bacterium; assembly: GCA_029879245.1. Lineage (GTDB taxonomy): Bacteria > Pseudomonadota > Gammaproteobacteria > Thiohalomonadales > Thiohalomonadaceae > JAPHSX01. The sequence continues at coordinate 4,881 of JAOUQQ010000008.1, read as the reverse complement.
GGATGAATTTCATTTAATTCTTATCGGTACGGACATGGTTTTTAGTCGTTATTTTGCGCTCACAATTTCTTCTCAGACACGGGACATGGCGACCGCGTTCCTCCGCGTGAGCAGTGGCCAGGGCGTAGATACGAAACAGATCGTCTTCATCCACGTCGATATAAGTATCCATCTTCTCAAAGGCGTAGTTGAGATCCTCGGCACTAAAGGGAGAGCTCTGGATGATCGCCTCTGTCTCCTCCTGTATGGGTGGTGGTTCAGGAACCGAGTGGCTCGCATAGTGACGGTGAAGTATTACGCGATTGATAAACAGGCTGAGAAGCAGAAGTATGAGTGTGTTAAGGGCGACAGGAAAAAAGATGAACAGGTAACCAATGTGCTCTATCTCGTCGACCATCATGATGGGAATTAAGGCCGTGGCGCCACCAGGCGGGTGGAGACAACGAAGGTACATCATGGCAATAATGGCCAGTGAGACCGAGATGGCTGTGGCAATGACTATATCGTTGATAAGCAGGGCACAGCTTATTCCAGTAAAGGCAGAGATCATCTGACCACCAAACAGCGACCATGGCTGGGAGAGGGGGCTGCTGGGTATGACGAATAACAACAGTGCACTGGCCCCCATAGAGGCGATGAGAAACGAGGCTGCTGGGGTCGATGCGATAAGAAACTGGCTGGTAAATCCGGTAAGAAGCATGGCGCTGAAGACGGCCAGTGCCGGGATCAATATCTGGTTATGACGAACTGGATGTGACATGCGCGTAGTGTCTCTGCAGGTAATGGCTATAGTAGGGGACGAGTGTATCGGTTATGCAGGCCCAAATGAAGGTGGGGTGTGATATATACAGAGTTTCGATATAACCTGCGGATTCTGAAGTAACACAAAATCACTGTTCATCTATAGATAAATCGTCCTGTTACGCTAAGCTTATAGGGCCTGAACGAGGCTTATCTACGGAGGGTGCGAAATGGAGATATTTGGGATCGTTGCTGGTGCTGTTCTTGTGTTCATTGCCCTGAAGCTGATTGTGGAGATATATCGGGCTTCAATGCATTAATGTTGTTAATTATAAGAATTGAGCGAACAGAATTGAGGGGTCGATAGGTGTTATGGCCTGGTTTCATCTATAAATTCTTTCTATCACTTTTCATTGTTGTACATATTAATGGCTGCCTGGGCTCTTCCAGGCAGCGGTCGACCTCCACTGCAGTCGACACGCCTCCCAGGATAGCCTCCAGCACAGAGAAAAAGGGCGTGCCTGATACTGATGAACAGGGCATGAAGACAATCTCATTCCGTCAGGGAAGACTCGAGCGAAGTTACGACCTTTTTGTTCCTGCCAAGCTTGCGGCTGAACGGGGTGTAGTACTTGTGATGGTTTTTCACGGTGGTGGTGGTCGTGGTACAGGGATGGCAAAAACAACCGAAATGAATGCGTTGGCGAGCGCTCAGGGTTTTATTGTCGTCTATGGAAATGGTACCGGTAGGGGGGATAAGCTGAGCTGGAATAGTGGGGCAGATAAAGCGCAGGGATTTGCCGAGCGGCGTAACATTGACGACATTGGTTATGTTCGTGAGATTCTACGCCAGTTACGCGAAAAATATCCCATTGATGCCAGACGTATCTACGCTACCGGGTTCTCCAAGGGTGCTATGTTTACCTATCGGCTTGGTTGTGAGCTGGCTGATGAACTGGCGGCAATTGCAACGGTTAGTGGCCCACTTACCTATACGCGATGCGCCCCTTCTATGCCATTGGCTCTGATGCATGTACATGGGGCAGTGGATAGCCGGGTGCCCTTTGGCGGTAGTGCCGGGATATATCACACCTCTCGTATTGACTGGCCCTCATCAATGGACGGCATTGAGCGTTGGAGCCAGTTTAATCACTGCTCAAACCGCAACATAAAGGTGGCGAGCAGCCCGGGTGTAGAGAGCAGGCATTACCAGGGATGCCGCGCTGATGTGGAGTATCATCTGGTGGACGACAATGGACATGCGTGGCCGGGGTCGCGACCGAAGCAGTGGCAGCTTGAGAACAACGAGCCGGTTAGTCAGCAGTTCCCCGCCAGTGAGCAGATATGGCGTTTCTTCGACTCCCATCATAAATAGGCTTATGGCCTGCTGCAGGCCCCGGCATAGGGCCTCTGTGGTATGCCTTCGCTGTGCAGTCAGCGCACCTGGCATAAGGTATTGGGGGGGCGTGGTACAATTCGCCGATGGCTGCCACCTACCCTACCCCTGCCGCCGCGGTAGAGACCGAAACCGAGGTAAAAAAGAGTCGCTTTATCGCCCGCGCGACAAAGGTGTGTAGCCGAGAAGAGGCATTTGCCGTAGTCGCACGGGCGCGCCATGATTTCCCCGATGCACGTCACCACTGCTGGGCATATCTACTGGGCAACCCCCAGTCGGCGGTCAATGCCGCGATGAGTGACGACGGTGAGCCTGGCGGCACGGCTGGCAGGCCGATCCTCAATGTGATTCAGCACAAGGGGGTGGGTGACCTCATTGTGGTGGTGACACGCTATTTTGGTGGCATCAAGCTGGGGGCCGGGGGGCTGGTGCGCGCCTATAGCGGCGCCGCGGAGGCTGCCATGTCGATACTGCCACTGGAGAATACACGGGTCATGCAGCGTGCAACCTTGACGATGGATTTCTCCCGCGAGCAACCACTCCGACACTGGCTTGGGCAGCATCAGGGGGAGGTGCAAAGTGTCGATTACGGTGTACGGGTGGTGATGAGGGTTTCCGTGCCGCAGGAACAGGTGGATGAGATGACGGCCTATTGTGCAGCAGCACGGGCGGTGGATATTAAAATCGAGCAGGTGCAATAAGGTGGAATGAGAAATTTAGGCATATTGTCCCTTGCGAGCCTCGATATAAGGTGTATGACCACTTAACAACCTTATTTGATATGAAAAAATAATGACGAACGAAATTACATAATAGAAAACAACATCTACAAATAGATTACGTCCCGAGGGGGTAAATAGGTAGTTTGTCTTGTCACGTCTAAAGGGGGCCGATGACAGGATGGTTTCTGTTAGTATTTCGTGTAATGGGGTGGAAATAATTTAATGGCGTTGAAACAAGTAACTGGTGAGCGCATCCCGTATGGGATGAAATTTGGTGCGGGTAGCACGCTTTTTATAGTGTTCTTGTTGTTAACGCCGATAAATTTTTTTATTGATAGTATCTGGATGGGCCAGAAAGTAGCAGGAAGTCAGTGGCTCTCAAATATCATCGTTTTGTTGTTATTTCTTTTGTTTTATAAGAAAGGGACACGTCGTCTACGTAGGTTAATGCGATATGGAATACCAATAGCGATATTTGGTGAAACGCTGTTTTCACAGGTTCTTGGGATGTATGAATATCGATTGGGAAGCATACCAATCTATGTTTTTTTAGGGCACTCAGTGGTATATGCGACAGTCTATTTGCTAGTTCGTGAGGACTGGTTTAAAGAAAGCAAGATTGTACAACCGCTGATGTTACTGGGTAGTACTGCGTTGGCGTTTTACTGGCTAGTGAAATGGAGTGATCTATTAGGATTTCTCTGCTTTGCGGGTATATTGTTGGTATATCATCGTGCAGGGAGTAATCGGCTTTTCTATTTAACCATGTTATGTGTGGTTGCTTATCTGGAGTTGCTAGGAACCTTTTTCGGCTGTTGGTATTGGCCAGATTACTGGTTTGGCACGGTGACCTGGATGCCGAGTGGCAATCCTCCAACGGGTATCGCACTCGTCTATTTTTTATTCGATCTAGGGTGCCTTTGGATTTACAAACACCGTAATATCATTGCCTGGCGAAGAATGCGTCGTATCCAGAGACTTAGATAATTGCACTATGTAAACAGAATCACGCAAAAAAAAGCCCGCATCAAGCGGGCTTTTTTGCAAATTCAACAAAGGCTTACTTAATCTTGCCTTCTTTGTACATAACGTGTTGACGGATAACGGGATCAAACTTCTTGATCTCCATCTTGCCAGGCATGTTGCGCTTGTTTTTGTCGGTGGTGTAGAAGTGACCGGTGCCTGCGCTGGAGTTGAGGCGGATCTTGTCGCGTGCTGACTTAGCCATGATTTAGCTCCTTATACCTTTTCGCCACGGGCGCGGATGTCGGCCAGTACGGCGTCGATACCCTTCTTGTCAATGATACGCATCCCCTTGGTGGTGAGACGCAGTTTAACCCAGCGGTTCTCGCTCTCTACCCAGAAGCGGTGGGTGTGCAAATTGGGGAGGAAACGACGCCTCGTCTTGTTGTGTGCGTGCGAAACGTTGTTACCGGTGACCGGACGCTTGCCTGTTACCTGGCATACCTTGGACATGATTCTCAACTCCGACAATACATAAATTCTGTTCGCCCCGGACTCAGCCGGAGGCAGGAAGCCGGCTTTTATACCAAATCCGCCATCGCGGATCAAGAAAAAGCACGCAATGCCACCCCTAAATCAGCCCCCGCTCGGCCAGCGAGGTGATCTCCCCATCCCCTACCACCATGTGGTCAAGCAGGCGGATATCGACCAGTGTCAGGGCCTCCTTGAGGCGAAGGGTGATCGACTCATCAGAGCGGCTCGGTTCGGCGACACCGGAGGGGTGGTTGTGGGCCAGGATCACCGCTGCGGCGTTGTGAGAGATGGCGCGGCGCACCACCTCACGCGGGTGGACGCTGGCCCCATCGATGGTGCCGTAGAAGAGCTCCTCGTAGCCCAGCACCCGGTGGCGGTTGTCGAGAAAGAGGCAGGCGAAGACCTCCTGCTGGCGGTGCCTGAGCTGAGCGCTGAGGTAGCGGCGGGTATCGGCGGGGGAGGTGAGGGCATCACCTCTTTGCAGAGTGGCGAGGAGGTGGCGGCGGGAGAGCTCCAGGCTCGCCT
>JAOUQQ010000149.1 GCA_029879245.1 Chromatiales bacterium | reverse complement strand
TGACGGAGGGTGTGGTCAGGGAGATTGACGCGACTCTGGCCCATCATGAGTTGATTAAGGTGAAGGTCAATGCCATGGATCGGGAGGAGCGTGATGCCATCATCGCCGCCTTCTGCGAGGAGGTCTCATGCGATCTGGTGCAGCGTATCGGCCATACCGCGGTGATCTACCGCGCGGCCGAAAAACCGAAGATCACCCTTCCCTGAGGGGCTCCTGACGCGGCAGACCCAGAATCACCAGCAACACCAGGCCGACCACAGAATTAGCAAAATAGAGCAGCGAGGCAATCCCGTGCAGCACCCCGAAGCGGGCTGCTGCACCACTCCCTTCGATTAACCCCTCCGCCTTCAGCGCCGCCATCTGTGGTTGCAGCGCGAACTCACCGATAATCACCAGCCCCAACATCACCACCAGCAGTTGCACGCGGCGCTCGGCCAATGGCCTTGCGCCCTGCATCCAGAATGAGACCAGCAGTGCCGTGCCACACCCCATGCCAATCAAACTGACTCCGGTAAAGAGTCTGCCGGCAACCATCCCCGCCAGTGCAGAGTCATCCAGTGAGGCAAACAGGGTTGGTACCGCGAGATAACCGATCGCCCACAACGCCCCGACCCAGAGGCTGAGCAGCATCCGTTCACCATTACTTTGTACCACGCCCATGACCCGTCGCTGCCCCGGCTACTCGTAGCGCACGTCCAGGATCTCGTACTCGCGCACCCCACCCGGCGCCTGCACCTCGGCCACATCATCCACCTCCTTGCCGATCAGGGCGCGGGCGATGGGTGAGGTAATGGAGATACGGCCGGCCTTAATATCAGACTCATCCTCACCGACAATCTGGTAGGTCACCTCGGTATCGTTAGTCACGTCGAGCAGGTCGACGGTAGCACCGAAGACGATCTTGCCACCGGCATTGAGGGTGGTCGGGTCGATGATCTGCGCGCTGCCCAGCTTGCCCTCGATCTCCTGGATACGCCCTTCAATAAAGCCCTGCTGCTCACGGGCGGCGTGGTACTCGGCGTTCTCCTTCAGGTCGCCGTGCTCACGCGCCTCGGCAATCGCCTGGATCACACGCGGACGATCCTCACCCTTCAATTTGTTCAACTCTACGCGCAATGCTTCGGCACCACGGGCAGTCATCGGTGTCTTGTCCATCAATTAAGCTCCTGGTGCAGGTCCTGCAGACGGTTCACATCGGTCTGCTCACGGCGTTTCATCGCGCGGCAACTGGCGGCGGCACCGGCCAGGGTGGTGCTATAGGTCACCTTGTGCTGCAGCGCCTCACGACGAATCGAGTAGGAATCTTCGATCGCCTGTTTACCCTCGGTGGTATTGACGATAAAGCTGATCTCATCGTTCTTGATCGCATCGACGATGTGCGGCCGGTCCTCGGTCACCTTGTTGACTACCCCACATTCGATACCCGCCTCCTGCAATGCCGCCGCGGTACCGCGGGTCGCGACCACCTCGAAACCGAGATCAATCAGGTCGCGGGCAATCGCCACCACACCCCGCTTGTCGCTCTCGCGCACGCTGACGAAGGCACGACCGCCAGTAGGCAGGTTTACGCCCGCCCCCAGCTGCGCCTTGTGATAGGCCTCGCCGAAGGTACGACCTACCCCCATCACCTCACCGGTCGACTTCATCTCCGGGCCGAGGATCGGGTCTACGCCCGGGAACTTGATGAAGGGGAATACCGCCTCCTTCACTGAGAAATATTTGGGAATGATCTCCTCGGTAGCCCCCTGCGAGACGAGACTCTGCCCCACCATGCAGCGTGCCGCCACCTTGGCCAGCGGGCGGCTGATCGCCTTGGAGACGTAGGGGACGGTACGCGAGGCGCGCGGATTGACCTCCAGCACGTAGACCTCGTTGTCCTTGATCGCGAACTGGGTGTTCATCAGGCCGACCACCTTCAACTCCCTGGCCATCATCGCCACCTGGCGGCGCAGCTCATCCTGGATCTCGGCGGAGACACTGTAGGGCGGCAGCGAACAGGCGGAGTCACCGGAGTGGACACCGGCCTGTTCGATATGCTCCATGATGCCGCCGATGAGGACATCGGTACCGTCGCAGATGGCGTCGACGTCAAGCTCGATGGCATCGTCGAGGAAGCGATCGAGCAGTACCGGCGACTCGTTGGAGACCTTCACCGCATCCTTCATATAGGTACGCAGCTCGGACTCGTTGTAGACGATCTCCATCGCACGACCGCCCAGTACATAGGAGGGGCGCACCACCAGCGGGTAGCCGATCTCCTCGGCCAGTCTGACCGCGGTCTCCGGGTCACGCGCTGTGCGGTTGGGCGGCTGACGCAACCCCAGCTTTTCGATCATCTTCTGGAAGCGCTCGCGGTCTTCGGCAAGGTCGATGGAGTCGGGGGTGGTGCCGATGATCGGGGCACCGGCGGCCTCCAGGGCCTGGGCCAGCTTGAGCGGGGTCTGTCCGCCATACTGCACGATGACACCCTTGGGCTTTTCGAGGTCGATGATCTCCAGCACATCCTCCAGGGTCAGCGGCTCGAAGAAGAGGCGGTCCGAGGTGTCATAGTCGGTGGAGACGGTCTCCGGGTTGCAGTTGACCATGATGGTCTCGTAGCCGTCCTCGCGCATCGCCAGGGCGGCGTGTACGCAGCAGTAGTCAAACTCGATCCCCTGACCGATACGATTCGGGCCACCGCCGAGCACCATGATCTTGTCGCGGTTGCTGGGGTTGGCCTCGCACTCCTCCTCGTAGGTGGAGTACATGTAGGCGGTGGAGGTAGAGAACTCGGCGGCGCAGGTATCGACGCGCTTGTAGACCGGGCGGATGCCGTGGTCGTGGCGCAGCTTGCGGAACATATCCTCACTCACCCCCAGGATCTTCGCCAGGCGGCGGTCGGAGAAGCCCTTGCGCTTGAGCTTGCGCACAAAGGTCGCGTCGAGACCATCGAGTCCGAGGGCGGCGACCTCCTTCTCCAGGTGGATGATCTCCTCGATCTGCACCAGGAACCAGGGGTCGATTCGGGTCAGTTCATGCACCTCGGCCAGCGGCATGCCGAGGCGGAAGGCATCACCCACATAGAAGACGCGCTCAGCGGAGGGACGGCGCAGTTCGCGACGCAGGGTCTCGCTCACATCATCGGCACTCAGGTCAATCATCTCGTCGAAACCATCGACGCCGATCTCAAGACCACGTAGCGCCTTCTGGAACGACTCCTGCTGGGTACGACCTATCGCCATCACCTCGCCCACCGACTTCATCTGTGTGGTGAGGTTGGGGTCGGCCTTGGGGAATTTCTCGAAGGTGAAGCGCGGGATCTTGGTCACCACGTAGTCGATAGAGGGCTCGAAGGAGGCCGGGGTGGCGCCGCCGGTGATCTCATTCTGCAGCTCATCGAGGGTGTAGCCGACCGCCAGCTTGGCCGCCACCTTGGCAATGGGGAAGCCGGTCGCCTTGGAGGCGAGTGCCGAGGAGCGGGAGACACGCGGGTTCATCTCGATGATGGTCATGCGCCCGTCGGCCGGGTTGATCGCGAACTGTACGTTGGAGCCGCCGGTGTCGACGCCGATCTCGCGCAGCACCGCCAGCGAGGCGTCGCGCATGATCTGGTACTCCTTGTCGGTGAGGGTCTGCGCCGGGGCGACGGTAATCGAGTCACCGGTGTGGACCCCCATCGGGTCGAAGTTCTCGATGGAGCAGATGATGATGCAGTTGTCCTTACGGTCGCGCACCACCTCCATCTCATACTCTTTCCAGCCGAGGATCGACTCCTCGACCAGCAGTTCGTTGGTGGGTGAGAGGTCGAGACCACGCTCGCAGATCTCGACGAACTCCTCCTTGTTGTAGGCGATACCGCCGCCGGAGCCACCCATGGTAAAAGAGGGACGGATGATGGTGGGGAAGCCCACCTGCGCCTGTACCTGCCACGCCTCCTCCATCGAGTGGGCGACGGCGGCCTTGGGCATCTGCAGGCCGATCTTCAACATCGCCTTGTGGAACTTGTCGCGGTCCTCCGCCTTGTCGATCGCCTCCTTGGTGGCGCCGATCATCTCCACGCCGTGTTTGGCCAGCACCCCTTCGCGGTCGAGGTCGAGTGCGCAGT
>JAOUQQ010000148.1 GCA_029879245.1 Chromatiales bacterium | reverse complement strand
GCTCTGGAGTCTGCGTGGGAGTCTGCGTGGGAGTCTGCTTGAGGGGCGGCTCAGAACTCTGAGTAGTGCTCGCCTCAGTGAGCGTTGAGGATGGCGCGCTCTCGACTCTCATCGCCATTTCAGCGGCGGCGATCTCTTCCTCAAGCCTTCTGGCCGCCTCAAGCTCCTGTTCGAGGCGCCGCGCCTCAGCCAGTTCTGCCTTTCGCCGCTTCTTTTTATCGGCCTTCTTCCGGTTATCGGCCTTCTCCCGGGCCAGCTTTAACGCCAGCTGTTCGGCAGCCAGCTCCTCGGCAAGCTGCTCATCGCGCTCCGACTTTGTTCTTTTGCTTTTTGATGAGGAGGATAATTTTTCGGTTGGTCCGCTCTGTTGCGATAAATCACGACTCTTGCCTGACTCAGCATGGATCAACGAACTATCGGTTGCTGCTTCTCCCTGATCAGCACTTTTACTATTAATCGTTGAGGAGGAGTTTGGGGTCTCTGACACATTGTCAGGTTGCGTTGGGGAAGAACTGCAGGAAATGAGCATCGTCATGCCGAGAATCAGTATCGACACTATTGTCAATCGAGATAAGAGAGTGTCCCTCCTCGCCTGATGAAGACGTTCGATCATGTTAGGGATTCCGGGATTAACCCTTTTCGCACACAGAGAACCATCGGGTCACAATATCATAGTGTTTTGCGCGGGAAAACAGCTTTATCTGCGTAGGAGATGGGAAGCCCAACAGGGCTGAAGAGGGAATATGGTGCCGCCCCCGAGACTCGAACTCGGACACCAAAGGCACAAGAACCTAAATCTTGCGTGTCTACCAATTCCACCAGAGCGGCATATGCATAAGAGCGACGGGGATTATACCGAAACGACCGGCCAAGTCGAGCCCGGTCGATAGATTGTGGAGATAACAGGTGATCGCCTCGGTCCTGGCCGAGGACGATCCGATCTAACAGTGCTAACCGAAAGGGGGGCACCTAGTGGCTGTTATGGCCGTGGCCGTGGTTATGTCCATGGTTCATGTTCTTCATTCCACCCATATCGGCACGGACGTGGTGCTCTACCTCCTGGCTGTCACCATCTTTGAACTTCAGGGTAACCACTACCTTATCACCGGCCACCAGCGCCCTTTTCGGTTTCATCATCATCAGATGATAGCTATTGGGTTCAAGTTCAACTGTCCCCCGGGCGGGCAGGGTAATTGTGGGCTGATGAACCATTTTGGAGAGTTCCCCCTCCATGACGGTACGATGAAGCATCACTGTTTCAAAGTCCGGACTCTCTGCACCGACCAGGATGCGATTACTCTCGCCGTGGTTCATTATCTTCATATAGCCTGCAGAAGCAGCGGCCCCAGGCGGCATTTCACGGATCCAGGGATCTGTAATCACCAATTTGTCGCCCGCGTGGACAAAAGCGGAAGTGGCAAAGAGGAGAAGCATCAGGGGGAGATGAGCAAGTTTCATAGTTCACCATTTTCTGTTTAGTTGTGATGACAATTACGGATGTTACACCACATCCAGGCTCTATTCATGGACCGATCCAATAAAGTATTCAAGCAACTGCTTTACCTTTGCCATGCCATCGACCAGGGTACGTTCGATCATCGCCATGGTGAGCTCCTCGTCACCGCGCCCGGCCCCCATATTGGCAACCACCGAGAGGCAGGCGTAGCAGAGATCCAGCTCACGGGCCAGTGCCGCTTCGGGCATACCTGTCATGCCGACGAGGTCACAACCATCACGCTCCAGACGGTCGATCTCGGCAGCACTCTCCAGTCTCGGTCCCTGAGTAGCGGCATAGGTCCCCTCACCGATGAGGGTTAAACCACAGCCAGCGCCCGCCGTGATCAGCTGCCGGCGCAGCGACTCACAGTAGGGTTCGGTAAAGTCGATATGGGTGACGTGCTCCAGCCCCTCTTCAAAAAAGGTGTTAATCCGTGAGTGGGTGTAGTCGATGATCTGATCGGGGACGATGAGTGCTCCCGGTACCATGTCGGCACGAATGCCACCGACCGCATTAACGGCAATCACCCGTTCGACCCCCGCCTGTTTCAGCGCCCAGAGGTTGGCGCGATAATTTATCTTGTGGGGCGGGATGGTGTGGCTACCGCCGTGACGCGGTAGAAAGAGCACCTCTTTGCCGGCAAGTTCACCAACGCTCAGTGGCGCGGAGGGTAAACCAAAGGGGGTATCGACCGTGTTGCTCGATATGATCTGCAGGCCACTCAGGCTGGTCAGCCCGGTGCCACCAATGATGGCCAGTTTCGACATTCTTTTACCTATCTGCTACATGCCTTTAACAGCATAAATACCCGGAGCATTACGCCAGTACTCTTTGTAGTCCATCCCATAGCCGAAGAGATAACGGTCCTCAACCTCCAGCCCGACAAAGTCGGCCTCAACGCCAACATTCCGATCATGCAGTTTCTTCACCAGCACGGCACTATAGACGGCGGTGGCCCCCTGCGCGCGACAACTCTCAATAATCGCCTGCAGGGTAAGCCCTTCGTCGAGAATGTCGTCAATAATCAACACCACCCTCCCCTCCAGTTCATACCGCGGCGTAACACGCCAGGCGAGTTCACCGCCCGAGGTCTCACCCCGATAGCGGGTGGCATGGATGTAGTCGAGGTGGAGCGGAAATTTGAGGTGGGTAAGTAAAATTCCCGCCGGAATCATCGCACCGCTCATTACCGAAAGGACCAGTGGATTTCGCAGTCCCATCTCACGGGTGATGGCATCAGCCATCTTTTCTATCGCCGCCTCGACGGTGTCGCGATCATAGAGACAGTCGGCCTCATCAAAGACCTGCTGAGCCTGTTCGGGGGTTACCGACATTCATTTACCTCTGCTGCAAAAGGGCCTCGGGGAGAGCCCCATCGGCCAGGTGTACGGTAGATGTGGGGAAGGCGATCTCGGCGCCGTGTTGTTCGATGATCTGCATCACCCGTAGTAGAACATCCTGCTTCACCTCGTGGTACTTCACCCAGTTGGTGGTTTTGGTAAAGGTGTAGATGAAAAAGTCGAGCGACGAAGGGGCGAAGGCGTTGAAGTTGACGATGAGCGTCTGGCTGGTATCGATCTCCTCATGCTGTAGCAGCATCTCCCTTACCGCAGCGGTGATCGCCACCATCTTATCGCTGTCACCGTAACGAATGCCGATGGTCTCGTAGATACGGCGGTGGCTCATGCGCGAGGGGTTCTCCACTGCGATACTGGCAAAGGTGGAGTTGGGCACGTAGAGCGGGCGCTTGTCAAAGGTACGGATCACCGTCAGGCGCCAGCCGATCTTCTCAACCGTCCCCTCAATGCTGCGATCGGGTGAGCGGATCCAGTCACCCACCGCAAAGGGACGATCGAGAAAGATCATCAGGCCACCGAAGAAGTTGGAGAGCAGGTCCTTGGCGGCAAAACCGACGGCGATCCCCCCCACCCCGCCAAAAGCGAGAATACCGGAGATGCTGAAACCGAGGGTCTGCATCGCCACCAGCACGGCGGTAATGATGACCGATAGGCGCAGCAGTTTGCCGATGGCGTCCACGGTGGTGCGATCAATGTTATCGCCCTTGCGCTCGGCCTTGAGCACCACGTTCTTCTCCATCGCCAGAATAAAGCGGAACAGGAACCAGGCGAAGAGGGTAATAACGCCAACCTCACGCGCCGGGTTGATCACCTCGAAGATCGCCGCATCGCTCTTGCTGCCGACAATATCGGCCGCAAAACTGACACCCAGCAACCAGATGAGTACAGACAGGGGGCGGCGCATCGCATAGTAGAGGGCATCGTCCCAGAGGATGCGGGTCGCCTCGATGCGACCCTCCATGCGGCGGATAAATCGTTTCAGCAGAAAATCGAGCAGCAGCGTGGCAAAGACCACCACAAAGACCTGCGTCACCAGCACCGCAGCGGCATTTCCCTCAAGCAACTTGTTCAGTATCTGTTCCAGATCCATACCTAATTCCGTCAAAATGGCAGTGAGAGGGTGTCGCCATTAAGCTCGCGCATCACCTCGACAGCCTGACGCCACACCGGGTCACGATGCAACGCCTCCCAGGTGACCGGGTGGCGACCATGCAACCGTGCCAGCCGTGC
>JAOUQQ010000067.1 GCA_029879245.1 Chromatiales bacterium | reverse complement strand
GTCGCGATCCAGTTCTAAGGATATCCGCGGCAAGGGATTAATGATCGGCATAGAACTGGATCGCGACTGTGGCACCCTGGTTGGCATGGCGCTTGAACGTGGTCTGCTGATCAACGTCACCGCCGGTAACACAATACGTCTGTTGCCGCCGCTGGTGATGAGCAACGACGAGGCGGCCCAACTGGTCAGCACCGTCACCGATCTGATTAACGAGTTTGTCGCCAACGGCGACAAGTAACGGAGTGCAGCAACGATGGCACCACGTCACTTTCTTACCCTTCTTGATCTCAGCCCCGACGAGCTGAACGGGGTGATCCAGCGCGCCATCGAACTGAAGGCGATGGTCAAACGCAAAGAGATCTATGAGCCGTTGAAGAACCAGACTCTGGGTATGATCTTCGAGAAGTCCTCCACCCGTACCCGCGTCAGCTTCGAGACCGGGATGACCCAGTTCGGTGGCCACGCACTCTTCCTCTCACCGCGCGACACCCAACTGGGCCGTGGCGAGCCGATCGAAGATAGTGCACGGGTCCTCTCACGGATGGTCGATGCGGTGATGATCCGCACCTTTGAACACGAGAAGGTGGAGCTATTTGCCCAGTACTCTGAGGTGCCGGTGATCAACGCCCTCACCGACATGTATCACCCCTGCCAGTTACTGGCCGATGTACAGACCTATGTGGAGCATCGTGGCAGCATCGCAGGTAAGACGGTGGCGTGGATCGGTGATGGCAACAACATGTGCCACTCCTACATCAACGCCGCACGCCAGTTCGGTTTTAAACTCAGGGCAGCCTGTCCCGAGGGCTACGATCCGGATCAGAGCGTATTGGCTGCCGCAGGTGACTGCGTGGAGATCGTACGCGATCCCAGAGCCGCCGCCGATGAGGCCGATATGGTCACCACCGATGTCTGGGCCAGCATGGGGCAGGAGGAGGAGCAGAAGATCCGCGAGGCCGCCTTTAGTGGCTTTATGGTCGATGATGCGGTAATGGCCAGCGCCAATGACGATGCCATCTTCCTCCACTGTCTACCCGCTCACCGCGGTGAAGAGGTAAGTGCCTCCGTAATTGATGGTCAGCAGAGCGTGGTATGGGATCAGGCGGAGAATCGCCTCCACGCACAAAAAGCACTGCTGGAGTTTCTCCTTACCAACTAGGCGTAGCGCCTCTACGGCGCTTCGCCTCCCCCTCTTTAGCCACTGTCGTTATCACCTAAGCCATACCACCTTAGGCTAATAGCGAGGGGTGCCATTTTTCTCCAGAATGGCATCTGATTATGGCTGTCGATATCTGCCCTGAATAGACTCAGATCCCTCTGACAGTACCTCCGTTGATCCTGTGGATCTGGTGTTCAATATGGAGTAACTCTATGCGCCAAACACTTCATCGACTCACTGTACTTCTTCTTCTCACCATCACTCTGGCTCCTGCCCAGGCAGAGATCGCAACGATCTCATCTGCCATCAATCAGGCAGGTCGTCAGCGTATGTTGAGCCAGCGCATGGTGAAGAGCTATTGCATGATTGGTATCGATGTACAGCGTGAAGAGGCCGAGGAACAGCTGACAAAGGCGATCGACCTATTCGAGTTACAGTTAAGAGAGCTGAAGGCTTACCCACCCGCCGAGGCGATTCGACCCTCACTGGAGAAGGTGGAGGCGTTGTGGATCCCCTTTAAGAAAGTACTACAGTCGCCGATCAGTCGTGAGAATGCAGAGATTTTGCTCGACACCAATGATGAATTGCTACGCGCAGCCAACAAGGTGGTGCTTAAGCTGCAGGACATCTCCGGTAGCTCCTATGGACGCCTGGTAAACGTTGCCGGTCGGCAGCGCATGCTGTCACAACGCCTGGCAAAGTTTTACATGCTGCGCTCCTGGGGGATAGATAATTCTGAAATCGAGGCGGAGATTCAACAGGCCAGAAATGAGTTCAGTGGTGCACTAGCCGAACTAATCGCCGCTAGGGAGAACACACAGGAAATAGATAAAAAACTGCAGGAGGCATCAAAGGAGTGGAATCTGTTCGACCATGGGCTGGAGAGAAATAAGGATAGTCTGGTTCCGCTTATTGCAGCAATGAGTAGTGAGAAACTTCTAGTCAAGATGAATGAGATCACAGGTATGTATGAAAAGTTAGCGGCCAGCCAATAATGTTCTTTGCATACGGAGGGCGTCGTCATGTCATATTTTAACGCCAGCAACACCCCCTTTGCCCTCAATAACGGTCGCGCCTATCAACAATGGCGCCGCTGGAAGCTGAATCATGCCGCTAGACATGTCGATGAGCTGATCGTGCCCGTACATGACCCTCGCAACCTTAGCGATACGGAGGTCATGGCGCTGCTAAGCACTATCCGTCACAACAACATGGTGATCTACGCCAGCCGCAGTTGTCAGGACTCGGACAAATCGATTCCTCGAAAAATTGCGGCCCGATTTGGGCTGCGAAATCTCAACCATAACTGGCTTGCCGATGATGATGGTCTAACCTCACTGACCGTTAATGATGCGGGTAGTCACCCTTTCTACATTCCCTATACCAACCGTCCGATTAACTGGCATACAGATGGTTACTATAATCCCGCCGATGCACAAGTTTGTGGTCTAATGTTGCACTGCGTACACCGCGCAGCACACGGCGGGGAAAACGCCCTGCTGGATCACGAGATCGCCTATATCCTGCTACGCGACGAAAATCCTGCCTATATCGAAGCCCTCATGTCGCAAGATGCCATGACCATTCCGCCAGGTACTGATATGCATGGTAATCTGCGTGACGCTGCAGTAGGACCCGTCTTTTCCGTTATAGCTGAAAGCGGTGACCTGCACATGCGCTATACCATGCGACAGCGCAATATCATCTGGAAGGATGATGAGACAGTTAAAGAGGCTATTGGATTTCTTGAGGCTATTCTGGATAGCGATCTACCCTGTATCCATCGCGCCACACTGGAGCCTGGAATGGGGTTGATTAGCAACAACGTACTGCATGATCGCAGTGGTTTTAGTGACATGGTCGGCTTACCACAACGCCTACTCTACCGCGCGCGCTATTTTGATCGTATTACCCGCAGTGGTATCGAATCGATTGATGAGGAGGAGCTAGAGGACGAGACCAGATCAGAGAGGAGCCGTCACTTCTCGGGATACTCATCGCCTATTGCCTCAACAAACTCATCACCGTAGTGGATGGTGATCTCGTTTCCCTGATGAATATCCCTTAGTGCGTAGAGATCAAAACCATCAAATGCTGCACAGGGTGTTGCATGGTGATTCATGTAGCGCAGAATGTTACGGCCATCGCGACCTATCCAGACGCCATCATCATCTTCCACCCACAACACATGCGGACCGCCTGACTCCATGTCATAGCAGAGCGGTCCCCTGTAGGTCCCCATATAGTCACCCTTGTTAATTATACACTTCGCGAATAGACCCTTTCCGTGGATCATTGACTCCTCGACGTAAAAGAGTTCAGAGAGTTTGACTGAAGGCATGCTGTCTCCCGCTTATTGCTTAGCCATAAACTATGCCAACTACAGCGACAAATGCAAATCGAAAAAAAAGCGGGCCGTGCCCGCTCTCTTGTCGAGGAGACAGAGGTTAGCGTTCTGAACGCACCTCCTCCTCCATCTGCTCCAGAGTAACGTGGCGCACATCCTTACCCTTCACCAGATAGATCACATACTCCGCGATATTGCCGGCATGATCACCAATACGCTCCAGCGCACGCGCCGCCCACATCTCATCCAGCACACGAGAAATAGTGCGTGGGTCCTCCATCATATAGGTCATCAGCTGGCGCATAATCGACTCATACTCCCTGTCTACCTTTACATCCTCATGGGCGACCGCCAGCGCCGCCTCGGCATCCATGCGGGCAAAGGCATCCAGGGCATCGTGTAGCATTTCGCGCACATGATTGCCCATGTGTTGTAGCTCCACATAGTTGCTCTGCTTCATCTCTGCATCGGCCAGACGTACTGCCATGCGTCCGACCCTTTCGGCCTGATCACCGATTCGTTCAAGGTCGGTAATGGTCTTGATCACCGCAACGATAAGGCGCAGGTCACCGGCAGCCGGCTGACGACGTGCCAGTACCCGTGAGCACTCCTCGTCAATGTTGACCTCCAGACCATTGACCTTGTGGTCGTTCTGTATCACCCGTTCACCCAGTTCAGCATTCGCATCGACCAGTGCAGTGATGGCATCTGTCAACTGCTGCTCTACCAGTCCACCCATCGCCATCACGTGGTTACGGATCGCCTCCAGCTCTTCGTTGAACTGCTGGGAAATATGCTGGCCGATATTCATACTCATTATCCTCTCTCCATTATCCCGGTTGGTATACGGTTAACCGTAACGTCCGGTGATGTAATCTTCTGTCTGTTTCTTGCGTGGGTTGGTGAACAGGGTATCGGTATCACCAAACTCTACCAGGTCACCCATAAACATAAAGGCAGTATAGTCCGAGACACGCGCCGCCTGCTGCATGTTGTGGGTAACGATGACGATGGTGTACTGATCCTTTAACTCATAGATCAACTCTTCGATCTTCAGGGTAGAGATCGGGTCAAGCGCCGAGGCGGGCTCATCCAGCAGCAACACCTCGGGTTCGATGGCAATGGAACGTGCGATCACCAGGCGTTGCTGCTGACCGCCGGAGAGGCCGAGTGCCGAGTCGTGCAGGCGATCCTTTACCTCATCCCACAGTGCGGCACCACGTAGCGCCTTCTCTACCACCTCATCAAGTTCTCGCTTGCCTGGATTACCCTGCAGACGCAGACCGTAGGCAACGTTCTCGTAGATCGATTTTGGGAAGGGATTGGGCTTCTGAAACACCATGCCGATACGGCGACGCAGCTCCGCCACATTGACGTGGGGGCCATACATATCCTCACCGTCGATCTCGATCTTCCCCTCTATGCGCACCCCATCGACCAGATCGTTCATCCGGTTGAAACAGCGCAACAGGGTCGACTTGCCGCAACCGGATGGTCCGATAAAGGCTGAGACGCGCTGCTTTGGGATTCGCATATTAATATTGTTAAGGGCCTGCTTCTCACCGTAGTAGAGGTTAAGGTCACTCACCTCGAGGCAGACCGTCTCATCCGCCAGGCGCAGTTGGCGGGCATCACGATCCATCGCGCTAATATCGAAGCCGTGGGTTGGGGCAGTAGACTCAGTCATCTCAAATCTCGCTTAATGTTCCAGGGCGCGATACTTCTCACGCAGGTGGTTTCGGATGGCGATGGCCGCCAGATTGAGTAGCACGATCACCAGCACCAGCAGCAACGCGGTAGCATAGACCAGCGGACGCGCCGCCTCGACGTTAGGGCTCTGAAAACCGACATCGTAGATATGAAAGCCCAGGTGCATGAATTTTCTGTCGAGGTGGAGGAACGGATAGTTGCCGTCGAGCCCCAGCGAGGGTGCAAGTTTGACAACACCGACCAGCATCAACGGTGCCACCTCGCCGGCGGCACGGGCCACCGCCAGAATGAGGCCGGTCATCATCGCGGGGCTGGCCATCGGCAATACGGTGCGCCACAGGGTCTCCGCCTTGGTGGCGCCAAGGGCCATAGAACCTTCGCGAATCGAACGGGGGATACGCGACAACCCCTCCTCGGTCGCCACGATCACCACCGGCACGGTGAGGATCGCCAGGGTCAGTGAGGCCCACATCAGCCCCCCGGTACCGAAGGTGGGTGAAGGCAGCGCCTCGGGGAAGAAGAGCTGGTCAATATTGCCGCCGAGGAAGTAGACAAAGAAACCGAGACCGAACACCCCGTAGACGATCGACGGTACCCCGGCCAGATTATTGACCGCGATTCGGATGGTGCGGGTGAGCGGCCCCTGCTTGGCGTACTCGCGCAGGTAGACGGCGGCCACCACACCAAAGGGGGTAACGAAGATCGACATCAGGATCACCATCAGCACGGTACCGAAGATCGCCGGGAAGATGCCGCCCTCGGTGTTGGCCTCGCGTGGGTCCTCACTGACAAACTCCCATAGCTTGCTCATGTAGAAACCAATCTTGCTGAACATCCCCATCGCATTGGGACGATAGGCACGTACTACCTGTGCAAGTGGCAACTCGACGATACGACCATCCATCACCTCGGCGGTGATGCTGTCACGCTCTACCTGATGAAGTAACTCGTTGAGGTTACGCTGCAGCCCCTCATACTCACGCTGCAGCACGGCACGCTCCTCATCGAGAGTCACAAATCGCCGACTGCCCGCCTCTTCACCATCCAGTTCGAGTGAACGCCCCCTGAGGCGCAACCGCTCCATGTTGTAGTTAACCGCGCCAATCTCTACCTTCTCGATCGCCTTGATCTGCTGATGCAGTTCGGCAACACGCTGCAGGCGCGTGAGCAGCTCCGGCCACGCAGCCTCTCCCTCTGCAATGATCTCGCCGCTCTCCTTAACACTCTTCAGATAACCGTAGAAGTTACCCCACTCATAGCGCTCCAGGGCGATCAGTTCCTCCGGAAAATGCCGCTCCCTGATCTGCGACTCCAGCGCCCAACGAAAATCGAGACCTCCGGTATCGCGGTTGCCGGTCTTCACCAGGAAACGCTGGATCGTCTCGACCCCCTGCGCAACGGCAACCCCCTTGTCACGCAGGCGCTCGGCGGGCACACGTTCACTGTCGTGGATCTCACCGATGAGACGGATGGTGGTGCCGTCCGCCTCCACATACTCCGCCTCAAAGATCGGCTTGGCCCAGAAGTGACCCAGACCACGCACGGCGATGAGCATGATCAGTGCCGCCACCATCACAATACTGGCGGTCACCGCCCCTGCGTTTAACCAGACCCAGGGGGAGCCACTGCGAAACCACTGTTTGATATCTTTCATCGTCGGCTCCACTTACAGGCTGCTGTACTTGCGCCGTAACCGCTGGCGCACGATCTCGGCCAGGGTATTGAAGACAAAGGTAAACATAAAGAGCACCAGCGCGGCGAGGAAGAGAATGCGGTAATGGGTGCTCGCCACTTCAGACTCTGGCATCTCCACCGCAATGTTGGCGGAGAGGGTACGCATCCCCTGGAAGATGCTGAAGTCCATCACCGGGGTGTTGCCGGTGGCCATCAGCACAATCATCGTCTCGCCCACGGCCCGCCCCATACCGATCATTACGGCGGAGAAGATACCGGGGCTGGCGGTGAGGATCACTACTCTTACCAGGGTCTGCCACGGGGTAGCACCCAACGCCAGCGAACCGTTGGTAAGGTGGCGAGGAACACTGAAGATCGCATCCTCGGCAATGGAGAAGATGGTCGGGATCACCGCAAAACCCATCGCAATACCGACCACCAGTGAGTTGCGCTGATCGTAGCCGATACCCATCTCATTGCTCAGCCACGAACGCATATCCCCACCAAACAGCAGATTCTCCATCGGCAGACTGATGGCAAAACTGAACCAGGTGATGCCGGTCACCACCGGGATCAGCAACGCCGCCTCCCACCCCTCAGGGATGCGGGCACGCAGCCCGCTCGGCAGACGGTGGATAAGATAACCAAACAGCAATACTGCCAGTGGCATCAATAGCAGTAGCACGAAGATCGCCGGCAGGTGATCCTCCATTACCGGGGCGAGCCACAGACCGGCGAGGAAGCCGAGGATCACCGTTGGCAACGCCTCCATAATCTCAATGGTCGGCTTGACCACCTTGCGCATACGGGGTGCCATAAAGTAGGCGGTGTAGATCGCGCCGAGGATTGCCAGTGGCACCGCGATCATCATCGCGTAGAAGGCGGCCTTGAGGGTGCCGAAGGCGAGCGGAGTAAGGCTGAACTTGGGCTCGAAGTCGTTACTCGCCGAGGAGGATTGCCAGGTGTAGCCCGGCTCCTCATACCCCTCGTAGTGAACCTTGCCCCACAGGGAGGACCATGAGACCTCCGGGTGCTCATTCTCCACCTTCCAGAAGTGGAGTTGACCATTGCTATCCTCGGCCAGAAAGGCGTTGGAGCGAGGAGAGCTGCTCATCCGTACGATGGGGGCATCACTCACCTGCTCGACCATAATGGTGCGATGTGCTGTGGCATGGTAGATACCGACCCGACCCAACTCGTCGGCTACGAGAAAACCCTTGCGCCGCTCCTCAGTCGCAATTGAGGCGATTCCCCGATCCTGGGAGTGGAAACGGCGGATCTCGGTCAATTTGTAGTGGTTGTGTTCGTCACGTACCGGGAACCACTGTATCACCTCACCCTGATCACTACCGGCGAGCAGTGAATAACCACCAACCAGCAGCTCCAGACTTCCCAGGCCCTGCCCCTTCGGGGTGAGCTTCACCCGCTCCTGCAGGGTCGCCTCTTCGTCGCTAACATCGTAGTGCAGCAGTTCACCGCTCCCATCGGCCAGATAGAGGTGGCGTTGCGACGGCTCCAGTAGAAGGTAATCGGCCTCTACCCCCTCATCCTCTACCACCTCCGCCTCACGCTCCAGCGTCACCTCCTCATCAAGAAAGGAGGACTCCTTGTGATACTTCACCACATGCAGCTGACCCTCGGCATCGAGGGCGGCAAACAGCAGCCGGTCCTCGCCATCGCTCATCGCCAGCCGGCGCAGTGTCATGCCACTATCGGCCAGTTCCAGCGGCTCCTCTCCGTAGGGGTAGTCGAGCCGCGGCGTCACCGTGCGTACATCGTTGGGGTAACTGATGGAAAATTTGTGTTGCACCACCAGGGCACGACCATCGCTCAACCCCAGTGCCACGGTATGGCTGCCCGGGACATCACGGGCCAGCGTGGTGATGGTCGCCTCACCAAGTTGCGACAGGGTAACCTCGCCCTGAGACGTACCATCGGCCGTATCAAAAAAAAGCACCCGACCAGCGTCGGAATAGCGCACCGCCAGACCCGCCTGCTCCTCCATCTCCAGATAGAGGGTGCTCCCCTCCCCCGGCACCGCATACTGAGCCACCGCCTCACTACTGGCGGGAATAAAGAGGGGAAAAACTACGTAAAGCAGGTAGAAGAAGATCAGCACGATGGCGATGATCACGCCGATCCCACCAAAGGCCACACCGTGACGCGCCATGCGATCCTTGATCATGCGCCAGCGGTGGCGTGGATTGGCCGGGGCGTCGAGTCGACGCGATACAGGTCTGATTGATTCGCTCATTGGCGCATCATAGTGCGCCAATATGACAGTAATATGACAACAATATTACCGCCTGCGGCTCATCGATTTACATCAAACGGTGGGGGAACTCATCCTTCAAACCCAGGATCTGCTGGGCGATGGAGATCCCCTGCTCACAGAAGTGATCCAGGTCGCGCCAGGCGGGCGAGGTATCGAGGTCACGCTCCATATTGGGGGCACTGAGATGGAGGGTATACGCATCGCCCCCCACCTTGATCGCACTGACATAGAGGCATGGGTCACTCTGCCCATCCTGCACCATGGCAAAGAGGTAGTGATACTGGTTACCGTCGCCGCTCTCTATCTCACCCAGTACGGTGATACCAAAATCGCCCAGCTGATAGCGACGTTTGGGGATAGCTGTCTGGATCTGCGGTGCCTTCATCAGTCGTCTCTCAGTAAGTCATCGGGGTCACGAGATTGAAGTTATAAAGGTGCCGTTGATGAGATACAAATGCAACCCTCTCCCACTCCACATACTACTTACGTCCATAGAAAACAGTAAGTTATAGCGCGTATATTTTCTTGCGAGTTATGCCACATAGTCTAGTCTTAAATGGCAGGGAGGGTTTATGGCACATATTCACTGGGAGAGCCGCTTCGATACCGGGATCTCCATCATCGATCAGCAGCACCGCAGGATCGTCGATATGATAAACGACCTGCACGATGCCTCAATTCACACCGAAACTAAAACCGTTGACGATATCCTACACCGCATGCGGGCCTACGTGAGCGAACACTTCCAGTTTGAGGAGGAATTGATGTTTGCTGCCGATTACGAATTCACCGAGGCGCACATCCAGCTCCACCGTCGCTTCACTGAGCGTCTCAACTCTATGGCACAACGGCATGAGGCGGGCGAATCGATCATCAAGGAGTTATCGGCCTTTCTCACCAAGTGGGTGCTCCACCATATCGGTCACGAGGATATGGATTATGTGGAGGATGTCTCGCGAGTCATGAAGGATATCTGCCTCTAATCATCAGACGGCTCACCTTCTGGCCACTCACTGAAGGGATAGGGCATTATCTCGGTGTTGAAGCTCAGATACCGCAATACCTGATAGATGTATCTGGAGATCGACGCCCCCAGACTCAACAGGCGTGGATGCGATGCATCATTAATCGCCCTGTAGCCAAACTGCACCAGTACCACCGCCACCATGACGAACTCGGCAACGCTGTAGAGCAGCACAAATAACAGCATGTAGAGGGCACGAATCCAGATCCCCTCTCCACCCCCCTCTTTGTTCGTCAGTTCACTCACCCTGATCCTCCTTTTGCAACTCACCTGCTGTAACCATAGACACGAAACCGCTCCACTGCCAGCGGCTCAAGACGGTGCGATCTGAAACGGCATATAGAGCCAGGTCGGAACCTGCGCAGAGGCCTGTTTCAAGGCCTGCTCATAGCTCCGGTAGTGAGGTTCTTTTTCCTTTACCAGTGCCCAGAACTTCCGTGAGTGGTTGAGATGTACGGTATGACACAACTCATGCACAAAGAGGTAGCGCACCAGATCCGGTTGCAGAAAGAGCAGTGCATAGTTCAGGTTTATCGCCCCCCTGGAAGAGCAGCTACCCCAACGTGTGCGCTGACCGCGAATCGATACCCCGCTAAAGGGCAGCGATAGCTCCCTGCTGGTCTGCTCCAGCCACGGGGGCAACACCTCCTTCGCTCTGCGTGCCAGCCAACGCTTTAGCATTTCGCGCTGCTGTTCAGGAGTAGGGGCGGCAATCACCAGCTCTCCCTCACCGGGTGTACGGCAGCTACTACGCTGACCATTTCCTGGCTGATATTCGACCCGCCACCGCTCCTCGATCGCTTCCAGATTCAACCACTGCGGCGGAGCGAGCTGAAAGCGCTCCTGGGTACTGTAGTGGCGCAATCTCTCCTCTACCCAGGGCGTGTGCTGTTCCAGAATCTGAGGTAGTGCCCTCTCATCGAAATTATGCGGAATCACCACCTCTACCTGGCCGGGAGGATAGATCCGCAGTCGGACATATTTTGCACGGCGGTTGCGACGCAACGTCACCGCCTCGCGCCAGATCTGACTGTTACTGTTTCTGTTCTGCATGGTGTGACGAGAGTAGACTCAACCCCTCCCCTTCAAATTACCCTGTTAGAGATGATCGTAGTTCAGGAGGTTGGTACCCAGATAATGCATATGGTACTCCTCCCTATCCCTACTCCGTTTTAACAATATTAGTGTAAATCCGCCACCACTTTCCGGGCAGTGATGGCAGAAATAGAAACGCCCCGAAAAATCGGGGCGTCTCTCATCAGCTTCCTGACAGCCGTTATTTAATGGCTTCTAACTGTTTCTCAATAACCTTGGCGGGAAGTGGGATATAACCATCCTTAATCACCACCTCCTGCCCGACACGGGAGAGCACCATCTTGATGAACTCACGCTCCAGGGGTGCCAGCGGCTTATTGGGCTGCTTGTTCACATAGACGTAGAGGAAGCGGCTCAGCGGGTAGCTGCCTGAGACCGCGTTGTCCGGAGTCGCCTCTATAAACTTCTCACCACTCTTCTTCGCCAGCGCCACTGCCTTAACACCTGAAGTCTTGTAGCCGATACCAGAGTAACCAATACCGTTGAGGGAGCTTGAGACCGACTGCACCACCGAGGCGGAACCAGGCTGCTCATTAACGGTGTTCCTGAAGTCACCCTTACACAGCCCCTTCTTCTTGAAGTAACCATAGGTACCGGAGACCGAATTGCGACCGTAGATCTGGATGTTCTGACCTGACAGGGCACCACCGACACCCGCATCACCCCACTTGATAATGTCACTGTCACCACCACACTTGCGGGTCGAAGAGAAGATGGCATCAACCTGAGGAATGGTCAGCCCCTTTATCGGATTGTCCTTGTGCACATAGACCGCCAGGGCGTCGATGGCGACCGGGATCGCCAGGGGCTGATAACCGTGCTTTTTCTCAAACGCCTCCAGCTCCTTGTTCTTCATCTTGCGGCTCATCGGCCCCAGGTTGGAGGTCCCCTCGGTCAAGGCTGGTGGTGCAGTAGAGGAGCCAGCGGCCTGGATCTGAATGTTCACATTGGGGTACTCACGCTTGAACTCCTCTGCCCACAGAGTCATCAGATTGGCCAGGGTGTCGGAACCGACGCTTGAGATGTTGCCCGATACGCCACTCGCCTTGCTGTACTCAGGTACAGCGGCCTCTACCTTGGCCGCCGCATGGGCCTGACCTGCCAGCATGCTGATACCGATAACACCGGCAAGAATATTGTTTACTGCTTTCATTAGAGTGTCACTCCTGTTTGCTCATCACTTAGGATGCAGACATTGTGACGCCAGAAAATGACAGTATTATTACGGTTTTGATTTGGTACGTTATTTTATCGAGACAAGGCACCCAGAACATTCAAGAGATAGAGCCTGGGGGAAGATAATGGAGGGATTAATGGGTTACAGACAGGCAGGGTGGCCATGACGACCACCCCACATGGTAGCGAATAGTACGGTAATTAATTACCGACTTTAAGCTTTCCACCCTTACCCAGACCGCCCTCAACCTCCTGCGCACGGTAGTCCTTCACCGCAAGCACCATCTGGTTAAAGGCATCGGCAAAGGCACCGGCGATCACCTTCCCTTCAGGGGTTTTGGTGTATCCCCCCAACCCTGCAGAAGAGCGTCCAAAGAGCCCGCCCCAGGCCTTAAAGTCAGTTTTACTGGCATTTCCCTCTGCAGCGG
Organism: Chromatiales bacterium; assembly: GCA_029879245.1. Taxonomy (GTDB): domain Bacteria; phylum Pseudomonadota; class Gammaproteobacteria; order Thiohalomonadales; family Thiohalomonadaceae; genus JAPHSX01. The sequence goes on along the minus strand of JAOUQQ010000067.1, from coordinate 947 downwards.
CCAGTTGCACACCGGAACGGTTATCCACTAGCAGCAGCGTCGTTGAAGCCTCCTTAAACTTTACGCCACCTGCAAGTCCGGCAAATGCCTTGGTATTTCTATTCAGACTCATCAAGCCGCCAAGCATGCCACCCATGCCGCCACTATCCTCACTGAAGTTAATACTGGGGGAGAGTCCGAAGTCCGCGGCAACCATCTGTCCCTTGCCAAAATTACTTCCACCACGCATTTCACCGGAGTTCATCAGATCGCGCTCACGGCTCATCGCCTTCATCCCCTTGCCTCGCTCAACCACCACAAAGCAATTTGACTGCTGCACCATAAGTCTTAACAGGGGAATAGTAGAAGATAGTTTGTAGTCCTTTCGCAATTGCCGATACCAATCCTCATTGGTGTCTTCAATGATCGCCACCGTCCCCAACGGGTTCTGGCAACGCTCCACATGACCCGCATTAGTGGCATTGGCCCCCCCTGCTGAGCCGCCTACTCGCGGCGAATTGCTGGCACACCCCACCGTACCCAACGTGGTGCATAGTCCGAACAGCATGATTAATTTTTTTATTTCCATCTTCGTGTCTCCTTAGTTGTGAACTGAACACTAATGCATAGATTAACGCCACATCAGTGCGAACACGGTAATAGTATTGGCCATAGGAGGGAATGTAAACAACGATAGAATTCCACATCCCGCCTGCGACAGGAGCGAAGTTCAGGCCGCCTTGCTGGCGACGATCATCTCGTTCCTGAAGTCACAGCTGAAGTTGCTACCATGGTTGATAGTGCTTCTGATACGAAGGGTGGCATCATGCCTGTTGAGTACATGCTTGACGATGGCCAGACCAAGTCCGGTGCCTCCGCTCTCGCGAGAGCGCCCCACATCAACACGATAGAAGCGCTCGGTCAGACGAGGGATGTGGTGAGGGGCAATACCGGGACCAGTATCCTGC